>NZ_JAHOJD010000002.1:0-326161 GCF_019129655.1 Bifidobacterium sp. MSK.17.10 | reverse complement strand
GGTCTCAAGCCCATGAGACACTTGGAGCCATGACTACAGTTATCATGCGCACCTCCGAAGGTGACATCAAAATCAACCTGTTCGACGACGAAACCCCGGAAACCGTGGCCAATTTCCTCGGCCTTGCCACCGGCGAGAAGGAATGGATCGATCCGATGACCGGCCAGCCTTCCCATGAGCCGTTCTACAACGGTCTAACCTTCCACCGCATCATCAAGGATTTCATGATTCAGGGTGGCTGCCCGCTGGGCAACGGCACCGGCGGCCCGGGCTACGACTTCGACGATGAAATTGTTCCTGATCTGAAGTTCGACCACCCGTACCTGCTGGCCATGGCGAACGCCGGCCTGCGTCGTGGCATGGACGGCAAGATCCACGGCACCAACGGTTCCCAGTTCTTCATCACCACCGTGCCGACCCCGTGGCTCGACGGCCACCACACCATCTTCGGCGAGGTTGCGGATGACGATTCCAAGGCAGTGGTCGACAAGCTCGAAGCCGTGAACACCGATCGCATGGACCGTCCGACCGAGCCGGTCGGCATCGTGTCCGTGGAAGTGCTCAAGTAAGCGTTTCCCGCACAGCCGTACAATATAGGAAAGCCCCTCGATTGAGGGGCTTTCTTCATTTTATTTATAGAGGCGTTTGCTTGCAATCACCGGCTTATGTGATTCGTCAACATCACATTTTGCGCAGTCGCGGCTCCGCGGAATCCTTCGCGCCGGTGATGCGGTACACGTCGAACACGCCTTCGATTTTACGCACGGCGGCGAGCAGGGTGTTCAGATGCTGCGGATCGGCCATTTCGAAGCTGAATTGGCTGGTGGCCACACGGTCGGTGCCGGTGGAAATCGAGCCGGAGATAATGTTCACGCCGTGATCGGACAGCACGCGTGTCACATCGCTCAGCAGATGCGGACGGTCAAGCGCCTCGACCTGGATCTTGACCATGAACACGCCCTTGGTGCTGGTCCACTGCACATCCACCACACGTTCGGGCTGGCGTTTCTCCAGTTCGAGCATGTTCTGGCAGTCCACGCGATGCACGGACACGCCTTGGTTGCGGGTGATGAAGCCGATGATCTTGTCTCCAGGAACCGGCATGCAGCATCGGGCCAGCTTGACCCAGATGTCCCCCACGCCCTTGACGGAGATACCCAACGAGCTGGTGGTCTTCTTGGTACGCTCCACCTGCTTGAGCGGCAACGCCTCCTGCTCGACTTCCTCATCCACCTCGTCGCTGCCCGCGTCACGGACCAGATGCGAGATGACGTTCTGCGTGGAGATCTGGCCATCACCAATCGCCACGAACACGGCTTCCGCGTTGGCAAGGTTCAACTCGTCGGCGACGCCCACCAATGCTTCCGGAGTCAGCAGCGTGGTGATTGGCAGGTTGCGCTTGCGCATGGCGCGCGTCAGCTCGTCACGGCCTTCCTCGACGGCTTCGGTACGGCGTTCCTTGCTGAACCATTGACGAATCTTGTTGCGTGCCTTCGGGCTCTTGGCGAAGCTCAGCCAATCACGCGACGGACCTGCGGATTCGGACTTGGATGTCAATATTTCAACGGTATCGCCATTCTCGAGCTTGGTATCAAGCGGCACCAATCGTCCGTTCACGCGCGCACCCATGGTACGGTGACCGACTTCGGTGTGCACCGCATAAGCGAAATCAATCGGAGTGGCTTCGGCGGGAAGCGAGACGATCTTGCCTTTCGGCGTGAACACGTAGACCTCTGCCGCGCCCAAATCCTCTTTGAGGGAGCCAAGGAATTCGTCGGAATCCGGCGTTTCGCTCGTCCAGTCGGCAAGTTGCTGAATCCATTTGAGGTTGTCGGCCTCGCTCAGCTCCTGGTTTTCGCCACGCTTGCGGTCGGACTTGTCAGGCGAGCTCAACGCGCGTCCGGCTTGGCCGTTCTCCTTGTACTTCCAATGCGCAGCGATGCCGAATTCCGCGCGGCGGTGCATGTCCCACGTGCGGATCTGAATCTCCACCGGCTTGCCGCCGGGACCGACCACCGTGGTGTGCAGGCTCTGGTACATGTTGAGCTTCGGCATGGCGATATAGTCTTTGAAACGGCCGGGAACAGGGTTCCACCGCGCATGCACGGCACCCAACGCCGCATAGCAGTCCTGAATCGTGTCGACGATGATACGCACGCCCACCAAATCATAAATGTTGGCGAAATCGTGCCCGCGCACGATCATCTTCTGGTAAATGGAGAAGTAGTCCTTCGGACGGCCCGTCACATAGGCTTTGATGTGCTGTTCGTCGAGATCCTCATTGATTTCGGCGAGAATCTGCTTCAGGTACACGTCGCGTTGTCCGGCGCGACGGGCCACCAATACCACAATCTCGTTGTAGATCTTCGGATACAGAACCTTGAAGCTGAGTTCTTCCAACTCGGTTTTGATGGCGTTCATGCCAAGACGGTTGGCGAGCGGCGCATACACATCCAGCGTTTCACGTGCCTTTTTCTGCGCGTTCGACTGCTTGACGTAACGCCATGTACGGGCGTTGTGCACACGGTCGGCGAGCTTGACCACCAGCACGCGCACGTCGCGGCTCATCGCCACCACCATTTTGCGGATGGTCTCGGCCTGGGCGGAATCGCCGTATTCCATTTTGGAAAGCTTCGTGACGCCGTCCACCAGGCCGGTCACCGTGTCGCCGAATTCGGCGCGGCATTCGTCGAGCGTGTAGTCGGTGTCCTCCACCGTGTCGTGCAGAAGGCCCGCTGCCACAACCAGCGGCCCCATGCCAAGATCGGCGAGGATCTGCGCCACTGCAAGCGGATGGATGATGTACGGCTCGCCGGATTTACGCCGTTGCGACGAATGCTGGTTGACGGCGCGCCGGTAGGCTCTCGCGAGAATGCTCATGTCCTCGTCGGGATGGTGGTATTCGCACATCTTGAGGATTGGTTCAAGCGGGTCAAGCGGATTCGTGCTGATCTCGCAGCCCAACATTCTGGCCGAACGAACCTCATGATCCATGTCGCTCATTTCGCTCCTCCTCGCTTGGAATGTACCCTATAGTACCCGCGCATCACCATATGACGGATGTATCCGGCCGCGTGTTGCACGGCCGGATACATCCTCGGTCTTTGTGTATTGCAGTCCCGTCAGGACGCAACGCCGGTTGATCCGAAGCCACGTTCCGCGCGGTCGGATCCGGGCAGGGTCTGCGCCTCGATGAATTTTGCCTCGACGTAGCGTTGGATGACCAGCTGTGCGATGCGGTCGCCCGGATGGAACGTCACGGCGCGTTCCGGATCGAGGTTGATCAACGGCACCTTGATTTCGCCACGGTACCCAGCGTCGATGGTTCCCGGCGCGTTAAGCACCGTGACGCCCTGCTTGACGGCGAGTCCCGAACGCGGATGCACCAGCGCCACATAGCCGGCAGGCAATGCGATTGCCACTCCCGTGGGCACCAGCGCCCGCTGGAACGGCTTCAACGTCACTTCTTCGGTGGTGCGCAGATCGGCACCGGCGTCTCCGGCATGGGCGTAATGCAGCTGAGCCGGCTGCCCGGGATCCAGCGACTTTACCAGAACCTCGACGTTTTCCGGCTCGTTGTATGCCTCGTCGAACGCCATCAGGCCGCACACTCCTTGCATACCGGCTGTCCGTCGTCGGTAGTGTAGGCAAGCTGGCTGCGATGCTTCACCAGGAAGCATTCGGAGCAGATGAACTCGTCGCCCTGCATCGGAATGACGGTCACCGAAGCGTCCTCATTGCTCAAATCGGCGCCCGGCAGCTCGTAGTCTTCGGCAATGGCGTTCTCGTCATCGTCCATATCGTTGGAATTGTTCTGAGAACCCTTGCTCAAAGCCTGGAGCGACTCCTCGTCCTCGTCTTTGTTGCGCGGGGAATCATAATCCTGTGCCATCGAGATTCCTTTCGTCATCTATGGTGCTTATGCGCCATAGAATACATGACTTTTCCCCCGCTAGGATACACGAATTGAAATACTCGTAAAATCCGACACGTGGGGCACAATAGAATTAATAGAAAAATCTAAGGGAAAGTGGTGTGTTGTGCCTGAGAATGCGCTCGAAGATGCACGGTTCGATCATGTGAGTGAAACCGGTGAGCTCGTCTTTGTTTCAGGTGCCGGCAAATTCGCCGTCAAGGTCGATGAAGCGCTTGAAAGAGCCATTTTGGAGGCAAAGCAGATTCGCACCGAAACCCAAGAGGAGCGTCAGCAGCAAGCGCCTTCCACGCTGCCGATCTCCCAAATCCAATCCTTGATTCGAGCCGGAGCCAATCCGACCCGCGTGGCGGAGCGATATTCGTTGAGCGAAGCGCTTGTTCGGCGTTTCTCGGCGGCGGTGGAAACCGAAAAGCAATATGCGATCGAACAGTTCCTGGCGGTTCCCGCGCCGAAGGAAAGCCGTGTGCGCACGCTTTCCGAATTGATCGAACGCACTTTCGCCGCAGCCCACGTACGGTTGGAGGATGTGCGGTGGAAGGCCACCAGACGCGGTTTGGAACCGTGGAAGATTACCGCGGAGTTCGATTCCGCAGGTCATGCCGCCCGTGCGGAATGGTCTTGGAACATGCATGACAACGCGGTCAACTGTCTGAACGCAACGGCACGCAAGCTCATCGGCGAGCAAGACACGCCGACGGAAGGACACACCGAGAAGCAGGTCGACCAGAATTTTCTCGCATCATTGAATTTGCCGGGCGATTCCGCACGTTCCGCACGTATCGAACAGACGGTGTCCGCTTGGAATGCTCCGGAACCGGTTGCACCACAAGCCACGAATATCAAGACCACCGTTGAGACTCAGTCATCGGCGACCGTTCCGCTGCCGAACCGTCCGGAAATCGCGACGACGCAGTACCCCGCCCCTTCAACGACGGAACCTGCCCAAAACTCGCAAAACACGCAATCCGCCGGCGAGCAGCAGTCCGATAAGTCCAAGATGGCATCATCCGATCCTCATAGTCAGAGCACCACCAAATCGAAGCGCCGTGCAGGACGCTCCGCAGTGCCGAGTTGGGATGAAATTCTGTTCGGTGACTGATTAACGTTCCCTAACATCCCACGGCAACATCCGTTCAGACGTTCAGATCATTCAATCAAGCCACGTCAATCAGGCATGGAATATCAGATTCCATGTAGGTCAGCGACCCGTGCACGCTGGGCAGATGCATCGCCTTCTCCGCCTGTGTGCGGGAATCGACAATGGTGGTAGAGCCCGCAGCGGAGACGACCACATCGCCGATCATCGACTTGACGCGTTCATCGACTGGTCCGTAGACGCCTTCCTCGATTGCCTGCCGGCGGGTGCGCACCTGGGCGCGCTCCCCCAGCACGTCACGCCAACGAGCGGCGATGTCCTCCGGATTCTCGCCATCCTCGCCATAAAGCATGACACAGCGTGGTTCGCCGCCGACATTCGCGACGCCCCGCATCAGCTGGGGTTCGGACGCTATGTCGATGCAGGCTTCCGGGTCGGCGGTTATCATGCCATGATCCGCCACGATGACGATCAGCGTGTTCTTCGGCACACTTCGACGCAGCAAAGACAACTGGGCGTCGATACGCTCATATGTGCCGATCCACTTGTCGGAGTCCCAGCCGTAATTGTGTCCGATCTTGTCCGCGTCGCGCAGGTACACGTATGTCAGTCCGGGCGTGTTCGCCGCTTTCGCCGCGGTCATGATACGTCGGCGTGGATCGTCATTGGAGATGTAGTCGCTGCCACGTAACGCCGCCTGAGTCAACGCGGAGAACGCGAATTTCGGCAGTCCCGAACTGGTGACGCGAACGTCCTGTTCCGCCAATCGTTCGAATATGGTCGGCTGCTGTTGCAGTTTCAGCGGTGCGGGCGCGTTTTTGAAAGAGATGAGCTGGCAGATTTCGCCATTGTCGGGATTGAGCTGCGTATACCCCGTCATGCCGGTTAATCCGGGGCATGTGCCGGTGCCGAACGTGGACATTGCGGCCACGGTGGTGCTGGGCATGCATGTGGCGATTGGCCGCTGGTTAACGCCATCCGCCATCAGCGACCGTAGATAGGGTGAATGCCCCAATCTCATATTGATGTTCCAATATCCGAGACCGTCCACCAGGACCACGACTGCCGAACGCGCGTCCGGCAGGCCAAGTGCCTCTTGGAGTCGTTTCGGATCGGCATGGATGGCCGTTGGAATCGGATGCCCGATGGCGCTGGAAATGGCGGGAAGTACCGAGGATAGGTGGAGAGCACCGCCGCGGCTGCCCTCATCCGGCAGTTCGTCGCCATATCGTGCCGGACTGGTCATGGCTAGCAGCTGGTCGATTTCGGGCACTTCAACACTCATGGTTCCCATTCAAGCACCGCGGCAGTACCAGCTGGTAATATTGCTAGGTTGATTACCATAACCTTTCCGTGAGGAGAACCACCGCATGGTGTCGCACCGCAAACCGGCAAAACCAGCCTTTGACCCGCGTACGGTCAAGGAGAACATCGTCGAAACGCCGTTGAACGAGGAAATGAGCAAGTCGTTCCTCGAATACGCGTATTCGGTGATTTACGCCCGAGCGCTGCCTGATGCCAGGGACGGTCTCAAGCCGGTGCAACGACGCATCATCTATCAGATGGGTCAGATGAGCCTCAATCCGGACCGGCCGTATATGAAGTCGGCGCGTGTGGTTGGCGAAGTGATGGGCAAGCTCCATCCGCATGGCGATTCCGCGATTTACGAGGCGATGGTACGTTTGGCGCAGCCGTTCGCGATGCGGCTGCCATTGGTGGACGGTCACGGCAATTTCGGTTCTCTCGATGACGGTCCTGCTGCTTCTCGTTATACCGAGGCTCGTATGGCGCCGGCCGCGTTGGGCATGAATGCCGATATCGCCGAAAATACCGTCGATTTCACGCCGAATTACGATAACAAGCTTCAGGAGCCGACTGTGCTGCCTGCCGCGATTCCGAACCTGCTGGTCAATGGTGGTTCCGGCATTGCCGTCGGCATGGCCACGAATATGGCCACGCACAATCTTGGCGAGGTGGTGGCTGCGGCCAAGCATCTTATGCGCCATCCCGACGCGACGTTAGAGGAGTTGATGCGCTACGTGCCGGGTCCGGATTGGCCGGGCGGCGGCGTGATTGTGGGCCGCAAGGGCATCCGCGAGGCGTACGAGACGGGTCGTGGCGCGTTGACCACGCGTTCCGTGACGCATATCGAAAACGTGACGGCTCGCAAAAAGGCCATCGTCGTGACGGAACTGCCGTTCATGGTGGGTCCGGAACGTGTGTTGGAACGTATTTCCGAAGGTGTGAAGAACCGTAAGCTGGACGGCATTTCCGGTGCCATCGATCTGACTGACCGGCATAACGGCACGCGCCTCGTCATCGAAATCAAAACCGGGTTCGATCCGAACGCGGTGTTGGCGCAGCTGTTCAAGCACACGCCGTTGCAGGACAATTTCACCATCAACAATGTGGCGTTGGTCAATGGCCGTCCGCACACCATGGGATTGAAGGAAATGCTTCAGGTGTGGGTGGACCATCGTCGTGTGGTGATCCGCCGACGCAGTGAATTCCGCAGGAAGAAGGCGCTTGAGCGGCTGCACTTGGTGGAGGGCTTGCTGCTCGCCATGGTGGACATCGATGAAGTCATTCAGGTGATTCGCTCTTCTGATGATGCCGAGGCCGCGAAAACAAAGCTTATCGCCGTATTCGATCTGGACGAGATTCAGGCACAGTACATTCTTGACTTGCGGCTGCGCCGTCTGACCAAGATGAGTCGTATCGAGCTTGAGGCGGAACGCGACGATCTGAAGCGGCGTATCGAAGAGCTTGAACGCATTCTTGCTTCCGATGAGGCGCTTGACGGCGTGGTCATTGACGAAATGGATGACGCCGTGGCCAAATACGGCACTCCCCGGCGCACGGTGCTGCTGGATGAGGATGAGGAAGGCAATTTGACGCCTGTTGTGGCGCATGGCGATGATGGCGTCTCTGCAAACGCGATGGCTGCCGCGCGCGCCGCCGCGACCGTATCCTCCGCAGCAGCCGATGTCGCCGCAGCCGCAAAGGCCGCAAAGAAGGCCGGCGATGAGAATGCCACCGCATCGGCTCTGCAGATTGATGACGAGCCGTGCGCGGTGATGCTGTCCGCCACGGGCCTGATCGCACGCACTTCCGAGGATGCGGTGGAACGTTGGGAGAATCGTTCGGCTTCCGACGGACGCGCCAAGGATGATCAAATCGTTTCGATGTTCCGCACGTCCACACGTTCCTCATACGGCTTGGTTACTTCAGCGGGTCGTCTGGTGCTGGCCCATGTGGTCGAATTGCCGAAGGTTTCCGCGGATGGGCCGCTCAGTGTCACGGGTGGTGTGAAGGCCGAGGAACTGCTGGGCATGACGGAGAACACCGATCCGATCCGCGGCGAACGGGTGATTGCCGCGATTGATATGCCGTCCACGGATGACGGCGGTCAGCTTGTTCCTTTGGCGTTGGGCACCCGCAACGGCGTGGTCAAGCGTTGGAACCGTGAATCTCCGACCACAATGGATTCGTGGAGCGTCATCGATTTGAAGGATGATGACGAAGTGCTTGCCGCTGCCGAAGCCCGTGATGAGGATCGTCTGGTGTTTGTGTCCACCGATTCCTCGTTGTTGACGTTCGAAGCGAAGAATGTGCGTCCGCAGGGCCGTACCGCTGGCGGCATGGCGGGCATTCGTCTGGCTGAGGGGTGTTCGGTGGCCGCGTTCGCGGTGGTGCCTGACGGCAAGGTGACATGGAATTACGAAGAAGGCGAGAATGGACTGTTCTCTGCTTCCGGAGCCGTGGTGTTGACGGTTGCCGGCGATTCCGAAGCGTTGCCTGGCACTGAAAACGGTGCCGCGAAGGTCACGCCGTTGGAGATGTATCCGACGAAGGGCCGTGGTACGGGTGGCGTGCGTTCGCAGCGATTCCTCAAGGGGCAGGATACGTTGATTCTCACGTTCGTGGGCGCGTATCCGTTGCATGCTTCCACGCAAAGTGGCGCTCCTGTGGAATTGCCGAAGCCTGATATGCGACGCGATGGTTCCGGTACGGATCTGTCGGCGCCGATTGCGGTGGTCGGCTGATTCGACGAAATCGATTGGCGGGGCTCTGGACTGGTTCTTCTTCCGGTTCAGGGCCTTCCCGTTTTGCGCACTTGGGCCGCCAGGTTGAATGAGCAGGCTGGGTGAAAGTGCCTCCGGCTTGGTTCAGCCATATAGCTTCATGCCTTGTGGGCTGTCCACGAACCCGGCAGCATGCAGCAAACGTCTGTATTCGTTGCGTTCCTTCAATGATTCACCGTTCATTTCGGCGAAGCTGACGCTGCCCTTGGACTGATGCTGCAATGCATAGGCAAGTTCCGTACATGCCGGCTGCAATATTCGCTCGTCATCGGTGAAGCTGACGATTCTGTGGCTTTTCGGCACGGCGAACAGCACCGGCATGCCGTGGTCGAGCACGATGACCGATTCCGCTCTGCGCGCCGGTTTCATATGGTGTTGTTCGGGCCATGTGATCGCGGAGCCTGTCAGATTGGCCGGGTCGGTCACGTCGAGCGCCACGCAGGATTGGCTGCGCGCCTCGTCGTCGCCGCGCAAGGCGTCCACTGTGTCACGTCCGGCGAATTGGGCCGCTCCGAATCCTTTGACGAACATGCCTCTGACCAGATTGCCGTGTTCCTCCATGCGTTTGAGTACCGGGTATAGTCCGGAGAATCCGCCTGCGACCTGCTCCTTGTCGATTAGCGGAGCGGCGATCACGCCATATCGGTCGAGCAGCGATTCGATCAATGCGATGTCGTATTCCTCGATGCCGGCTGTTGGTTTGCCGGCGGTATCGTCCGTTTGGTCCGGTATCGCCATTGGACTGGTCCGGGACGAGTCGACCGCGGACCATAATCCACCGAGCGTCGCCGGTGTCGAGGCGTGGATCCGTACGCGTCTGCGTGCGGCAGTGCGTGGCGCGCGCACTGAAACCGTGCCTTGAGCCAAGGCCCGAACGGGAGCGAATGAACTGTTCGTCACTTTGCCTTGCCATACCAAGGACCACAAGGCTTCCTCGAACTGGCTTTCGCCCCATGCGGGAAGGATGATTTCCCCTGTTTCAGGATTCACGTTGACTTCCGCATGTTCCTGCCAGATGGTTTTGGCGGCCGTGGAAAGCTGCCGCGCATGGAAGGCTCCCCCATTCGATAATGCGGCAAGTATCGTCTCCGGCACGGTCATGGTTCCGGCACTATAGGCATTGTTCTGCGATTGTTCGCCGGGTTTCACCAGCAGCCGTGAATCAGCTGGATGGAATGCGATTCCGCCGGCTTCCTTGGCGTTGGAACCATTGATTTTGGAGCCGACCCATACCACGTCTCCGGATGCGAGCAATTCGTCCAACATACTCGGTTGGTAGTCGCGAACGCGTGCGGGGAAGACCGAGGATTCCCAAACGGAGGCGTTGAGGTATATGCCTTCAAGCTGTTCGATCACACGCATCAGCCCGTCGACGCTTTCATATCGGGCGCCACCCACAGGTCCGACACCTTGTCTGTCCAACAGGAACGCCTGATAGACGGCCGGTTCCACCGGCTTGATGGCTTTGCGTGCCTTGGCAAGCGAAAGCGCGCGGATACGCCGAAACACGTCTTTGTGGAGCCATTGCTGGGGCGTTTGCCGAGGTGACCGTTCCGATGCTGAATCATCGGAACCATTGGCGTCCGCTCCGGCCGCATCATCGACGAAATGGCCTTTCAGCAGTTCGCCTTTGGCATGTAATTCATCCAACATGCGTACGCCTTGGACAGCGTCCAATCCCAGTTCGGCGATCATCTGATCCGCGGTGAATGGGCCATGCGTTTTGACATATCGCGCCACACGGCCGGCAATGTCGGTCTCGTCCAAATCGTTCCAGAACGTCCGTCCGGCAAGCTCCTTCCCAACCTGCGCGATGACGTCGGCATCCAACAGCGAAGCCATGTCCGTGGCTCCCAGAAGACGTTCCAGCACTTCCGGGTCCATGGACAGCAGTTGCGTGCTGCGTTCGGCTTGCGGCACGTCGTATTGGTACATGACCGCGCCCACGTATCCGAACAGCATGTTTTCCGCGAACGGCGACGGCGTTTCCGTGACGGTCTCGCTCAAAGAGATGACGCCGGAGCGTAATCCGGACATCACATGTTTCAGCGCGGGCAGATCGTACACGTCCTGTAGGCATTCGCGTGCGGTTTCCAACAGCAACGGGAAGTTCTTCCGAGTTCGGGCGGCGTTGAGCAGTTGCGCCGCGCGCAGCCGCTGCTGCCATAAGGGGACGCGTCTGCCGGGGTTGGCGCGTGGCAGGAACAGCGATCGCGCCGCGCATTCTCGGAATCGTGCGGCATACAGCACGCTTTCGCCGACTTGCGTTTCGATGATGCGTTGCAGCTCTTCCGTGTCGAACAGCAGCAGCTCGCGGATCGGCAGGTTGCCGTCGCCGTCCGGGAGGCGGATGATGATGCCGTCGTCGGCCGCGTATACCTGCCCATCGAACCCGTATCGTTGTTTGATACGTGTGGTGATGGCCATGGCCCATGGTTCGTGCACGCGTCTGCCGTATGGCGAGTGGACGATCACACGCCAATCGCCTTCTTCATCCTGGCAGCGTTCGACGACCAGCTCACGGTCGTTGGGAATCGTTCCCGTGGCGGCGCGCTGTTCGGCAAGCAGGTCGGCAAGATTGCCGATGGCGTTGTCGTCCAATCCGTCACGACGTAGACGTGCGATTGTTGTCGTGTCGAATCGGCTGGTCTTGTCTCCTGCGATGCCGTCCGAGACTTCCGCGCGTAGTCCTTGCGCCATATCGCGTATGAATCGGCCTTGGGACCGTCCGAATGCCGCGTCCCGCCCGTCGCCTTCGCCATGCCAGAACGGCAGTCGGGCGGTACGCCCTGGAGCAGGAACCACCACCACACGGTCCCGGGTGATTTCCTGGATCTGCCAGGTCGATGTGCCGAGGGTGATGACGTCTCCAACCCGGGATTCGTACACCATTTCCTCATCCAGCTCCCCCACTTTGCGTGGGCCCGGTCCGGAGCCTTCTTCGGGAAGCACCACGGTGTAGGTTCCTCGGTCGGGTATGGTGCCTCCGCTGGTCACGGCCAGTCGTTGAGCGCCAGGGCGCGCGGAGATGAGACCCGCCTCTTCGTTGTATTGCAATGGAGGTCGGAAGGCGGAGAAATCCTCGCCGTTGTAGGCACCGGTCATCATGCCCATCACAGCATCGAACATGGTTCTGTCGAGATCTTCGAATGGCGCGGCCTTGCGCACGGTCACGTACCAGTCGTCTGGTTTCAGATCATCCATCGCCGCGGCGGCGACGGTTTGCTGGGCAAGCACGTCCAAGGGGGTGCATGGAATGGTCAGTGTTTCGATGTCTCCGGAGCGCATGCATTCGATGCTTGCGGCCGTGCCGATGATTTGCTCTCGTGTAATCGGGTAGAACAGTGCATGCGAGACTCCCCCGACCTTGTGGTCGGCGCGCCCCACCCGCTGCAATCCCGAGGACACGGACAATGGCGGTGCGATCTGGATGACCAGATCCACTGAACCCATGTCGATGCCGAGTTCAAGGCTCGATGTGGCGACCACGCAACGCAATTGGCCGCGTTTGAGCTGCTCTTCGATCTGTTTGCGCCGGTCTTTGGAAACGGAACCATGATGCGCCATGGCGATCGCGTCGGCGTCCGCATGCGAGGAGACCAGCATGGTGGTGGATCCGACCACGGAATCGTAGTGTTTGGCGAAGCCTTCACGGCCTTCCGGGGAGCCCAGATCCGGATACGGCTGGGTGGAATCACTGGCTGTGGACTCCGGCTGGGATGCGTTGTCCGACACACTCAAGTCCGTTCGGCCAAGCCTACGGTCGGACAGCGCATCCCGCCCTGCGTCCGCTTTGACGGCGGTTTCAGACCCAGTTTTCCGGGATGTGCGCAATTGCGCATACAGGTCGTTGAGCCGTGCGGTGAGTTTTTCCGCAAGGCCACGGGAGTTGACGAACACGAGGGTGGTGTGGTGTTTCAGCACTTCGTCAAGCACGCTGCGTTCGATGGCCGGCCATACCGAACCTCCGGTCGAAACCCGTGAGGTATGTTCATCTCCCCCGACCGAAGTCAGTCCTTTACGTTCCGCCGATGCCTCCATGGCAGGACCCACCCCGGAAATATGCGTGGTATGGCGGTTCGGAAGTTTCACGGCGCCTGCCCTCCGCCCTGCGTCGTCGGAGACGGGATCGCGCATGGCCGAAAGCGGTTCCACCACTTTCAGATCCATGTCGGGGTGCGATTCGGGTCTGATGACGCGTACCGGCCGCGTGCCGCCAAGGAAACGTGCGGCTTCGGCCGGCGGTTCCACAGTGGCGGAAAGCCCGATGCGTTGGACAGACCGGCCGGCAAGGCTTTCCAATCGTTCCAAGCTCAGCGCCAGGTGCGCGCCACGTTTGGAGCCCGCGATGGCGTGCACTTCATCCACGATAACGGTATCAACGGCGAAAAGTATCCGTCGCGCCTTGGAGGTGAGCAGCAGGAACAGCGATTCTGGCGTGGTTACGAGGATATCCGGCGGATGGCTGACGATTCTGCGCCGTTCCTGCGGCGTGGTGTCGCCGCTTCGTATGCCCACGCTGACTTTCGGCGATGGCAATCCCATCGCCTCGCACTGTCCGGCGATGCCAGCCAATGGCGCTTGGAGGTTCTTGGCCACATCCACGCCCAGAGCCTTCAATGGCGAAATATACAGGACCTTGACGCCGCGGACGGGTTTACGTTTCTTGGCATTGCAATCGGATTCAGCCGTGCCGTCCCCACCGCCGGACGTCCGCAATAAGTCATCGCCCTCCTTCGTCATCAGACGGTCGATTGCGGAAAGGAAGGCGCACAATGTCTTGCCGGAGCCGGTGGGCGCCACCACCAACACGTTCTCGCCGGAGCAGATGGCCGGCCATGCCAAACGTTGCGCCTCCGTCGGAGCATTGAACGCATGCTTGAACCAGGCATTGGTAGCCTCCGAGAACAAGTCCATGCATTCGTACATACGTTCGATTATGGCATCGCCTTCAGACATCATCCACAACCGGCGGAAAGCTCGTCATCCACCGTCGTCGGCTCATTCGAGCACACCGCCCGGCTGACGCATTCGAGCGTCTCACATATGGCGTCGTCAGGCGGCCGCACGGTCGCCGCACTTGCGGCGCAAAGTCTCATGCATGGCGACCATCAGCGCTAGGAACACCACCAGATAGAACGGGAACAGGTTGACCGAAACATGTTGCGCGATCAGCCCGAACAGCGGCGGCATGCACATCGATCCCACATAGGCGCAAGCCATCTGCATGCCGACGATGGCCTGCGATTTGTCCTCGCCGAAATAAGCAGGAGTGGAATGGATGACGCACGGATAGATCGGCGCGCAGCCCAAACCGATGACCATTAGTCCCGCGATGGTGCCGATATTGTGCGGCAACGGCAGGAGCATGATGACGATGCCGGTCAGCACCAACGCCTGGCCAAGACGAATCATGGCCGGATCGTTCAGTTTCATGGTCAGGAAACCGCTGGCGAGACGTCCGACGGTGATGCCGATGCAAAACAGGCTTCCCCACATGGCCGCCGTGGTCTTGTCGATGCCCTTGCCAAGCGCCATATAGCTGCTGGCCCACAACATGGCGGTCGATTCGAGCGCGGAATAGCAGAAGAACATCACGAGGATCTCGCGGGCGCCACGGATGGCGAGCACACCGCGAATACCAAGCGGCTTGCGCCGGTCAGCTGTTTCCCCTTCCGATTGCTCGGACTGCGCGGATTGCACGGAAGAGGTTTCACTCGTCCGCTGCGGTTCGACGGTCTTACGCGCCTTCCACAACGGCAGGCTCAGCACCAGCACCGCGGTGAGCACGACCTGCAGAATGGAGATGGTCCGGTAGCCCCACGCCCAGCCATGGCCGGCACCCAATGCGCTTGCCATGATGTACGGGCCAAGCAGAGTGCCCAAGCCCCACATGGCGTGCAGCCAGCTCATGTGACGGCTTTCGTAGTGAATTGCCACATAGTTGTTGAGCGCCGCATCGACGCCGCCCGCGCCCAAGCCGTACGGAATGGCGAAGAGCAGCAGCATCCAGTAATTCGGCGAGATGGAGAAGCCGAACAATGCGAACGCCGTTAACGCAACGGACACTGCCGTGACCTTGCCTGCACCGAACCGCAAGGTCATGCGGTCGGATAGCAGCGCGGACACGATGGTGCCGGCGGAAATCGTCATGGAAATGCCACCCGCCCAGGAAATCGGCGCATGCAGGTCGCCGCTCATCGTCGGCCATGCGGCGCCGAGCACCGCGTCCGGCAGACCCAGACTGATGAAGGCGATGTAAATCACGGCGAGCAGCAGATTGGCCACAGTCAGCTCCTTGTATGTTTTATGTTTGCGGCAATAAAATCACGAAAATACTCCGCTATTTTATCCAAAGTTACCTACCAAACGGTATTTTGTATCTTGCACTATCGACCGACGTTTTTGCATTATCGTGCATACACGAAAAGCGGGTCTCCGCCGTAACGCAAGACCCGCCAATCGCAATCGCCATGCAATATCAGGTGTCGATCTTGGAACGGTCGAAATCGTCGGCGTTCTCCACGATGAACGCCTTGCGCGGCGGCACGTCATCACCCATGAGCAGGCTGAAGATGTGGCTGGCCTGTTCGGCGTCCTCCATGCGGATACGGCGCAGCATGCGGGTGCGCGGATCCATGGTGGTATCGGCCAGCTGGTCGGCGTCCATCTCACCCAAACCCTTGTAACGCTGGATGTCCTCGTTGTAGCCGATGTGCTTTTTATCAAGCTCGGCGAGTTTGCCTGCCAACTCATCATCGGAATACGTGTAGATGTACTCGCCCTTATGCGTACCCGTCAACGCGATACGATGCAGCGGCGGCACGGCGGCATACACATGACCGTATTCGATAAGCGGCCGCATGTACCGGTAGAACAGCGTCAGCAGCAGGATGCGGATGTGCGCGCCGTCGACATCGGCATCGGTCATCATGATGATCTTGTTGTATCGGGCCTGTTCGATGTCGAAGCTTGCGCCGGATCCTGCGCCGACCACCTGGATGATGGCTGCGCATTCCTTGTTGGACAGCATCTGCGCGAGCGATGCCTTCTGCACGTTGAGTATTTTGCCTCGAATCGGCAGCAACGCTTGGAAACCGGAATTACGGGCGGCCTTGGCTGTGCCCAATGCGGAATCACCCTCGACGATGAACAGTTCGGCCACATCGTCATTGCCGGGCTGGCAGTCGGACAGTTTCGGCGGCATGGACGCGGATTCAAGCGCGTTCTTACGGCGTGTGACTTCCTTGGTCTTGCGCGCCTGCACGCGGGCATGCATTTCGCCGACGATTTTCTCCAGCACGCGGCCGGACTGTTCCTTGTAACCGCGTTTGGAGCCGGTAATCATCTCACCGAACTGCTTATCGGTCATTCTGGAGACGATCGGCTTGACTTGCGCGGTGCCGAGCACGTCCTTGGTCTGGCCTTGGAACTGCGGTTCGGCGATGCGGACGGTGACGACGGCCACCAGACCGGCGAGAATGTCGTCACGTTCCACCTTCATATGGGAATCCTTGAGATTCACCTTGAGTTTGCGCGCGTTGTCCTCGATGGCCTTGCGCACCTGCTTGGTGATGCCTTGGAGGAAGCCGTCCACGTGCATGCCGCCGCCGGGCGTCTCCACCACGTTGACGAAGCTGCGCATGGTGGTGTCGTAGCCGTTGGTCCATCGCATGGCGATATCGACTGCGCAATCACGCGTCACCTTCTGCGCATGCAGTTCACCATCGTCTCCGACCGCCTGCGTTTCTTCAACATACGTGTCCTCGCCGGCGATGCGCCAAATATCGGAGACCGCTTCGCCTTTGGACAGGAAGTCGACGAAATCCTTCACGCCTCCGGTATGGCAGAATTCTTCGACGCGCGCATGCGGATATTTCGGCTGCACGGGTTGGGAAACGGTTTCCTGCGATTGCGTGGCAGCATCGTTTTCTTGCGATTCGGCTGATTCATCAGCTTCGGCTGAATCCTCCTGCAGTATGTCGGCAGAGGTTCCGATATCATCCGTTTCAGCGGACGTGTTCTCTTCCGTCACCTGTTCGATGACATTGTCATCGACTTCCAGCATTTCGTCAATGGACTCGTCGCCGGTTTCGGGAATGTTCTCGTCGATGACGGTGATTTTCAGCCCTGGCACCAGGAAACTGGTCTGCCGTACACGGTCGATGAGCTGGTCATAGCTGAATTCAGCGGTGTCGTTGAAAATCTCCGGATCCGCCCAATAGCGGATGCGGGTACCCGTGGTCTTCGGACTGACTTTGCCGATGATCTCAAGTTCGGTGGGACGATTCTTGCGCGTCTTCTTGAATGGCGAATCGGGAGACGGGTGTTCCGGATCAACGTCGGAATACACTCCGGGGTGGCCCTGATGGAAAGCCATGTGGTGGGTTTTGCCGTCACGATCCACTTCCACGTCGAGACGGGAGCTCAATGCGTTCACAACGGATGAGCCGACACCATGCAGACCGCCGGAAGCGCCATACGAGGAATTGCCGAATTTGGCGCCGGCATGCAGCTTGGTCAGCACCACTTCCACGCCGGTGAGCTTGGTTTTCGGCTCCACGTCCACCGGAATGCCTCGGCCATTGTCCGCCACTTCAACGGAACCATCGTCATGCAAGGTCACGATGATGTGGTTGCAGGCTCCCGCAAGAGCCTCATCGACGGCATTGTCGATGATCTCCCACAGGCAGTGCATCAGGCCCTGGCTGTCGGTCGTGCCGATGTACATGCCCGGACGTTTGCGCACCGCATCCAAGCCTTCGAGCACGGTAAGACTCTCAGCACCGTAATTATCCTTAGCCATGTTCCCTTTCAATTGTCGCCTTACAAGACATGAAGTCGAGAAACCCTGCGTTCATGCCGGTTTCTCGACTTCATTTACTCGCGTCTGATTACTATCACTGGTCCAGGAAGTCGCGCAGCGTCTGCGAACGGGACGGATGGCGCAGCTTGGACATGGTCTTCGATTCGATTTGGCGGATACGTTCGCGCGTCACGCCATACACACGTCCGATATCATCCAGCGTCTTCGGCTGGCCGTCCTCCAAACCGTAGCGCATCTTGATGACGCCAGCTTCACGCGGAGACAGCGTTTCAAGCACCTGCTTGAACTGCTCCTGCAACAGCGAGAAGGCGACGGCATCGGACGGTGCGATGGCGTCGGTGTCTTCGATCAAATCACCGAACTCGGAATCGCCATCCTCGCCCAGCGGCGTGTGCAGGGAAATCGGCTCACGCCCGTACTTCTGCACTTCCTGCACCTTCTCGACCGGCATGTCGAGCTCGCGGGCTAGTTCGTCCGGCGTAGGTTCGCGGCCGAGGTCCTGAAGCATCTGGCGCTGCACGCGGGACAGCTTGTTGATGACTTCCACCATATGCACAGGCACACGAATGGTGCGGGCCTGATCAGCCATGGCACGGGTGATGGCCTGGCGAATCCACCATGTGGCGTACGTGGAGAACTTGAAGCCCTTCTTCCAGTCGAACTTCTCTACGGCACGAATCAGACCAAGATTGCCTTCCTGAATCAAATCGAGGAACAGCATGCCACGGCCCGTATAGCGCTTGGCAAGAGAGACCACGAGTCGAAGGTTGGCTTCCAGCAGATGGTCCTTGGCGCGCTTGCCGTCGTTCGCGGCCCACTTCAGTTCACGCCGGCGCTTGAAATCCATCTTGTCGGATTCCGTGTCCAGCAGATGTTGGGCGTACAGACCGGCCTCGATGCGTTCGGACAGGTCGACTTCCTGTTCGGCGTTCAGCAGGTTCACTCGGCCTATCTGCTTCAGGTAATCCTTGACCGGATCTGCGGTGGCGCCGGCTGCGATCACACGACGCTTCGGATTGCCGGACGGCGTCAGATTGTCGTCGTCATCATCGTCACGCACCACGAAAGCGCCTTTTTCCTTGGGCTCTTCCGGCTTTTTGCGCTTGTCTTCGTCATCGTCTTCCAGTTCGGAATCGTCATCCTCGTCGATATTGTCCTCGTCGAGGTCGTCATCCTCCCCTTCGTCGTCCACGTCATCAAGGTCATCGTCGAAATCATCAAGATCGGCATCCTCGACGGGATCGTCTTCAGGAGCGTCCTGCTCGATCAGGTTCTCTTCTTCTTCCGCTTTCTTGCTTTTCTTGGCGGCGGAGGTCTTCTTCGCGGCCGTCTTGCGCGACGTCTTCGTAGCGGTCTTTGAGGACTCGCTCTTCTTGGCAGCAGGCTTGCGCGTGGAGGCCTTTTTTCCGGAGGTGGTCTTTTCGGTCAGATCAGTCTGTTCCGTATTTACCGTCGTTTCCTTGGTGGCCAAACTTATCCTCCTATTGATCCCGCCGGAAGCGTATACCATATGGACCCACTTCTGGCAAGGGCAAATCGTCAACTATGTGAGTTAACCATCTTGCGAGGACGATTATTCCCGCGTGTTGAGCTCACCATGCGCAAGTACCGCTTCCTTTCGGCGTGTTGCTCTATGTCTCTTCGGCCCATGCCGGTCCGATATGACGATGCGCCGCGGAGCAGATGATCGCCGCGAGCGAACAATTCTCATCCAACGCGAGCGCACGCATCGCGCACAGCATGGCGCGCTCATCGCCCATCCACCACAGCACATAACTGATGATGGCCAATGGCTGCACATGATACCGTTCGGGGACCATCCCGATGATGTCGAACATCATGTTGACGCCGTTGTCGCAACGTTTCGTGTCGGGTTTTCTTGATGCGTCACGGAACGATCCGTTGAGGGATTCCTCCAGATGACGCGTGTTGCCGGGAAGTGTCGGATTGGCCATGAATCCCATGAGAAAGTCACGTGACGAACGTCGTTCATCCACGATGATGGAGACCAGCAGCGCGTCACGCACCGCCATGGTCTGCTGCATGGCGATGGCAAGTGCTCCCGCACCGTTTCTGGACAGTCTGCATTCTGGCGATGAATCGTCATCTCCCGACGATTCATCGGCCAGCTCATCCATCCATTCCGAGAATGGCTCCTGCAGGAAATCGCGTATGCTCTCCGCCATGCCCAGCGATTTGCAATCCTCCACCAATTGGTCTTCAAGCCGTTCCATCTCGGCTTCGCATATCGGCATGGGCTCGTCGATCGTCTTCATGTCTCGTCCTCCTTGGCGTATCGGAGCGGTCGCTTGATGCAGGCCGCTTTGTTGGAACTATGCATCATCCGGCAATGCAATGAGGCGTTTCGGGACCCCTGTGGTCGGAGAACGTGAAGCTCGGCGTGTCACGAAACGTCCGGCACCGTCTCACCCGCTGCAATCATTATGTTTTCCTCTTGTCGAATGTGTGTGGATAACCTTGACCCATGACTAGCTCTTCCGATTTGGAACAGATTGAAACGCGCACGCTCTCGCTGGTAAGGGATTTTTCGTTCCTGCATGCGGACGATCCGGTGGCGAATTCCTGCAAAGCCGTCGCTGATGCGGTGGCGCAGCAGGCGGTCACGTCAAGTGAGGGCGGCAAACGTCTGCGGGCGTTGCTGACGTTGGATGCGTTCCGTGCGTTCGCGCCGCAGGATGTGGCGGAACGTGATATGGATACGGTGTTGGATCTGGCATGCGCGATCGAAGTGTTTCAGACCGGCGCGTTGGTGCATGACGACATCATCGACGATTCCGATCTGCGCCGTGGCAAGCCGTCCGCTCATCGTGCGCTTGCCACGGATACCCATAGTGATGCCATCGGCCATGGTTTGGGCATCATGTTGGGTGATATGCTGGCCACCGCGAGCGTGGATATCGCCAATAAAGCGGCTTGCCGGCTTGGCTCCGGATCTTCCGTGGTGTCGGCCTTCCTGAATATGCACCGTGAAGTGGAAATCGGCCAAGTACTCGATTTGGCCGTGGAACTCAATACGTTAGACGATCCTGAAGAGCTGGCGTCGGCCTCTTTGAATGTCTTCCGTTGGAAGACCGCCAGTTATACCACTATCGCACCTTTGGAATTCGGTATGCTTGCCGCCGGCCTCGCCCCTGCGGACGCGCGCAGGCTCGCACTGGCGATTGGATTGCCGCTTGGTTTGGCGTTCCAGCTCGCGGATGATCTTCTGGACGTCATCGGGTCGAGCCGCAATACCGGCAAACCGGTGGGCGGTGATATCCGTGAAGGCAAACGCACGGTGTTGCTGGCCGATGCGATTGAGGCTGCCGGCGATGTCGAACGACGTGAACTCATCGACATGTGGGAAGCCGAATCACGTGACGAGGCACATGTTAGGCGTGCCATCGCATTGTTCGAGTCCACTGGTGCCATCGCACGTTCCAAGGAACGGATCGCCGGTCTGTGGCTCGAGTCGAAGGCCGCCATCGAGACGCTTGAACTATCGCAAGATCGCAAAGACATGCTTACCGAAGCATGCGCACGTTTCGTACCGATTGTGCGGGAACAGGGCTGATGCCGCCGCACTGTGAAAGACCCGTGTTCATCGCATCTTCCGCAAACCATTCCTTGTAGACTACAAGTGAACACATCTTTGTCGCGAAACGTTTTTTGAAGAAGGAATCGTACCGATTAGCCATGAGTGAAGCCCAGCATGCCCCCGAAGGCCAGGTCATCGAAGGCCGGTACCGAGTCGTCAGCAGAATCGCCGATGGCGGCATGGCCACGGTGTATCAAGCTGTTGACGAGCGTCTGGGACGCACCGTCGCCATTAAGATCATGCACACGCAGCTGGCACAGGGCCCACAACGCGACCAGTTCGTGGAACGTTTCCATCGCGAGGCCCGTTCCGCAGCAGCAATAGCCAATCCCCATATCGTGCAGGTGTATGACACCGGTGAGTTCGATGGACTGGATTTTCTTGTCATGGAGTACGTGCATGGCGTGAACCTGCGGTACGAAATGAACCAGCAAGTCACGTTCAGCGTTCGTGAGACGCTACGCATAGTCGGTGAGACGTTGGACGGCTTGGCTTCGGCGCATCGCGCAGGCGTGGTGCACCGCGATATCAAACCGGAGAATATTCTGCTCAATGACCGAGGACATGTGCAGATCACCGATTTCGGCCTGGCCAAGGCGGTGTCGCAGGCCACGCTGTCCTCCACCGGCATGCTGCTGGGCACGGCCGCCTATCTGGCGCCAGAAATGATTCAGCACAATCAGGCAACGCCGCAGGGAGACCTGTATTCCGTAGGCATCATGGCTTGGGAGATGCTGGCCGGCAAGGTGCCGTTCACCGCGGACAATCCGGTGACGCTGGTGTTCAAGCACGTGCATGAGGATGTGCCGGATATCACGACCGCTTGTCCGGGCATCAATGCAGGCGTGGCCGCATTCCTCGCCCGTCTTACGGCGCGCGCGGTCGAGGACCGTCCCCAGGATGCGTCCGTGGCATTCGACGAATTGCAGCAGTTGCAATCGAACCTCACCATCGACGACTGGCAATACCGTCTGTCAGCCGTTTCCCCGGCCGCAAACGATGCCGCCGACACCATGCCCGGCGATGGCACCCGGCAGATGCCGCTACCGCCCGCTCCCCCAGCACCGCCTGTGCGTCAGAACGACGATCGCACACGACAGTTCAATCCGGAAAACCCGAACAAAACCACCGTCATGCCGGCGCAGCAGGCAGATCCGGAGGCAACCACCCGCTTGGCTTTTGAAAAGAACGACGTCCCCGCCAACAACGTTCCAGCTTCCCCCTCGAACGGTCCGGTCAGTGGTGGACAGCCGAAACGCAGTGGCAAGCGTGCACCTGTCATCATCGCCGTCGTAGCAGCCATCGTGCTTGCCTGCGCAGGCGGTGGAGGCTATGCCTGGTGGTATTTCCGAGGACCGGGCAGCTACTGGACCATGCCTCAGCCGGCAGATCTCACATGTTCCGATTCGGAGCCCTGCCGTATTTCCAACATCAAATGGAACGCCTATGAGGAACTGCTGAAATTCTCCAACATCGAGTACGAAGAGACCGAGGCGTTCAGTGATTCCGTCAAGGCTGGCAATGTCATCTCCACCGACCCGGAGAATGTCGGTTCGCATGTGAGCAAACGTCATCATCAGAAGGTCAAGGTGGTAGTGTCCAAGGGTATTAAGCAGGGCACTGTTCCCACAGACATTCTCGATGCCACCAGTGCGAACGGCAAGGATCCGATCAACGCGTTGAAGCGTGCCGGCTTCGACAACATCGAACAGACTCCGGCCAATGATGACGCGTATTCCATGGACGTACCTCAGGGCGCGTTGCTTGATTTAAGCGTGGATCCCGGCGCGACTCTGCCCCATAACGCGAAGATTACCGTCACGCTGTCCCAAGGACCGAAACCGGTTACCATGCCGGACGTCGTGGGCAAATCGAAGGATGAGGCGCAGCAGACGCTTGATGCGCTCAAGCTCACCGTCAACTGGACCGAGCAATTCGATGACAAGATTCCGCAAGGACAGGTGATTTCCGCTTCCGCGAAGACCGGAGACGAGTTGCACTGGGGCGATAGCGTCAATGCGGTGGTGTCGAAGGGACCGGAAACCGTAACGCTGCCGAATTATGTCGGACAGAAAGCCGCCGCTGCCAAAGCCGCATTGGAGAAGCTGGGATTCAGTGTGAAGATCAGCTCGCAACTGACACTTGACTCCAGTCAAGACAAGAAGGTCGCTTCGCAGGATCCGGTAGGAGGCACCGAGGTGCGACTGCGTCAGGAGGATGGCACGCCGAATACCGTCACCTTGAAAATGTATTCGTCGCTGTTCGACTGATTATCCTGATTACAAAATAGAAATCAGGGGTGTCTGTTCCGAAAACATTCTTCGGAACAGACACCCCTGATTAGTTTGGAATGAACCTCGCTGAAAACTTATGCCTTCTTGGCAGCGGATTCGGCTTGTGCCTGCGCTTCGGCCTCCTGCTGGGCTTTGAGCTCGGCCTTGACCTTCTGCGCGTATTCGTCGACGTATTCCTGTCCGCTCATCTTCTGGATCTCACGGGTCACGCGGTCGGTAAGCGAACGCAAATCATCGTGGGTAATCTGGTCGGCGGATTTCTTCTCGACTTCAATCGGCTTGCCGTAAACCACCTTGGACTTGCCTTTGTTCGGAATGACCTGTCCTGGCTTCTGCAGTTCACGCGAACCGATGATGGCGGCCGGAATAATGGGGCGACCGGTTTCGAATGCCAGACGCGCCGCGCCGGTGTGTCCTTTGTAAAGACGTCCATCGGGGCTGCGAGTACCTTCGATGTGAATGCCGAACAGATGTCCGTCCTCGATGATCTCACGGGCGTGGTTCAGTGCGCCAAGTGATTTGGAACCGCCGGAACGGTCCACGGGGAACACGCCGACTGACGTGAACCACCATTTCTTGAATTTGCCTTTGATGCCTTTGCCTTCGAAATATTCGGCCTTGCCCATGAAATGAATCATGCGCGGGCAGGTCAACGGCAGCAACGCATCGTCGATGACGGCAAGATGGTTGGCTGCGATGATGGCGCCACCTTCGTGCGGAATGTTCTCAAGTCCTTGCGCGGTCGGTCCCAAACGGTGGATGGCGATTGGTCCCAAGCCTTTGACGAAAAACCAATAGAGCATTCTTCACGATCCTCCCAGCGGATTGGCCTCCGCCCGATTAGAGTATAAGTATGACTGACCTCAACAATAGCAATGACGATGAAGAACGCCCAAATGACGCGTCGCATGGTGGCGGCTCTCCAATGGACGACTTGGATGCGGCTTGGGCCGAGTTTGCGGATTCGCATGCTGACGATTTGAAGGCCGTGGAACGTTCGCGTAGTGCGAAACGTTTCGAGAAGCATGCGCAACGTCGGGAAAAAGAGGCTTTGCTGTCCATCGATGACTTGGATCAGGGCACGTTCACCAATGATGCGCCGGCGAATGGTCGTGGGCCGCGCGATTTCACTGGTTCGAGCTGGCTTGACACGGATCGGGTCATGGACCGTTACGGTGACGACTTCGTGCCGCCGAATCCTGAAATCGGCCATGTGAAACTGTCAAAACTGGTGTTCTGGATATTGCTGGTGGCCGGCGTCATCGGCATTATCGCTTCCGTGTTCGTTCCGGCGTTGGCTTCGATTCTTGGTTCGATTTTCGGTTTGTGTGCGCTGGTCGGCGCCGCTGGCCTCATCGTGCAGCATAAAGGGCATCGTGAAACGCGTACCGACGAATTCGATGATGGAGCACGCGTCTGACGATTCTTTGGCGACAAACTGAATACATCCATCTATGTGAAGGCCCCGGCGGTTATTGAACTGCGCCCCGTTTGTTGGACGTTGTTAATTGGGATACAGGGTCAGACCGCGAGGGACATGCTCCGGAACTCCTCCGGGGTGCGTCCCTCGAGTCGTATCTGGCGTCGTCTGGTGTTCCAATGCACGATGTACGAGTCGAACTCTCGGCCGCGGTAGAACTCGTCCTTCAAGTGGCCGAAGACCTGCTCGGTCGCCGCGTTGTCCAAGCAGTTGCCCTTGCGGCTCATGGACTGGCGGATGCCGAGGCGTCCGAGCTCGTCCCTCCACCATTGGTGCTGGTACTGCCATCCCATATCTCCCGTACCATCGGCTCCACGTCCGGCCTGGACACGTGCGCCGGGCGCGACAGGTGGTGGTAGTACGTGGATTTCGGCAGCCCGGCTATCCTCAGGAGGTGGTCGAGCCGGTGTCCCCGCCCTGCGAGCAGTCGGACGACGGCGCTTCGCTCGCGCCACGTGACTTGGACGCCCGCAGGGCCCGGAGTTTTTCCAGGTACGCGACCTTCGCCTTCAGGTACGCGACCTGTTCGGCGAGCTCCTGCTCGCGCGTCGGTTCGGGCTTCGGCCTGAGCGCCTCCGGACCGGTAGTCGCGGCACCAGCGCTCCAGGGACGCGATGCTCGCGATCCCGTGCCTGGCCATGGCCTCCGTCTTGGTCAGACCGTTCTCGACGTGGTCGCGCGCCGCGGCGACCTTCGTCTCCCAGTCGTAGCGTCTGCTGCCGCCGCCTCCCATGACCGCCTCCTCGCCGTTGGACCTGTACAGCCTGATCCAGTTTCTCGCGGTATACACCGGTATGGCAAGCCTGCTGGCAAGCGTGTCCTTGCCGGCTCCGGACTTGATGAGCTCCAGCGCCTCGCGCCGGAACCCGTCGTCGTAACGTCTCCTTCGATCCTCACGCATACGAAAGAACCGCACCTCCGATCATCGAATCTGAATTTCTTCAGTCCAACAATCGGGGTGCGGTTCATATTTACGCCGGGGCCTTCACACACACATACGTTGTCAGCGTTTTCAGGCTTTCTTCGCAGCTTGGGCGGTGGCGATCCACTTGTCAAGCAGCGCCGTGGCCTTGCCGGAGTCGACGGTCTGCTCCGCGATGGCGTAGGCGGCTTTGAACCGGTCAGCCAAGCTTGCGTCGCCCGGCACCAAATGACCGTCGGCGACGATTGCGGAAGCGGCGTTCAGCAGCGCGGTGGTACGGAACGACACATCCTTGCCTGCGAAGAAGTCTCGTGCCAGCTGCGCGTTGAGCGTCGGTTCGCCACCCTTCAGATCTGCGATGGTGACTTTGGCGAGGCCGAGTTCGACGGTCGGATCGAATTTGTTTTCGGTAACCTTGCCGTCCTTGAATTCCCAAATGGAGACCGGACCGGTCGGTGCCATCTCGTCAAGGCCCTCATGGGAAGTGTAGACCATGCCGATCTGGCCGTTCGCCGCATATACGGCGGCCATGATCGGGCTCATCTTGCGATTAGCGCAGCCGACGGCCATATGCTTCGGGCTTGCCGGGTTGGTCAGCGGACCAAGCACGTTGAACACGCATGGCACGCCGAGCGCGGCGCGAATCGGACCGACAAAACGCATGGCGGGGTGGAAGGTGCGTGCGAAAGCGAATGCGATGCCGCATTCGTTGCCGACTTCGCTCACTTGTTCCGGAGTCAAATCCATGGGCAGGCCGAGCGCTTCGAAGCAGTCAGCAGTGCCGCACTTGGATGAGGCCGCACGATTGCCGTGCTTGACGACTTTTACGCCTGCGGCCGCGGCTACGACGGCCCCCATGGATGACAGGTTCACGGTGGAGGCTCCGTCGCCACCGGTGCCGACGATGTCGGTGGTTTCACCGTCGATGTGCAGCGGAATGGCATGGGCCACCATGGCCTTCGCCGCGCCACGCACTTCGTCGGGGGTCAGCCCCAACTGCTGCTGGGTGGCGAGTACCGCGCCAACGGCCGCCGGATCGGCATTGCCGTTCATAAGGTCATCGACGAACCACTCGGATTCCTCGGCGCTCAAGTGGTCCCCTCCGACCAGCTTGGTGAGGATCGACTTCCATGTGATTTCGGCCATGATGCCCTCCTTGGCGCTGTCGCACGCCTTTATTGTTGTTCTGATGCCGCCAATTGTAACGATTGGACGTTTCCCCACGTCCGCACGTCCATATCACGAAACGGCCCATCGAAGATTCTTCAAAAAAGAAAACCTCCCCCGATTACGGTCGGGGGAGGTTATGTCATGAGCAAGTCAACGACTCAACGAATCACTGCTCGTTCTGGCCGTGGCACATCTTGTACTTACGACCAGAACCGCATGGGCACTGGGCGTTCTTGCCGGTTCCCGGGAAAGTGCGGCCATCCGCCCACGGAGAGTGGAGTTCCTCGCTCTTCGGACGCTTGTTGGCCGGGACCTTGCCTTCGGCGTGGCTGATCGGCTGCATGCCGACGATGCCCTTCTCGTTCTTCTGCTCGTCAGCCAGTTCATCGATGGTGGTCTTTTCGGCCTCGTCATCGGTCTCCGGCTCTGCAGGAGCGGATTCGCCGGTCGCGGCGGCTTCGCCGTCCAGACCCATTACGGCCTCGGCGGCGTTCACGGCCTCATCCTCATCGGATTCGGTCTCCTCGTCCTCGGTCATGGCCACGCGTTCGATGTCCACGTGGAACAGCAGCTGGATGGTTTCCTCCTTGATGGCTTCGATCATGGAGTTGTACATCTGGTAGCCTTCACGCTGGTATTCGACCAGCGGGTCGCGCTGGCCCATACCGCGCAGGCCGATGCCGTCCTTGAGGTAGTCCATCTCGTAGAGGTGTTCACGCCACTTGCGGTCGAGCACGGCGAGCACCACGCGGCGCTCGAGCTGGCGCAGGCCTTCGCTGCCGAGCTTGTCTTCGAAATCGGAGTACTGGTCCTTGGCGTCGGAGACGATGAGCTCCTTCAGGGCCTCAACGGCCTTGTCGCCCTTGAGCTTGTCGACGGCGTCCTTGGCCGCTTCCTGCTCCACGGCGATCGGGTACACGGAGGAGATGGCCTTGAACAGACCGTCCCAATCCCAATCGGCCGGCTTGTCGGAACCGTTGTTGGCGCCCTTGATGTAGCTCAGCACGGTGTCATCGATGAACTTGAGGATGTCCTCGTGGATGTCGGCGCCCTTCAGCACAGCCTGACGCTCCGCATAAATGACGGTGCGCTGCTTGTTCATCACGTCATCGTACTTCAGCACGTTCTTACGGATTTCGAAGTTACGCGATTCGACGGCCTTCTGTGCGGTGCGCACGCCCTTGGAAACGCTCTTGGCTTCGATCGGCTCGCCTTCCGGCATGCCCTTGGCCATGACACGCGCCACCAGCTGGGTGTTGAACAGACGCATCAGATCATCTTCGAGGGACAGGTAGAAACGGGATTCACCCGGATCTCCCTGACGGCCGGAACGGCCGCGCAGCTGGTTGTCGATACGGCGGGATTCGTGGCGCTCGGTGCCGAGCACGTACAGACCGCCGAGCTTGACGACTTCCTCATGCTCGTCCTTGACCTGGTCCTTGATTTCGGCCAAAGTGCCCGGCCAACGCTTCTCGTACTCGTCCGGAGTGTCATCCGGAGAATAGCCTTCGGACTTGAGCTTCGCATCGGCGAGGAACTCGACGTTGCCGCCGAGCATGATATCGGTACCACGGCCTGCCATGTTGGTGGCCACGGTGACGGCGCCCTTACGGCCTGCGACGGCCACAACGGCGGCTTCCTTGTCATGCTGCTTCGCGTTCAGCACCTGGTGAGGAATCTTGGCCACGTCAAGCAGAGAGGACACGACTTCGGAGGATTCCACGGATGCGGTACCCAGCAGGACCGGCTGGCCCTTCTTGTGGCGCTTGGCCACATCACGGACGATGGCGGCGAGCTTTTCCTTCTTGGTACGGAAGATCAAATCGTCCTTATCCTCGCGGATCATCGGCTTGTTGGTCGGAATCGGCAGCACGCCCAGCTTGTAGGTGCCCATGAATTCGGCGGCTTCGGTCTCTGCGGTACCGGTCATGCCTGCCAGCTTGTCGTACATGCGGAAGTAGTTCTGCAGGGTGATGGTGGCGAAGGTCTGGTTTTCGGCTTTGACCTCCACGCCTTCCTTGGCTTCGATGGCTTGGTGCAGACCCTCGTTGTAACGGCGGCCCGGCAGGATACGTCCGGTGTGCTCGTCGACGATGAGCACTTCGCCGCCGGTCACGACGTAGTCGCGGTCACGCAGGAACAGTTCCTTGGCCTTGATGGCGTTGTTCAGATAGCCGATCAATGCGGTGTTGTTCGGTTCGTACAGGTTGTCGATGCCGAGATAGTCCTCGACCTTGGTGATGCCCGGATCAAGGATGCCGACGACTTTCTTCTTTTCGTCGACCTCATAGTCCTCGTCACGGTTGAGCTTCAGAACCAGGCGCGCGAACTGGCGGTACCAGCGGGTCACGTCGCCCTCGGCCGGACCGGAGATGATCAACGGGGTACGAGCCTCATCGATAAGAATGGAGTCGACCTCATCGACGATGGCGTAGTGGTGGCCACGCTGTACGAGATCGAACTTCTCCCACGCCATGTTGTCGCGCAGGTAATCGAAGCCGAATTCGTTGTTGGTGCCGTAGGTGATGTCGGCGTTGTACTGCTTGCGACGCTCCGGCGGCTTCTGGTTGGTGATGATGCAGCCGGTGCTCATGCCGAGGAAGCGGTAGACACGGCCCATCAGCTCGGCCTGGTAGCTGGCCAGATAGTCGTTGACGGTGACGACGTGGACGCCCTGACCGTCGAGTGCGTTCAGGTAGGCCGGCAGCGTGGCCACAAGGGTCTTGCCTTCACCGGTCTTCATTTCGGCGATGTTGCCCCAGTGCAGAGCGGCGCCGCCCATGAGCTGCACGTCGAAGTGGCGCAGGCCCAAGGTTCGCTTGGAAGCTTCACGCACGGTGGCGAAGGCTTCCGGCATGAGCTTGTCAAGGGACTCGCCGTTTTCGATACGCTGCTTGAACTTGGCGGTCTGGCCCTTGAGCTCCTCGTCGTCAAGCGCCGCGATCTCGTCCTCCAAGGCGTTCGTCGCTTTGGCCACGTTCTCAAGCTTCTTGATCTGTCGGCCTTCACCCATGCGTAGGGCTTTGTCAACGATATCTACCACAATCACTCCCTTTGTGTATGGTGACTTTCCTCGATTGAGGATAGTCGCTTTCTCGCGATTTCCGAAAAGCTCCGTCCATTTTACGTAAGTTTTGACGTATCTTGTTTTTCGCATAAGAAAAGAGGCCCGCATGTATGACATGCGAGCCTCTTATCGTTCAGTTTTCAGCCATTAGCCATTACTTCTTGGCCACATTCTCCGGAGTGTCGATTTCGAAGACGCCGTAGCTCCAACCGTGACGGTGGTAAACGACGGATGGACGACCGGTTTCCTTGTTGACGAACAGGAAGAAGTCGTGACCGATCAGCTCCATCTCGTACAGGGCCTCGTCAATGGTCATCGGCTCGGCGATGTGCAGCTTGCGGCGGATGACGATTGGGGTGTCGCCGACCTGGACCTCGACGGATTCGCCAGGGCCGAGATCAGCGGAAACGGCGTCGGCCGGGCTATTGTTCGGCGCTTCCGGCTCCGGCTCCTCGACGACGACCGGCTCGACCGGGCCCAGATCGACCGGGACCGGATCGGTGTAGCCACGACGATGGTCCTTGCGGCGGTCGCGGGTACGGCGCAGACGAAGCGTCAGCTTGTCGAGAGCCAGATCGAGCGCGCTGAATTCGTCGGCGCTGGAGGCTTCGGCACGCACCACGGTACGACCTGCGATGACGGTGATCTCAACGCGCTTGGCGGTGTCGGCCTGACGCGGATTGCCCTCGTGGGACAGCACAATCTGGACACGCTGCGCATCCGGGGCGATAGCGGTCACACGATTCATCTTGCTTTCGACAACGTCACGGAACCTTTGCTTGATCTGCGTATGACGTCCGGTAACGACGATTTCCATGTGGACCTCCCTAGACTCAAGCGGTGTTAACCGCTATATACGGACCAACCAGCTGCATCGCTGCTTGGTAGTCATCATTGTATCCATAAGATTGGTGATTTGCTGGAAAACTCCCCGAGAAAACAAAAGTTTTTTTACGCTTTGCTTTCGACGATTCTCTTGCTATAGTTGTGCGTTTGAGACCTCTTGATGGCCGCGACCGATTTTGTCGGTTGAGGAACTTCCGGGCTCCATAGAGCACGATGGCGGATAACGTCCGCCCAGGGCGACCTGAGAGATAGCGCAGCAGAGAATAGACCGCCTTACCGGTTTCGGCCGGTGGGTAAGGGTGAAACGGCGGTGTAAGAGACCACCGGGCCGCTGGTGACAGTTGGCCGCATGGCAAGCCTCATCGGGAGCAAGGCCAAGCAGAAGGCGTTCGAGGACTGCTCGTCCGAAGCCTTCGGGTAGGCTGCTAGAGCCTGACGGCAACGCCAGGTCGAGATGGATGGCCATCCGTGCCGTTGGCACGACAGAACCCGGGGTATAAGAGGTCTCACTCTCCACTCTTTATGTTTTGAGGATTTCTTTACACCAGCCTCTTTATGAAACTGACGTCACGCCCTTGGTCAACGGTCGCCGTCAATCAAACAGTTCCTGTGCGATTTGGCGCAGAATCTCAGGATTATGGCCTTTTCTGCCGCCCGCGCTCCAGAAGCGGCGCCTACGTGCATCGCGTTCCAGACCGGCGGTTTTTCTCGCGGTTCTACGGCCTAATTCCCATGCGGCTTCAGTAAACACGCCGTAGGATTCCGCCTCATCACAAACCTGTTGGGCCAGCCTACGGTCGACGCCTTTCCGTGTAAGCTCAGCGACCGCGCCCCTACATCCCATAAGACGGGTCGCACAGTAGCGCACCGCGGATTGCGCGTAGGCTTCATCGTCAATCAGTTGAACCCTTGTCAGTCTTTCGATGACGTCGTCAACCACTTCAGAGGTATAGCCCTTACCAATCAGGCGCTCACGCAGTGCGCCGGAAGGTCGAGGCGCAGCGTCCAGCAATCGCAATGCGGCTTCCCTGCATGCGTCAAGATCATTTGGATCCTTTGCGGCAGTAGAATCGCCGTTCCCGACACGCCCAGCGTGTCGCGCGTGTCGTGGCGTTTTCGTCGCATTTGCGCTTCCAGCGAACAAACTGGAACGGTCAGGTTTCGTTCGACGGTTCCACCTCTGAACGTTCGTGCGTTCTGGATCCTCTGAAGAAAGGGCAAGGCCCCCAGTATCGGCCGACGCCGGCTGAAGGCCCTGTTCCTTAAGGAAACGTTCGGCGCTGATCATATGTCAGGCTTTGGCGGCTTTTGAAGTTTTGGACGTCTTACCATCATCCGGCGCGCCCGCGGCGTCCTCCGCCCCATCGTCCTCGGCGAACTGGTCGGTAGGTTTGATCAGACCGAATGCCGCCTTGACCTTGTTCTCGATTTCCTCTGTGAGTTCCGGATTGTCCTTGAGGAACTGACGCACGTTTTCGCGTCCTTGCCCCAGCTGGTCGCCCTCATAGGTGAACCACGAGCCAGACTTTTTGACGACGTTGGCCTGCAACGCCATATCAAGCACGGAACCTTCCTTGGAGATGCCCTCGCCGTACAGCACATCGAATTCGGCGGTCTTGAACGGCGGAGCCATCTTGTTCTTAACAACCTTGACCTTGGTACGGTTGCCGACAGCCTCATCACCGTTCTTAATGGTCTGGATACGGCGGATGTCCATACGTACGGACGCGTAGAACTTCAATGCCTTGCCGCCGGTGGTGGTCTCCGGATTACCGAAGAACACGCCAATTTTCTCACGCAACTGGTTGATGAAGATGGCGGTGGTACCGGCTTGCGCCAGCGCACCGGTCATCTTACGCAACGCCTGACTCATCAGGCGCGCCTGCAGGCCGACATGGCTGTCTCCCATCTCGCCTTCGATTTCCGCTTTCGGCACCAAGGCCGCGACGGAATCGATGACAATCACGTCAAGCGCGCCGGAACGAATCAGCATGTCGGCGATTTCCAATGCCTGCTCGCCATTGTCCGGCTGAGAGACGATCAACGAATCGGTGTCGACGCCCAGCTTACGGGCATAGACCGGATCGAGCGCATGCTCGGCATCGATGAATGCGGCCACACCGCCGGCCTTCTGGGCATTGGCCACCACATGCAGCGCCAATGTGGTCTTACCAGAGGATTCCGGTCCGTAAATCTCCACAATACGGCCTTTAGGCAGGCCGCCGATGCCTAATGCCATATCCAAAGCCAAGGATCCGGTCGGAATGACCTCGACATCCTGTTCCGGGCGGTCGCCAAGTCTCATGGCCGATCCCTTGCCGAAGCTTTTCTCGACCTGCGCGAGCGCTGTGTCGAGCGCGGCCTGACGGCGCGGATCGATTCCATTCGCGGACTTGTTCTGTGCGGCGTTCTTTGCCGCGCTCGTCTGTGCCATGACTACTCCTTGTTGTTGACCGAGACGAATGAATGGATTCACCGTAAAACCGCATCATCCATCTGCGCAAGTTCAATCGGCCATTGTGGTCGAAGAACATGCATTTCGACACGCCGAAGACCGCTTTCCCTTGAAATTCCAGCATTCTGAAACTTCGCGGCGAGCCGTTGACGACCTGCCTAATCCGTGCTTCTGTGGATAACTATACCCCATTATCCGAACATCTGTTCGAAATCGGTGTTTTGCGATAGCCGAACTCCGCCTAACGCACCGGCATTGGTGGCGCGTTATGGTCCTTTCCCCAACGTTTGGAGTCAGGAATGTTCATCTGGTCGCACAGAACGTTCCATACCACGCGGGGCTCCTCCCCCATTTCAAGCGCTTCGACGGCTGTCAGACCGTTCAATCGATCAAGCACTTGGTCGCGTGCGAGCGCGCGGCCATAGCTACGGCCGAGTACCTCTTCAAGCAACTGCCAAAATTCACGTTCCTGCACGCGCCCAAGTGTACACAGCAAGCGCAACCAAAAGAAAACGCCCGACGGAACAAGCCGCCGGGCGTTAGACGTCCAACAGGAATCAGATTGCGACGGAATCGAGATAATCGGCGACCATGCGCAGCATCTGCGCCGTGGAGACGCCCAACGATTGCGCAATCGAGCTCAGCAGCTCGGAGCTGGCCTCTTTTTGGCCACGCTCCACTTCGGAGAGGTAGCCCAACGACACTCCGGCCTTTTCGCTCACCTCACGCAACGTTTTGTGGTCATGGGTGCGCAGATCGCGCAGTACATGGCCGATGGCCTCGCGAAGCGATACCTCTCTGGGTTCGTCGGTGGTTTCCGTGGCTGCCGACATGGATCGTGCGGAAACGCGTTCCGCGTCTTCCTTCCGCCATATGCGGGTCAATGCGGCCTGGCGCTCGTCTTTGGCCTTTTTGGCCGCGCGGGCACGCAGCACCTGCTGCTGGGCGAACATCACCGCGCGGCGCTGGGCTGGGGTGAGTTCCCTGACGCGGGCGTTGCCGCTTTGCACCGTGGGAACCATCGCCTTGAGTTCCATCTGTTCCTTGGTGAGTGTCATCGTGTCCATGCCGCCAGCCCCTTTCGCTTTTCATACGTACGTCCACTATGGTCAACACCCATATTCGTGGATTATTCCTGTGAAAGTGCTGAAAGAGTCCTCAGTTTTTCCAGAATACATTGCACGGTTTCGTGCCGCACGGCTTCCCGATCACCCTTCAGACGCAGCTCATAAGCAGCTGTTTGACGCGCACGAATGCCATTGAAGCCACAGGGCAGGGAGCAGCCGATGTACACCAGGCCGGCAGGTTTGTCACCATCCGGTCCCGGCCCTGCAACACCGGTAGTGGCCAAGCCGATGACACAGTCTCCATCCTTGGTCTGTCGGTATAGTTGCGCGGTTCCCACAGCCATCTGCCGCGCCACTTCGGGGTGGACCGCCCCTTCTCGGGCCAGCAGGTCGGCATTCACGCCGAGAATCTTCGCTTTGGCGCGAATGTCGTAGGTCACCGCCGAGCCGAGGAACACTTTCGATGCGCCTGGTATGCGTACGAAGGCGTCGGCGAGTAGACCTCCCGTCAGCGATTCGGCGGCGGCGATTTTGAAATGGTTGGCTTCGCAATAGCGTAAAACGGCTGCGGCCAGCTCATCGCATTGCGATTGGCTGGCCGCAGCCGACGAATTTTCGGATTCGCCCATCGGGATTTACTTGGTTTCCTTTTCGGATTTTGCGGTCTTCTTACGTCCGCCGAACGTGTTGACGAGGTATTCGCCGCCCGAATACAGGCATAGAATCAACGCCAGGTAAATCAGGGCGTACGTGATCGTGTAATAAACGGTCATCCACAGCGGAGTGGTGTTCATGCCATCAGCGAGGCTCCACATCGGCAGCATGAGCATGGCAAGGCCGATGCACTGGCACAGGGTCTTGTACTTGCCGGCTTGGGATGCGGCGATGACCTTGCCGCCGGTGTCGATGATGAAGAAACGCATGATGGTGATGCCGATCTCACGGATGAGGAACAGCGCGGTCACGACCCAGCCGAGCACTGCGTTGCCGAATTCGTTGAAGATGGCGGCGACGATCAGCGTGCCGCAGGTGAGCAGCTTATCTGCGATTGGGTCCATGAGCTTGCCCAGTTCGGTGACCTGGTTATATTTGCGGGCCATCCAACCGTCGAGCTTATCGGTGCAGGCGGCGATGATGAAGATAATCGCCGCCACCCAGCGCATAGTCGTGTTTTTGGTACCCCATGCGCCTGCCATGACGTACAACGCCAGGAAGATGACGACCAGGACGATACGAGAGAAAGTGACGATGTTCGGCGGGGCGTTCCACCCGTCAAGCAGGGACGATTTGCGTTCTTCTTGCTTTTCCATACCGTTCACGTTACCCCGATACCACTACTTGGCGCAATGCGTGCGATTGTCGCGTTCCATCATCGCGTGTCCGCAGCGTCGGCCGGCTGGGTAGAACCTGCGGTAAGCGATGAGGTTTCGCCCTTGATGAAGGCGAGCACCTGCGGCAGATCCTGCGGTTGGACGAGCACTTCGCGAGCTTTGGAGCCTTCGGACGGACCGACCACACCACGCGATTCAAGCAGATCCATGAGTCGGCCGGCTTTGGCGAATCCGACACGCAGTTTGCGCTGCAGCATGGAGGTTGAGCCGAACTGCGTGCTGACCACCAGTTCCGCCGCCTGCAACAGCACGTCCATGTCGTTGCCGATGTCCTCATCCGGCTCGATGGCCTTCTTTTCGGCCTCCTTGGCCATCTCCTCGATATCCTCGCGATAATGCGGCTTGCGCTGGGTTCGCACGAACTCCACCGCGCGACGGATTTCGGACTCGTCGACCCATGCGCCCTGCACGCGGATCGGCTTGGCCTGGCCCATCGGCAGGAACAACGCGTCACCTTGGCCGATCAGCGTTTCCGCACCGGTGGCGTCGAGGATGACTCGCGAATCGGTGGCGGATGAGGTGGCAAAAGCAAGTCGGGACGGGATGTTGGCCTTGATCAAGCCCGTGACCACGTCAACGGACGGGCGCTGCGTGGCGAGCACCAGATGCACGCCGGCGGCTCGCGCGAGCTGCGTGATGCGCTGGATGGAGCTCTCCACGTCGTTCTTGGCCACCATCATAAGGTCGGCCATTTCATCGACGACCACGAGGATATACGGGTATGGTGCGACCTTGCGTTTGGAGCCTGCGGGCGCATGCACCTTGCCAGCGCGCACGGCAGCGTTGAAGTCCTTGATGTGGCGGAATCCGAAGAATTCGAGGTCGCTGTATCGTGCGTCCATCTCCTTGACCACCCATTCCAAAGCCTGCGCGGCCTTCTTCGGATCGGTGATGATCGGGGTGAGCAAATGTGGAATGCCCGCATAGGCGGACAGTTCGACTCGTTTAGGATCGACCATGATCATGCGGACCTGGTCAGGCGTGGCGCGCATGATCACGGAGGTGAGCATGGAGTTGATGAAGCTCGACTTGCCGGAGCCGGTGGCGCCAGCCACCAACAGGTGGGGCATCTTGGTCAGGTCGGCGGTCACGAAATGGCCTTCCACATCCTTGCCGACGCCGGTGAGCATCGGATTCGGATCGTTCCGGGCCTTGTCGGAGCGCAGCACGTCGCCCAGCACCACGGTTTCGCGATCGGAGTTCGGAATTTCGATGCCGATGGCGGATTTGCCTTCGATCACCGACAGGATGCGCACGTCGGAGCTGGCCACCGCGTAGGCGATGTTCTTCTGCAGGTTGGTGACCTTCTCGACCTTGACGCCAGGGCCAAGCTCCACCTCATACATGGTGACGGATGGTCCGCGCAGGAAGCCGATGACCTTCGCATCGACGTTGAACTGTTGGAAGGTACCGGTCAGCGCGCGGATCACACGATCGTTCTCCGGAGTGTGCGCGGCGTGCGGCGCGCCCTTCTTCAGAATGTTGAGGTCAGGCAGATGATACGGTCCCTCGGGAATGCCATCCGCCGCTTCCCCGTCAACGGCAGCAGCCGGCATATCGTCAAGGACCTCGCCGGTCGCGGCATCCACCATGACTTCCTTGCCGCTGGAGGTGCCGTCCTCGTCGATGACGGCCCATGGGTCGCTTGGAGCGACGCCAACCGGCTTGATTTCGCTGGACGGCACCGGCTCGGCGACGCTGGGCATGGTGCCGCTCGCGGTGCCGATCGGCGCGGACGAGAAGGAGCGTCCGCGACCGTTCTGTGGCATGGCCGTGGTGCCGGACGGTGCAGCGGCGGAATAATCATCTGAATCATAATCATCGGCACGATAATCGTCCGAAGAAATGCTGCGTGGCGAATCGACCTGTTGGTACGGCTCGTCGACGATGGTTTCTGCGGTCTGTCCGTGCCGTTCGGCGGCATTAAGAAACGCTTCGTCGCCGGCGTAATGGTCAAGGTCGCCATCATCGACGTTCTTGCTCTTATGGGATGCGAAGCGTTGCTTCATACGCGTAAGGAAGCCCGGCCTATCGTCGTTTTCTCCATCCGCATCGGTGCCGTCGTGGGCGGGAACGCCTTCGGCGAAGGCGAGTGTCGTGTCCCCAACGCGTACTTCGTTCGGGAACTGTTCGGCCTCATCGTCAATGTCATCACGGTTTTTCGGCGTTCCAACAAACTTGGCCGCCAGAGCCTTCGCCTTGTCCGGTATCTGCGTGACCCGGGTATGGGTGATCAACAGCAACGAAAACAGGATGACGACTACGAAAATCGCAATGGAAAAGCCTTTGGAAAGCCCCCACGCCAACGGACAGCCAAGCACATAGCCAAGCAGGCCGCCTGCCCGTTGCAGCAAAGACATATCGAACTTCTGGGAGTCGGAGGCAATCGCCGCGTCAAGAATAGAGCAGACGGACCAGAGGATCATGAACCATCCGAGGGCCATATGGAGGTTCTCATCCTTGTTTTGCGTCTTGCGCATCAGACTGAACACCACAAGCGCCAGGAATACCGGCAGAATCACGCTGGTCAATCCGAACAGTCCGGAGGCCATGGCATGTAGGACCTGTCCGAAAGCGCCCTGGACACGGAACCATTCGGATGCGCAGAACAGCACCGCGAGAATGGCCATGATGAAACATGCGATGTCGCGGCGATATTTACGCAGTATGCCGGCGATCGGCGAGGAATCGACCTCGTCCATGACTTTGGTATCGCCGGAACGCGATTTGCCTGCGGAACCCTTGCCGCCTGATTTCGGGTTGGAAGATGCTGTTCGTGCCATAACAGAACTTGATTTTACCGATGTCCGACGTCATGACACGGCATTAACCAAATCGAACAATTATTCGAACTTAATCGAACATGCTTTTTCAGCGAATCAAACATTGTTAAGCGTTTATTCAGCGCTGTAACTGAAATACAAGCAATTCCGGCGGAACACGCCCTCGTGCACTTAAACGATTAAATAACTAGCGCGGATATTAACGCGCTTAATCCCAATGTTGGGGTGCGCGTGGAACATCAAGGAAGATAAGTGAAGGACCATGAAAACCACAGTCACCAAACTGCTGGCAACGGTTGCGGCGACATCGACCATTTTTGGCATGAGCACCCTCCCAGCCTTTGCTGCAGAAGGAAAATCGGCATCCAATGGCAACTCCGTGAACATCAGCGACGTCAACGCCACAGCAGAAACCCGCGCCTTGTTCGACAAGTTGAAAAACAGCGGAAAAGGAGATCTTCGTTTCGGACAGCAGCACACCACCGACGAGAACATAAGCTCAAGCGCTTCACAGGGAGACGTCTATGAGATGACCGGAAAATACCCGGCCGTCTTCGGTTGGGACGCCGGTCTTGCGCTGCGCGGCGCGGAGAAGCCTGGATCAGGTGCCGACAAGAACGCCAACGCCAAGGCGCTCGCCCAGAACATCACCGATGCGGACAGCAAAGGCGCCATCGTGACACTGTCCGCACACTGGTACAACCCCAGGCACCGGCAAGGATTTCAACGACACCACTGCCGTTGCTTCCGAACTGCTTCCCGGCGGCAAATACTCCGACACCTTCAACAAGGAGCTCGACGCCATCGCCGCCACCGCGCAGCAGGCCAAACGCAGCGACGGCACATTGATTCCAATCATCTTCCGTCCACTGCACGAGAACAATGGCAGCTGGTTCTGGTGGGGCGCCACGCATGCTTCCGCTAGTGAATACAAGGAACTGTACCGCTACATCGTTGACTATCTGCGTGACGTCAAAGATGTGCACAATCTGCTTTATGCCTACTCCCCCGGCGGCGTATTCAACGGTGATTCCACTGATTATCTCGCCACCTACCCGGGCGACCAGTGGGTGGACGTACTCGGTTATGACGAATACGACTCCGATGATTCCGCAGACGATTCCAGCGCATGGATCAACACTGTGGTCAAGGATATGAAGATGGTTTCCGACCAAGCTTCGCAGCGTGGCAAAATCGTGGCGCTCACCGAATTCGGACGTTCCGGCGACCGCAAGTTCAAGGAATCCGGCACCGGAGACAAGGACACCAAGTTCTTCTCCGAACTTGCCGAAGCACTTGCCGAAAACGTGCCAAGCACCGCATATATGATGACTTGGGCCAACTTCGGTGGAGGTGGAGACAATTTCCAGGCGTATACGCCGTGGAAGGGCTCCGACGGCGAAGCCGATTTCAAGGCGTTCGCGGACAGCAACAAGAACCTCATGGCCTCCAAGGACAACGTCGACTATTCGAACGCCCCGGCAGCCGCCATGCAAAATGGCTCCGCGCGTATCGTCACTCCAGTGGACGGCAATCGTGTGACCGACACCAAGGTGGTCGTCCGGGTCAAGACCGAAGGTGTGAAATACTCCGACCTTGATCTTAATTCCGCCATCGTGACCACCGATCGAGGCCAGAACGTCAAACTCAAGTATTCCTGCAATGGATATTTCACGGGCATACTGGATTTGAACGCGGCCGGTATCAATCTTGACCAGTCCAAACTCACTTTGACTCCGCAGGTCAAGACCAAGGACGGCAAGACACTCGCAGCGGCCGACGGCAACGGTTCCGTCACAGTAAAACTGGTGCCAAACCAGAGCAGACGGTAGACAACGTGGAGGACTTCGACTCCTATGACAACGAAGCCGAATTACAGTCCGTCTATTCGCCGAGCCACAGCACGAAATCGAATCTCACGCTGGTGGACATCCCCGAGGACAATGGCACCAAGGCCGGTAACATCCACTATGATTTCGTGAGCTATCCGGAGTATAACGGCTTCCAGCGTTCCCATACGCCGAAGCAGGACTGGTCCGGCTTCTCCAAGCTGAACATGTTCCTCAAGGCCGACGGTTCGGATCACAAGTTTGTGGTGCAGGTCAATGCCGGCGGCGTGACCTTCGAAGCCTATCCGAAGATCGATGGCACGGACGGACACGTCGTCTCACTGAACTTCGGTGACGCCGACGGCAACGGAGGCGACTTCGCACCGGCATCCTGGGACACCGCGCATGCGGGCATGAAACTCTCGCAGAAGCTGCTGTCCAAAGTCGGTTCGTTCGCCCTGTACATCAACGACAATGGCGGCAACCGTCCGAAGAGCGGCGATTTGACGCTCGACTCCATCAAGCTCGACGGCAAACGCGACGCTTACGCGCCGAACACCAATCCGACGCCGGGCAACACAGCCAAAGCGCAATCCGTGGATGATTTCTCAGGCTATTCGGATGATGCCGCAGCACAATCGGCTTGGGGCAACCGCGGACATACGGAAGTCCTATCCCTCGATGAAGGCCCGACCGATGGGTCCAAGGCGCTTCGCTTCAAGTACGACTTCTCCAATGGAGGCTGGTACGATGTGGCGAAATATCTTGACGGCGCGAACTGGTCCGGCGAATCCGTATTGGCTTTCCAAGTCAAGGGGGATGGTTCCGACAACGCCATCGGCCTGCAGATCGGCACAAGCGATGGCAAATACTTCCTCGCCAGCGTCAAACTTGACTTCACCGGCTGGAAGCAGATTGAGATTCCATTGGTCGATAACGCCAATCTGACCCAATCCTGGCCGGAGGACGCCAATAAAGACAATCCGATGACCGAAGATGATCTGGCCTCCATCAAGGAACTGGTGTTCGCCTCCCAGCAATGGAATAGCGAAAGCGATGGGCTTGATTCCTCCATCGCCGATATCAAGGTCGAGCCCGCCGAGAATACGTCCAACGAGCAAACCCCGAAGGACGAAAGCAAAACCGAGGTCAAGGCCGACAAGGAGCAGGAACAGTCCGAGGACACCTCCGCGGATGTGACCGCCCAAGATCCGGCCACTTGCCCGATTTCAGACGAAGATTCCAAGGGCTCGACCGGCAATACGACGGTTACGGTCAAGCCCACGCCCGACACCAAGGAACCGGCCGACAACACCGGCAAAGATGGCCTGTCCCGCACCGGTTCAAACATAATCTCTGCCATTGCTGCCGTGGCCGTACTGCTGCTGGGCGGCTGCGCCATGCTGATCGCACGCAAGCGGAAGGGAGGCGATATCGAATAGTCCAATAGGAATGAACTTTCTCACGTAGGACATTACAAAACGGGAGTCCCGCAATCCAACTGGTTGCGGGACCCCCGCCCGTATTTCCGCAGAACCCTGCAAAAAGAGGCTCCGCAGTGATGAATCATTTAGGCGATATCGCCAAGATGATGCTGCGTGTACGCATCCGCCTGCGCGTCGATCGCGTCGTAATCGCCGGCGTCGGCATGCTCGATGATGGCCATGGCATTGCCCAGCAGCGCGGGGTTGAGAGCCTGCAGCCAGTGGATACGCGGATCGCGGCCAAACCATCCCATCTGTTTGCGTGCCAGACGCTTCGTCTTCTGCGCGATGCTCATGAACGTGTCATTTAAATCGCACAGGCCATCCAAATAGTCGACAACCTGCTGGTATCCAAGAGCCTTGCCTGCGGTGATGCCAAGCCGGGGACGGATACGCTCCACTTCCTCGACGAAACCGTTCTCCAGCATCTGCTTGGTACGGATGTCGATGCGGCGGTCAAGTTCCTCACGCGGCAAATCAAGGCCGATCTGCACGGTGGGAATCACATACCGGTAATGCGGCAGGCTCGCCGAATACGGCCGGCCCGTCACTTCGATGACCTCAAGCGCGCGGATGGTGCGTCGAGGATTGTGCGGATCCATGCGGGCCGCGGCTTCGGGATCCTTTGTCTTGAGCTCGTCGAACAGCGCACCGGCGCCTTCGACCTTTTCACGTTCCTCGAGGCGTTTGCGCACCTCTGGGTCAGTGCCAGGAAAGGAAATGTCGTCGATGGCGGCACGGGCGTACAGACCGGAACCGCCCACGAGGATAGGGCGCACTCCCCTGGCCTGCAGTTCGGCGATTTTGGCGCGGGCGATCTCCTGGAAACGTGCCACGGACATGGCGTCGTCCGGTTCGATGATGTCGATCAGGTGGTGCCTGACCTCGGCCTGTTCCTCAGGACTCGCCTTGGCGGTGCCGATATCCATGCCCTTGTACATCTGGTAGGCATCGGCGTTGACGATTTCCGCCTGCTCGCCCTTGGCCTCCAACGCCTTGGCAATGGCGATGCCAAGCCCCGTCTTGCCGGACGCAGTGGGACCGACGATGGACACGACCTTACGGGTTTCGGGCTTGCTTTCAGTGGCGGACGGCATAGGTTTGCCCCGCTTCCGGATTCGGATCGGCGATGAGATTGTGGCGTCCCGCATGGGTGACGGTGGCGGTCACGAAATCACCCACCTGCGGCATCGACTCGCCTTCCGGCACGCCGACATGCACGAGCACGCCGGTTTTCTCACGTCCGGTAACACGATGGGTGGCGGCATCCTTCTTGCCGGATGCGCCGGTGACCATCACCTCGACGTCACGGCCTTCGAAAGTCTTGAGATTCTCTTCGGTGATACGTTCCTGCAGCGCCACAAGACGTTCGAATCTGTCCTGCACCACGTCATGCGGAACCTGCTCCATCTCAGCCGCCGGCGTGCCGGGACGCGGCGAGTAGATGAACGTGAACGCGGAAGCGAATCGCGCCTCCTCCACCACGCGCAGGGTTTCCTGGAAGTCCTCCTCCGTTTCGCCGGGGAAGCCGACGATGATGTCGGTGGAAATCTGCGCGTCCGGCATGGCCTCGCGAATCTTGCGCAGAATGTCGAGGAACTTGGCGGAACGGTAGGAGCGGCGCATCGCACGAAGAATCCTGTCGGAACCCGACTGCAACGGGAAATGCAGCTGGTGCATGACGTTCGGCGTCTCGGCCATTGCTGCGATCACGTCGTCGGTGAAGGCCGCGGGATGCGGCGAGGTGAATCGTACGCGTTCCAAACCGTCAATCTCGCCGCACGCGCGCAGCAGCTTGGAGAAGGCAAACCGGTCGCCGATGCCGTAGCCGAAGGAGTTCACATTCTGGCCCAGCAACGTGACTTCCTTGGCGCCTTCGTCCACGCATTGGCGGATTTCGGCGAGGATGTCTCCGGGACGGCGGTCATGTTCCTTGCCGCGCGTGGTCGGCACGATGCAGAAGGTGCAGGTGTTGTTGCAGCCTACGGAGATGGCCACCCAGCTCGACACCTTCGACGCACGGTCGGTTGGCAGCTGGCTTGGGAAGTAGTTGAGTTCCTCCTGCACCTTCACCTGCGCATGGCCTTCGATGCGGGCCTGGTCGAGCAGCTGAGGCAGGGATCCGATGTTCTTGGTACCGAACACGGCGTCGACCCACGGGGCTTTTTTCGCGATCTTCTCACGGTCGAGCTGCGCCATGCAGCCGCCGACCGCGATCTGCAGGTTCGGGCGTTCCCTCTTCAATTCGGCCCACAGTCCGATGGTGCCGTACATGCGTTCGGCGGCGTTTTCGCGCACCGCGCAGGTGTTCATGACGATCAGGTCGATGTCATGGTTGAGATACTGTTCCTCGGTGGCGGGCACGTAGCCGTCGGCCTCAAGCACGCCGGCGATGCGTTCGGAATCATGCACATTCATCTGGCATCCGAGCGTATGCACGTAGAACACGCCCTTGCCACGCGTGGGGGTATCGTTCGCCGCCGGTTCGGCCAGTTTCGAGGCGCGCTCCGCCTCGGTCATCATGTCTTCATTCATAACGCACCATGCTATCGGCAGGGCGGCACAGGCGTTTCGGAACGCGGGAACGCCCCGTTCTCGGCGCAATCGCAGGGCATTGACCCTCTTCGATACACAGCATACGTTCAGTTTTGCGGAAAGCGAGGCGGTACACTGTTCTTCCGTGATACTTGACAGGCAAAATCGAATTAACACCACCGAATTGCAGATGCGTCTGAAGAACGTCGACGTCGGCGAGGGATCCCTTTCCCCCGAACAGATCACCGAGTTCATCGACCAGATGCAGGTGTATGAGGGTGCGATGTACGAGATCAGCACCAAATTGGAGATTCTTGACTCGGAATTCCAGGTGCGCTTCTCCCATAATCCAATTCACCATATGGAACGCCGTCTCAAATCGCTTAACTCGATCCTCGGCAAGCTGCAGCGCCGCAACCTGCCGTTGACCGTCGACGCCATCAAGGACAACCTGTTCGACGTGGCGGGCGTACGCGTGATCTGCAACTACCGCGACGACGTGTATTCCGTGGCGAATTATCTGTCCGCGCAAAGCGACATCCAAGTGCTGCGTGTCAAGGATTACATCAAGAACCCGAAGCAGAACGGTTACCGTTCGCTGCATGTCATCTACGCGGTGCCGGTGTTCCTGTCATCCGGACCGCACTACACGCCGGTAGAGGTTCAGCTACGCACCATCGCCATGGATTATTGGGCGAGCCTGGAGCATGCGCTGCGGTATAAGACGGATCTGCCGGACGCGAAGCTTGCCGAGCATTCGCAGACGCTGTTGGATTGCGCGCGCAGCCTGCAGAACATCGAGACGCAGATGCAGAACATCCATCGCGACATCAACAGCGCCCCGCGTGTGGGTGAGGCGCCGCAGGCGGACTGATGTTTTCGGAAAATGGCGATTGACGGACAAATCATTGCCTGTCAATCGCCATTTTTCGACGATATCGAACGTTATTCGCGCTTACGCAGCAATCGTGGTATTTTCACCGGAACCTGTGCGAGCACGGTGCCGATGAAGATCAGCGCGCAGCCGATGTAGGCTCGTGTGGTCATGACTTCGCCGAGCAGCAACGCGCCGCCCACCGCGGAGAAGAACGATTCGAGCGACATGATCACGGCCGCGCGCGACGGCGGCACCAGCTGCTGTCCGACCACCTGCAACGTGTATGCCACGCCGGCCGAGCCGATGCCGGCGTACACGATGGGAAACCAGCTTTGCATGGCGCCGGCCCAGTCGATGGAGCCTTCGCATAGGGAGCCGATCCAGCTCAGCAGCGCAGTGGTGGAAATTTGTCCGAAGGACAGCAGAATCGGATCCATCTTCTGTCCGAACGTGTCGATGACGAGAATATGGCCTGCGAATAGAACCGCAGTGGACAACAGCACCACGTCGGCAAGGGTGATCGAGCCGAATCCGTCGGTGATGCACAGCAGATAGAAGCCGACCACGGCGATGGCAACGCTGACGATGACGTTCATGGTCACGCGGCGGCGCAGAATAAGGAAGGCGAGCAGCGGCGTCATGACGATGTAGAGCGCCGTGATGAAGCCGGAACGGCCTGCGGAACCGGAATAGAGGATGCCGTATTGTTGGACGGTGCTGGCGGTGAACAATACGATGCCGCAGATGACGCTGACGACCACGGGATTGCCCAGGCATTTCGGCATGGCCACGGTTATACCGTTGCCAAGCGTGACGGTTGGACACTCATTCGATTCACGGCGTCGGCGTTCCTGTTCGGCGATGCCTCGACGGCGGAACCACAGCAACGGTATTAATGACAGCGCGCCCAATGTGAATCGTGTGGCCCCGAAGAACAGGGGGCTCATGGAGGCCATGCCCTGCACTTGGGATACGAATGCGAAGCCCCAGATCATAGCCGTCAGAACAAGGCAGGCCATGCCGCCAATCTCTTTCCTCTGCATGACCCACTACCCTATGGCACGTTTTTCGCCGACAGAAAAGCCTGACCATATTCTGGTCAGGCTTTGTTTGAGGGTTCAGCGCAGAGGACGTCGCGGGATTTTTCAGTCGCGATCGCCGAAGAGCTGGAGAATATACAGGAACATGTTGATGAAGTCCAGATACAGGTTCAGCGCGCAGATGATGGAGACCTTCTTGACCATGTCCTCACCCTGGCCTGCGTACTGGGCGAACAGCGCGCGAGTAGCCTGGGCGTCGTAGACGGTCATGCCGGCGAACAGCACGAGGCCGATGGCGGAAATAACCATCAGCATGGTCTGTCCGGGAGCGAAGATCATAAGCAATACTTCGGCGACGATCAGCACGATGAGGCCGACCAGCAGAATCGGACCGGCTTTGAGCATGTTGACCTTGGTGGTCATGCCCAGCATGGTGAGCGCGAAGAAGAAGCCGGCGCACAACGCCAGGGAGATGCCGATGGTGCCAAGATCATACGCCATGAAAATGGTGCTTAGCGAGAAGCCCATGATCGCGGCATACACGTAGAACATGACGCGTGCGGTGCTCGGCTTGATCTTTTCAATGCGGGCGCCAAGATAGATGGCGATCACGATTTCGACGACGAACGGCGCCCAAGCGCCAATGACGCCAAGCGACTGGATGAGCGCGATGTAGGCACCGGTGGCTTGGGTGAGGATGGCCACAGCCGCGGTGACGAGCAGGCCGATGGTCATCTCACCGTAGGCACGGGTGACGGAAGCATGTTCGGCACGCTCATAGGAGTATGTCGCCTGAGCCGGAATGGTGGCCGCCGGAGCGCCCTGCGCATACATGTTCTGCGGCGCGTACTGGTATTGGTTCTGACCGTACGGATTCTGGCTGTACTGCCCGTACGAATTCTGGTTCGGATTGTATTGGTTCTGCCCATACGGCTGGCCGTTGAATCCATTGGCGTTGTTGCCTTGGGGCTGCTGACCGAATGTCATAATCGCTCCTTAACTCGATTACGCATCACAGTACGGTACTTTTCTGACTATTTCATGAGAGCCCACGTCTTACGGTGCCGAGCTGAAACTACCGGCACCGTATATCCAATGCGCAATCAGACCGTGAACTTGTGCACCACTTTCGCGCTATCGTTCAGGTCGAACAAATCAGTGACGTCGACCGTCACTTCGGAATCGTCTTTCAAGGTATATCCAATCGTCACGGTTCCGGTGGCTCCGGGCTGGACTTCGGCGAAATCAGAATTGGAATCGTATCCGGCAGGGTTCTCGCTGTAAATGGCGGTGTCGAGAGCTTGCCCATTTTGGAACACTTGCGGGCTGGCGAGGATTGCAAACGAATTGTTTTTATCCGTGTTGTTGGTCCATTCGAATGTGACCAACACCGTGGGCTGATTGTTATAGTCGTTGTTGCTACGTACCGCGGAGACGATTTTCACATGCATGGTCTTCAAATCGCCTTCCATATCCTGATCGCCCTTCGGCTGATTTTTTGCGGAGCCTTTTGCGGATGATTGTGAGCTTGACACGCCGGTGGCCTCGTCTATGGCCTTGCTTGCTGCGGACTGCATGGCCAGAGTAATGACGATGGCCAACACCGACAGCACCGCAGCGACAATCGCCAATGCCTTGCCGCGTTTTTTACCGCGGAACGTGCCGACCAATGCCACAATCGCAAGAATCACGCCAATGAAACCGAAAATCGCAGCAATGTTGTTGATAATCGGAATGAAGCTCAGCACGAAGCCAAGCGCGCCGAACACCACGCCGACAATGCCGCACACAGTCAGTCCCTTCTCTTCCTGATAGACCGGCTGCAGCGGGGGTTGGGGTTGGATGGGCTGCTGCGGGGCGATGTAACCACTCATGATCGTTCCTTCTTCTCGAATCGGTTGAGACACTTTCGAGGGTACGGAATTCCGCGCTGGACCGGTATTGGACGAAAGGTCATTCCCATCTGCACTTTGGGGCGTGCGAAACGCACGGAAGAACAATGGCGTCTTTCGGGGACGGGCCCAATAATGGTAGGTATGAGCGAGACGACGAATTCCCCGACCCCCATCGAAGTGCCGGTACGTACCAGAGGCTGGCAAAGCATGGTGATGGTGGTCTGCGCGGGCTTCATGTGCTTGGCGCAGACCGCGTTCGCCGCGCAACGGTTCGGCCAGGATTCCGCCGTATACGTATGGATGGTGTTCTGCATGCTGGTGGCGTTCGCCATCGGGTTTCTGCTGCTCGCCCGTTCCCGTTATCCGCGTGCCACATTCGTCGCCGCGTGTGTGGTCGTGCTGGTTTTCCCATACGATCCCATTCTCGCTTTGATGGCGTTGACCGCGCTATTGGCCCGCCGTAATGACATGAAGACCACGGTTCGCGCGATCGTGGCGGGCGGTTTCGTCACGCTTGCCGCGCAGGTACGCGACGCGTTGCGGCCGCCGGAGGCATCCATCTGGCATATGGTGTTCGCCAAACCGGATACCGGCAGCCAATATGGCACCGACCTAATCATGCTTGCCGATGACCGCACCATCGTCATCACCGCGATAGTGGCTGCATTGTTGGAGCTGGCCATCGCGACTTTGGCGGGGTTGCATATCCGTTCTCGCGCCTTGGCATCGCTGGCCACGGCCAAGGCGGACGCGGCGGACGCGCAGGTGGCGCAGCTCAAGACCACGATCGACAGTCAGCAGCTGGCCGACGCGATCGCTGCCGAAGCGCATGACACGCTTGCCCATTCGCTTTCCCTGCTGGCGTTGAATGCGAGCGCGCTGCAAGCCGAGTCGAAGAAGCTCGCGGCCGAAGCGGGAAGTCTGGACGCCGGCCAACTGGCCGGGCAGGCCAGCCGAATCGCGGACAAAACCGAGGAGATTCGCAAACAGGCGGCAGGAGCGTTGGACGAGGCGCACAGTGTCATCGACATGCTGCGTCATCCGGAGCAGGCGAAGGCGCAACTGGCGCCGTCCGATGAGACGTCGTTGACCCGTGAATCGTTGGATGCGCTTCTCGGAGACGCACGTGCCGCCGGCATGCGGCTCAACACATGGATTGACATCCAACAATTGGGCCAACTCAACAGGGAAACCGGCAAAATCGCCTATCGAGTCCTTCAGGAGGGGCTGACCAATGCGAGCCGTCACGCGCCGGGAGCCCCGGTATCGTTGGAACTCACCGTGAACCCCACCGTAGGCGTGCACGCGCATGTGTCCAATCCAACTAATCCGTCCGTTCCGGCAGCATCGGCGGATGCCACGCGTCCCGCCATGGATTCCAAAAACGCTTTCCGTACCGGTGCCGGATTGCCGGGATTGGCCGAGCGCGTCCGGCAGGCCGAAGGAACATGTCGATTCGGTTTTGACGCACGACACGCGTTCCATGTTGATGTGCAGCTACCATGGGTTGAGTGAGCAGCGAAGAGAACAGCGATGACAGGCCGATAACGGTTGGCGTGATTGATGACGATCCGATGATTTGCCAGGCCATGCGGCTGATTCTCGAAGATTATTCCACCGGCAGGCTCAATGTCGTTTTCACCTGCACCGATGGCGGTCAAGCGGTCGACGAGGCCGGCAGGCATCATCCGGATGTGGTGTTGATGGATATAGCCATGCCCGGCATGGACGGCATCGAGGCGACACGAAGACTGCGCGCACTTCCGCAGCCGCCGCATGTGCTGATACTGACGTCCTTGAGTCCGAGCGGGACCGTGGAGCGGGCCGTCGAGGCAGGCGCCGAGGGTTTTGTCTCCAAAACCGATGCACCGGAGGACATCATCCGCCGCATCACCGATGTGTGCGACGGTCTGCCGCAATTCAATCCATCCAGCCAACGGCAGCTCATCAACGATCTGAACATGCAGCAACCGCAATCGCGCCGGGACGAGGCTCGCGCCATGCTCGACGCTCTGCCTGAGCGGGAACGCGAGGCGGTGGTTCTCGCAGCCGACGGGTACACCAATGCCGAAATCGCGGAACGAATGTTCATTTCGGAACGTACCGTCAAGGCGCACATCTCATCCGCGGGAGACAGATTATGCATGGGCCGGGTACAGATGGCGCGTTTGGTTGAACGTGCGGATCTGCCGGACCAATTATGAGGCGAAGGATTCTACGGCAGTGGAGACTCCGTTACGTCCATGAAACGCCGGTGCACCCCCTCCCATAAACTAGAAAACAGTATGCCGCACCTGCGGTGCAAACGTTATCAATGAGGGATGGCGGTCGATATGGCGATCAGCGCGACGGAAAAACCCCTAGGCAAAGTGTTCACTTCCGATTACCAACTCACCATCCCTTCGTTCCAACGCGCGTACACGTGGCAGGCGGAGAACATCGAACAGCTCGTCAACGACCTTCAGGACGCCTGCGCCGACCCGGACACGCCTTACTTCCTCGGCTCGCTCATCCTCGTCAAGGACGGCCCCACCCAATACCAGGTCATCGACGGCCAACAGCGCCTCATCTCCCTGTCAATCATCGTCTCCGTGCTGCGCGAACTGGAAGACGACCCCGACCTCATCGACAGCCTCAACGACCTCATTTTGGAACCAGGCGACAAACTCCGCGGCATCAAAGCCGAGCCACGACTCACCCTGCGAGAACGCGACACCGACTTCTTCCGCATGTACGTGCAGGAAGGCGATTTGGAAGGCCTGTTCGATCTGAGGGACAACGACATCGCCTCGCACGCGCAACGCAACATCGCCGTCAACACCCGCCGCACATTCGACCTGCTCGCCGCCATGGACGCCAAAGACCGCCGCCGATTCGCCTCATACCTGGTCAACGGCGTCACCCTCGTCATCGTCACCACCGACGACCTCGCCGGCGCGCACCGCATCTTCGACGTGATGAACATGCGCGGCGTGCCACTGACCGCATCCGACGTGTTCAAAGCGAAAACCATCGCGGAAATATCCCCCGCCGCGCGTAACGCCTACGCCACACGATGGGACGACATCATGGACCCGCTCGGCGATGACTCGCACACGCTCGAAGAGTTCTTCTCCGACCTGCACCTGATCGTCTCGCACAAGGCCGTCTGCACACAGCTGCTTGAGGAATTCCGCAAAGACGTGCTCAAACCATACGTGAAGAAACAGAACGTCATCTCCTTCATCGACGATCTGCTCGCCCCTTATGCCAACGCGTGGCTCATCCTCAACCGTCCGACCGACGCCAACCTGCCAGACGACATCGTGGCCATGCTCGTCTCACTCGCCGACTACCAGACCACCGACTGGGAACCCGTGGCCATGTGGGCGCTCGTCAACTCCATCCGCAACCTCGGCAGCGCCAACGCACAAGTGTTCTCCACACCCGGAAATATCGGAAACGAAACCACGAACGCGCACGACGAACGCCTCCAATTACACGACATCGACAGACTCCACGACGTTCTCGCCGCACTCGAACGCGTCACCGGCGTCGACAGCCTCAACCGGCAAAGCCCACTCGCCCGACGCACACGCGCCGCAAGCGCCATCCGAGACCTCAACAAAGGCCATACCCTCCAACAGATCCGTGGATTCCTCATCACCGACGAGGACCGACGTTCCGCACTCGCGCATCTACGTGGCGAGTTGCAGACCAGTCCCGCCATGAAGAAACTTCTGCTCATCCGCGCCAACGAGCAGAAGGCCGGCTACCGCATCACCCGACCGCGCAGTCTCAAAGCGTTGCCGATCATGCCCGAACAGGTCAGCGCGAAATCCGATTTCGCCGCTTGGCCGGAGTCGGTGCGTGACCATTGGGCAAACCGCATCGGCAATTTGGTGCTTAGTCAGGCCAACGAAACCCAAGTCGCGCCACTCGCCACGTATGCGCAGCGGCGCGACCGCATGCTGTTGTCGGCAAGCTCCAGACGTTTTCCGCTGACAGCCGAACTCGCCAATATCGCCGAATGCACGCCGCAGACGCTGCAATACCGGCAGGATGAGATGGTTCGGCTCATCGCCGACCATTGGAATATTCGTTACGATGCCGACGATACGGATTTGTCGACGTTGAACGAGGAGACGCTCAATGTGAAAGCTACGGTCTCCTCTCCCACGTCCAAACGCGTCAGCATTGCCCAAGTGCTGGAAGCCGGGCTGCTTATCGCCGGAGAGACCTTGGTATGGGAGCGTCCCCGCAAGGGCGAACGTTGGGTAGCGACCGTCACTTCCGAAGGCAAGCTGCGCATGGATGACGGCAGGGAGTATGCCACGCCTACTGCCGCGGCGCGTGCCGTTGGCGGCTCATCAGCGGGTCTTACCGTGTGGAAACGCACGTCGAATGGCCAGAAACTGAGTGACGTTTGGAAGGCGTATCGTCTGCGCAAGCACTGAGGACGCCGAACGACCAGATGGTCAGTCTCAACCAGCCGGATTCAATCAACCGGATTCAGCCGGTCAATGCCAGGCCAGCCATTCGACGGCGAGTTTGGTGCGATTGGAGATGTTGGTTTTGGCAAGTATGTCGCTGATGCGGTTGCGGACCGTGCCTTCGCTGAGAAACAGCCGTGACGCGATCTCACGATTGTCCAATCCCTCGGCCACAAGTTCCAGCACGTCCAATTCGCGTTCGGTAAGGCCGGCGAAACGTTCGGATGGTCCGCTGGAATCGGGGTTCCGAGATCCTTGGACTGCCTGCGCATCATCATGCGACACAACGCGATCGACTGATGAGGATTCGTCTGATGTCGTGGATTGCGGACTGACCCGCAGCTTGCTCAACACTTCGGCGCCCATGACCACTTGTCCGGCCATGACGGCTTGCACCGCGGGTATGACGGACGAAACGTCCTGTTTGATCAAGTAGCCTTTCGTGCCTATTTCCAACGCTTTGGCGATGTATGACTCGTCGGCGAATGTGGTGAGGATAAGGATTCGCGCGTTCGGATGCGCGTCAAGAATCGCCTCCGACGCTTGCAATCCGTCCATTCCCGGCATCTGCACGTCGACCAGCAACACATCGGGGGCATCCATCTCATATTGGGTCACCGCATCCGTGCCGGTGTTGGCGGTCCATGCCACATCGGCGGTGCCGGTGGCTTCGAGAATCGCGGATAATGACAAGCAGACGATTGGATCATCATCTGCGATCGCGACACGCATTAATGCGCTCCTTTCTCCGGTTGCGTCGTTTCCGAACCACTCGCCGGCTTGGGGATGGATACGAACACGCGCCAACCCTCATGATACGGCCCGCAAATCGCGCAGCCTCCCAACGCACGAGCCCGTTCCTCAATGTCCGAAATGCCGATGCCTGTGGAATCGTTCGGTCGAATGAACTGCATGGCGACGGCTTCAGCAGACGATCTTCTCACGGTTCCATCATCCTGCACGCACAGCTGCCACAATGCCGGGAAATCGCGCAGGGTGATTGAAACGTTCCTTGCCTGACTGTGTTTGACCGTATTGTTCAACGCCTCGCGAATCGCAGTGGCGAAGCAGCGGGACACGGCCGCCGGCGCTGAATCGATGCCGTTGACCAGCCTCACCCGCAAGGGGCCGGCGCCGTCCATGCTGTGTGCGGCCGTCTCAATCTGCGAAGCGAAATCCGTACCTTCGTCTTTCAAATCATGCACGGCTTTGCGCACCAAAGTCATAGCCTCGCTCACCGTGTCATGAATTTCACAGAAACGTTGGGCGGATTGTTCCTGTCCGGCAACCTGGGCCACCACGTGCGCCGCCTCGGTCTGCATGATGGCTCGGGTCAGCATGTGGCCGACATTGTCATGGATCTCACGTGCGATGCGTGTGCGTTCGGCAAGCGTCGCCGTGCGTACGGCCAACGCACGATCCTCGTCGTTTTCGGCGATCTGCGAGCGCAGGCGGCGAATCTGGTCGCGGCGGGAATCCTGCAATCGCCGCACTTCGCGGGCGAGGTTCGCGCAGCGCGTGCAAAGCAGGCCGGCAGCGAATCCCAGAACCGTTTGGAGCACCATCAATATGATGATGGACAAGTCGGATGGAACGTGCGAGCCAATCGAACGGAAAATCACTATCGTCATGGGAAGAAGCCACAGCCATCGCGGCACCAACGCTTGCAAGAAGCGGCTGCCATCGACGACAGCGGACGATGATGCCGCGTTGAATGCTGCGATGGGAAGCATCAGATACCACGCCGGCACCAGGCATGCGCCGCAGTCAAGCATGACAATCAACGTCATCGCAAGCCACGAACCCGACGCGTATTCCCCCACCGCGGCACAACACACCGCCACAAGTGCGCCGCACATCAGGTCGAGGCCGACGTCTCCGGATGCGTATACGCCCATGATCATGCCCATGGCCAGGAACACGGCTTGGAACAGCAACCGTTTCATGCCGCCTCCCGTCCGCCGATTCGTGTCTGATTGGTTCGCTTGCTTCCAGAGTAATGCACATGGCGCATGGCACAGCCGGCGGCATCAACGAAGGTGACATTTGTCATGTTCGAAAGTGACATCATTCCGGCAATTGTGACTACGCGCACCATGTCGGGGGCATCCGGCGGCACGACAATGGAATCAGAGGCATGGAGCACGAGAAAGGAGCTCGTCATGGGTGGACGCATGAATGACGCTGCCGATGCGGTCAGCGCGGTCAAGGTCTCGAAACTGGTGAAACGTTACGGAGACATGCTGGCGCTCGACTATTTCGATCTCGACGTGCATCAGGGGGAAATCTTCGGCCTGCTGGGGCCTAACGGCTCAGGCAAGACCACGGCGATCAACTGCATACTTGCGTTGCTCACGTTCGATGAGGGCACTGTGCGCGTGTTCGGCGAGCCGATCAGCCCTACCAGCTATGCGTTGAAGCGGCGTATCGGCATTGTGCCGCAGAACGTGGCCGTGTTCAACGAATTGACCGTTGAGGAGAACATCGATTATTTCTGCTCGCTGTATGTTTCCGACAAGGCAAAACGTCGCATGCTCGTGGACGAGGCGCTGGATTTCGTAGGATTGCGCGATTACCGTACCTATCGTCCGGCGAAACTGTCCGGCGGTCTGCTGCGTCGTCTTAATATCGCCTGCGGCATCGCCCACAAGCCGGATCTGATCTTTTTCGACGAGCCGACCGTGGCCGTCGATCCACAAAGCCGCAATGCGATTCTCGAAGGTATCCAACGACTTAACCGCGAAGGCGCGACGGTGATCTACACCAGCCATTACATGGAGGAGGTCGAGCAGATCTGCGACCGCATCCTCATCATGGATCATGGCCGGCATCTGGCTCTTGGCACCGCGGAGGAACTTAAGGCGATGATCAGCACCGGCGAACGCATCAGCATCGAAACCGATGATCTGGGAGGGCGCTCAGATTCGGCCGATACGACGCTTGCGCGATTGCGCGCATTGCCGTTCGTGACCAACGCCGACTATGACGGCCATGAGCTGACGGTGAACTGCCGCCAGGGCGATCACAATCTCATCGACGTACTGCAGCTGTTGGAGCACGAGGGCACGAATATCGGGCATCTCTCCAGTCGCCAGCCGACGCTCAATGATGTGTTCCTGGAACTGACCGGCACCGCGTTACGCGACTGACTTGGCTTGCAAGGCTTGTGGCAAATCGAAAGGCATGTGACATCATGTGGCAGACGTTACTGATCAATCTCAAACTGCATTTGCGGGAGAAAACGCAACTGTTCTGGCTGTTCGCCTTCCCCATCATCCTGGCCACCATGTTCAACGGCATGTTCGGCAACATCGCGGAAAGTTTCGAGCTGCACACACTTGACGTGGCCGTGGTCGAAGACAACGCGTGGAAGACGTCCTATGGGGCGCAGACGCTGATCGAAGGCATTTCATCCGAATCGTCTGCATTATCGGACAATCACGTGAAAGTGAGTGCCGATGGCAAGAATGGAACGGGACTCATCAACACGACCAAGGTGGAATCGATTGCGCAGGCGGAACAGCTGCTGGCCGACGGCACCGCGCAAGGCATGCTGCGAATCGATGACGGCAGATTGCGATTCTCCGTCTCACAGTCGACGCAATCGTCCGCGTCCGATGTGATGGCGTCGAGCAGCGGCTTGGATATTTCGCTGACGGTGCTGGGCAACATCGTGGACCTGTACAACCGCAACACCGATGTGGTGGTGGACATTGCGAAGCACAACCCCGAAGCTCTGATGAATGGCAAGGTGACCGGCAGCATCGGTTCGGCGAATGGCTATACAAAGGAAATCCAGCTGACGAATTTTAAACCGAGCGGTACGGCACGATATTACTATGCACTGCTGGGATTGGCCGCGTTGATGGCCATGAGCTTCGCCATCAACGTAGTGACGATGACGCAGGCGAATCTTTCGGCTTTGGGTGTCCGCCGTTCCGTTTCGCCGCTTCCGAAATCGCAGCAACTGCTGGCTGGATTCCTGTCCAGTTGGCTGTGTTCGTTCCTGAGTCTGACCGTGGCCATGCTGTATATCCGGTTCGTCTGTCATATTTCGTTGGGCGGACGTGAATGGGCTGGTGTGGGAGCATGTCTCATGGCTTCGTTCGCGGCGAGCGCATTCGGCACGTTGCTTGGCGCGCTGCCGAAGATTCCAACCGGCGCCAAGCAGGGGCTGTGCACGGCGATCGCCTGCACGTTGTCATTGTTCTCCGGACTGTACGGTTCGTTCGCCATGCAGTTGAGCGACTTGATCGCCCAGCGCACACCGGTGCTGAGTCTGCTCAATCCGGCGCAGCAGATCACGAACCTGTTCTACGACATCCTCTATTACGACAATTTCAAACCGTTCTTCACCACCGCCGGCATCCTTGCCGCGATGAGCCTGGTCTGCCTTGCTGCGGCGACCGTTCTGTTGAGGAGGCAACGCTATGAATACCTGTAAGACGGCGCTGAGAATTCTCAAATCACGCAAGATGTACCTGGTCATCTATTTGGGGTTCATCGGCATCATGATGTTCGCCATCAGCTGGCAGATCATGCGTGGCTCGATGACGGGTGGCGATGAGGTGTTCCATCCCGATACGGCACGTGTGGCGGTGGTCGACCGCGATGGCGATGCCGATGGTATTTCATCCGCGCTGCGTTCCTATCTTGCGTTGGATGGCGAGATGGTGGACCTTGCCGACGATTCCGAAGCGTTGCAGCAAGCCGTCGCTTCGAACTATGTTGATTTGATCGCAATTGTGCCGCACGGCTTCGCTTCGGATTATCAGAAATATCTGGATGGTTCGTCAAATGACCAACCGACTGTCGAAACCGTTGTCAGCTACACTTCCGGAGCAGGCTCCCTTTCGCAGCTGGAAGTCAACGAATTCCTGTCATTGACACGCACCGCGTACTTGGGTCAAGCCGGGAAGCAACAGTCGATGGAAACGGCCATGCGGACGGCGTTGGATACCGCGAAAGCAGATGCCAAGACGTCGAAAATAGCGGTGGTGCAATCGCCATCCGCAGATACTGATAATACCAAGCCGGCGGCATCCGCATTCGCCGGCACCATCAAAACGGGACTCTATCCGTTGCTGCTGGTCATGCCGATCTGCACGTTCCTGGTGATTGGCACCTTCAATGACAGTGAGATTCGTCGCCGCCTGTATTCGTCGCCGACGCGTCTGGTGTCGTTGCAGATGCAGGAGATGCTCACCTGCGCCACCTTCGGCTTGGTGGTGTGCGTGGGTTACACGGCGGCGACATTGGTCTTGATGATGGCCGCAGGAGTGCCGTTCGACGGGATTACATCCACGAATGTGGCTTTGACGTTCGTGTCGCTGCTGGCGTACACGTTGATGGCAATCGCCTGCGGTTTCCTTCTGGGGTCGGTTGGTTTCTCGGAAATGGCGGTCAATGCGTTCGCCAACGTATTCGGTCTGCTGTGCATGTTCACGTCGGGTATGGCATTCCCCATCGATATGATGCCCGAACCGATGATCATGATCGGCAAGCTGCTGCCGGGATGGTGGCTGTGCGTGTCCATCGACAACGTGTTCGGGCTTGGCACGGCGGCCGCAACCGGCGTGGATTATGGTTCTTGGGCATCGTCAGTCGGCTTGGTGGCATTGTTTGCAGTGGCGTTCATCTGCCTTGGTCTGGCATTGGGGCGTATCCGTCGCACACGCCCGTCCTTGGCCTCCCCCACCACCACGCAGTTGGCCAAGTAAATCCCCAAGTGTTCCGTTCCATCGGCCGAGTCCCGATGGAACGGAACATCCGCCTTTGCCGTAGGCTCTCAATCAAATCGGATGGAACCGGACGAAATCGGACTAGGCTGAAAGCATGATCGACCACATTACACTTCATGTTTCGAACGCGGAACGCAGCATCGCATTCTATACGAAAGCTCTGTCTCCGCTCGGATACATTCCCAAAGCCCATCACGAACCGACCATCGGTTTCGGCGTGGATGACGGCACGCCCCGTTCGGATTTCTACATCTCCCCGATGGACGATCCGGCGCAACAGCCGATTCCCACGCATATCGCCTTCCGCGCAACGAACGAACAAGCGGTACGCGACTTTTATGAAGCCGCGATCACGGCAGGCGGAATGGATAACGGCAGACCCGGACCACGTGCCTACCATTCCGGGTATTACGCGGCCTTCGTGCTCGACCCCGACGGCAATAACATCGAAGCTGTCACAGACTGGTCGCACACAAGCCAATCATGAAATCGGCCGCCGAATCGCAAAAAGTCATCGGGTGACATTGCGCAGCCAACGGTACTTGCGGTAGTGCAACAACGCGGGAACCATTTTGATGCATTCGTCGGTGTTGAGCAGCGCATACACCACCAACACGGGCAGTTTGAACACGAACGCGGCCAACAGCCCGACCGGCACCACAATCAGCCACATGACGATGGCATCGCACATGAGACCGAACTTCGCATCGCCGCCGGCTGGAAAAATACCGGCGATCGTCAGATTCGTCATGCATCCGCATGCCGCGTAATATGCGCAGACGAACAGCATGACCGACAGGTACCGTGTGGCTTCGGGCGTAAGGTTCGCCCATTGCAAAGCCAGCGGACGCGCCGCGACAATCAACAGTCCCGTCGCGGTACCGACCACGGCCACCAGCACGCACATCCTGTCGCCCATCGCCTTCGCCTGTCGGAAATCTCCACGTCCCAGCAGATTGCCGACCAAAATGCCGCCGGCATTGCCCAGACCAAGGGACAGGCACACCAGCAGATCCTTGACGATATTGGCGATGGAATTGGCGGCGACTGCGTCTGCACCCAAATGTCCCATGATCACGGTGTACATGGTGAAACCACATCCCCACACCAATTCATTGCCAAGCACCGGCAGGCTGTATTTCCAGAAATCCTTCTGCAACGGCCCATCGGGATGCAGCACATGGCCAAGTCGCAGGTAGGGGCCACGACGGGTCGCCACGACCGACCATGTCAGCTCAATCGCACGCGAAATCACCGTGGATATAGCCGCGCCGAAAATGCCAAGCGCGGGAATGCCGAGACTGCCGATACCGTAAATCAGCGCCGCGTTCAACACGACGTGCACGATCACGCCAACCGTGCTGACCGTCATGCCCATCACCGCGGAGCCGGTGTTCTTCATCAGACACAGGTACATCTGGGACAGGCCGATGAACAAGTACGACAATGACGAAATCCGCAGATATCGCGCGCCAAGCATGATCAGCGTGCCGTCATTGGTCATGATGGACATCAACTGTTCCGGCACGAGCAGTGCCGCCAGGAAGAACGCCGTCGACAGCATTCCGGCATACAGCATGACGAATCCCAGCACGCGTTCCACCGCGTCACGGTTGCCGGCACCCCAATACTGCGCCACGAGAATGCTCATGCCCAGGGTCAGGGCCGCAGTGAACAGGCTGAACAGGAACTGGAACTGCGTGGCGAGCGAGACGGCGGCCAACTCGTTTTGCCCTACCCCCGACAACATCAGCGTGTCGGCGCAGGACGACAACGACAGCATGAGCTGTTGGAAAGCGATAGGCAAAGCCAATTTGAATACATGGCCGAGGAATTCCCGGTCCGGCATGATGGTGCGCACGATAGTCTCCATTGGAATACAAGCCCGTTTCAGACGACGGGCAAACGAAAACGTCGGGATATGTAGGCCGACCAGCCTTATCCCGACGTTGGGCCGAATATTGGGCGAGGTTTTACAGCGAATCCTTCCATGCGCGGTATTCGGCGGCCTTGCCCTCCCAGTATTCACGGTCCGCATCAGTGATCTTGCGAATCACATGGCACGGGTTGCCCACGGCCACCGAATGGGATGGGATATCCTTGGTCACCACGGAGCCTGCACCGATCACCACATCATCGCCGATGGTAACGCCCGGACAGACCACCACGCTGCCGCCGAACCACACGTCATTGCCGATGGTGATCGGACGGGCGCCTTCCGGACCGGAAGCGCGTACGGCCGCATCGATTGGATGGTATGGCGTGTACAGGCCGACGCGCGGGCCGAAGAAGACACGGTCGCCGATGGTGATTCTCGCCACGTCGAGGAAGATGCAGTCCATATTGGCATAGAAGTTGTCGCCGATATACGTGTTGCAGCCGTAATCGCAGTTGAATGGCGGTTCAAGGAACGCGCCTTTGCCGAGTGAACCGAACAGTTCGCGGAACAGCCTGTCACGTTCCTCGAACGCGTCGTATGCGGACGTGTTGATGGCGTGCACCAAGCGGCGTTTACGCATGTTCGCTTCACGCTGCATATCACCGCAAATATACAATTCGCCGGAAAGCATGCGTTCCCACTCGTTCGTAGGCACCGCCGCATTATCCACGGCAACGGCCGCACCTTCATTCTCCGCCATTGAAAGCTCCTTGTGAATCTGTTTGTCAATCGTTTGACGTCCTTTGACACCATTCAACACCACCAACATCGACGGCAGCACTTGCAATGTTGTAGAATCATCCTTGTTCTTTGCATTATCTACCGTTTATTAGAGTAGTCATGAACACTGCCGATGAAGAAGCACAGATGGAACGGGACGAATGGGCCTCCCGTGAGGTGATGCCCATCACTAATTGGGGTCGCCGACCCGATGGTTCGGAGATAGTGCAGTATGACGCGCCGATGTTCTTCTCCTTCACCGAGCATTCGCTGCTCCACCAGTACCCCCATATGCGTGCGGAATGCCATTGGCATGTCGACCTTGAACTCACCTACATCATCCATGGGCATATGTGGTATTTCGTCAACGGAGAAACAGTCCGGCTCGATGAGGGGCAGGCGATTTTCGTCAACTCACGTCAGCTGCATTACGGTTTCACCAAGGACGGTTCCGATTGCGAATTCTCCTGCACGTTGCTCAATCCGGCTAAAATGTGCGCCTCATTCGAAGTGTACGACCGTTTCATCGCGCCGTTGATGGCGGAGAACACGATGCCATATGCCGTCATCACCGACGACACGGCCCCCGGTCGGCGGCTGCTCGCCACCATCCGACAGCTTCATGCGGCGAAATTCGGTCCGCTGGAGCGGTCAGAGCGGTCAGCCGAACCGTTGCCCGCCGACGATATGACGCTAACCGACGATACCGAGGCGTTGACGGTGCTCAGCTGTTTCTATGCGGTCGTCCGCGACATACTGGCGATCGCCGGCAGTCATTGCGCGACTTCCACAGCGCCGCATCCCCGCATCGTGACGCTACGCAAGATGATCGATTACGTGCAGAGATATTACGTGCGTCCGATCACCTTGAAGCAAATCGCATCGGCCGGATCGGTGGGACGCACCACTTGCGCATCGATATTCCGCGAATCGCTCAACCAGTCGCCGATTGAATTCGTCAACGACGTGCGCGTGCGCGCCGCAGCCAACCTGCTGGTAACGAGCTCGCTGCCTATCGCCACGGTCGCCAAACAGACCGGTTTCTCATCCGCCAGTTTCTTCTCCCGCACCTTCCACCGGTTCATGGGCGTCACCCCCATCACGTACCGAACCACGCATACCAAGCGGAAATCCGAGGAATAAAAACAATCGGCTGCATGCCCTACGCCGTCACGCATAAGGACACGCAGCCGATTGCGTCACATCAAGCCGGAAAGGACACGTTCACTTCCTCTTCAGTCCGCGGGCGATGGAGGCGTTGCGCACCTCGACCGTGCCGTCGGTGGCGAAGACGCCCAACGACTCGTCCGGACGCTCGTACATGCGCACGTTCAACGCCACCCCATCCACGTACAACGTGCCGATGGTGTCGTCGACGACGAGACGGATGTGGTACGTATGCCCCGCCTCGAGGCCGATGGGCCGTTCCAGGCCGATGTTCATGACGTGAACTGGTCCTGCTCGTCGTCGCCGCCGCGCGGGACCGCCACGCCGCAGTCACGGTAGTCGACGAAGTCCTTGGTGGTGGCGAGGTCCCAGCCGAACGGCTCGCCGAACGGTTCAGGGTTGCGGTTGTCCCTCTGGTGGAACAGGAAGAACTCGTCGCCCTTGCCGAACGGCATGCAATCACCGAACCACGTGCCGGGGAACTGGTAGTAAAGCTTCATTGGCCTTGCCTTTCCTTGTGTGGCGCCTTTGGAAGGCAGTCACCCATGACCGTCATCGCAATGACGCTATTTCGCTTCGTATTGCTTCGTTTAAGCGCTTAAATAATTTAAACGCTTAAACGAGATATAGCATTGAAAATCGGAATGTCAAACGATTGACGTGTCTACAACGTCCGCACTGAATCCCGAGGCACTGCCGGGCATTGGACATGAACCGGCTTGAACCGTTCGGAGACTATCTCCGATTCGTCATTGTCGGCTCCGCAACGACGCAACAGGGTACGCACGCCCATCACGCCGAGATCGTACTGAGGAAGGCCAACAGTGGTCAAAGCGGGATGCATGTGGGCCGAAATCACTTCCTGGTTGTCGAAACCGACCACGGAAATATCGTCCGGCACGCGTTTCCCCGATTCCCGCAACGCGTCGTACAGGCCGAGCGCGGTGCGGTCGTTATGGCAGAACACTCCGGTCGCACCCGTCGCCAACACCTGTGCTGCCGCTCCGTAACCGCCTTCCTGATCGGCGGTCACGGACAGCACCAGCGAAGGGTCGAAATCGACGTCGAACCGCGCAAGCGCGGCCTTGTATCCCGCAAGACGGCCAACCGAAGCGGGTGACGGCGCGGCATCGTTGACGAATGCGATACGCCGGTGTCCGGCTTCCAACAACAGCCGTGTGGCGGTGGCGCCACCCTGCACTTCGTCCGGCACCACCGCGGGGAACCGTCCGCGCTCGTCATAGCAGTTGACCAGCACGGACGGCATTCTGCCAAGCTCGTCCGGCGGAGTGATTGAACCGTGTACCCATTTCGAGTAGATGATGCCCTCGACCTGGTGTTCGAACATGAACGAGAAGGTTCTGCGTTCCACGTCTTTTCTGCCGTCGGTATCCACCACCAGCAGAATTTTCCCATTGCGCCAGGCTTCGTCCTGCGCGCCTTGGATCACCTGGCCGGCGAAGGGCGATGTGGCCACTCCGTCGCTGATGAAGCCGATGATGTCGGAGCGGCCTCGGGCCAATCCGCGGGCGAGCGCGTTGTGATGGTAGCCGAGTTCGTCAGCAGCCCTGCGCACCTTGCGGCGTGTGGATTCCGTGATCCGCACGTCCCGGTTGTCGTTCACCGCCCATGAGGCGGTTGCGATGGAGACACCAGCCGCTTCGGCCACGTCCCGCAATGTCACTTTCGCCATGCCCGCGTATCAGCCCCGTCCGACGCCTAGCGCATCAGGTTGCGCAGGACGTACTGGAGAATACCTCCGTTGCGGTAGTAGTCCGCTTCGCCTGGCGTATCGATGCGAACGACGGCATCGAATTCGGTCGTGGAACCGTCCGCGTGGGTGGCGGTGACGTGGACCGTCTTCGGGGTGACGCCCTTGTTGAGTTCCTCGACACCGGAGATGTCGTAGGTTTCGGTGCCGTTCAGGCCGAGGCTCTCATACGATTCGCCTTCGGGGAACTGCAATGGCAGCACGCCCATGCCGATGAGGTTGGAACGGTGGATGCGTTCGAAGCTTTCGGTGATGACGGCTTTGACACCCAACATGACGGTGCCCTTGGCGGCCCAGTCACGGGAGGAGCCGGTACCGTATTCCTTGCCTGCGAGCACGACGAGCGGCACATCATGGTCGATATAGTCGCGAGACGCTTCGAAGATCGTGGTCGGCTTCTTGTCGAGGAAGTCGTAGGTGTAGCCACCAGGGGTGATTTCCTCGCCGACGGAGGCGAGCAACTGGTTGCGCAGGCGGATGTTGCCAAACGTGCCGCGGACCATGACCTCATGGTTGCCTCGACGGGAACCGTAGGAGTTGAAGTTCTTCGGTTCGACGCCACGGTCGGTCAGGTATTTGCCTGCCGGGCTGGAGGCCTTGAACGCGCCTGCCGGGGAGATGTGGTCGGTGGTCACGGAGTCGCCGAGCAGTGCGAGCACGCGGGCGCCGTGGATGTCCTTGACCGGATCCGGGGTGGCCTTCATGCCGTCGAAGAAGGTCTGCTTGCGCACGTAGGTGGAGTTCTCATCCCATGCGAACAGTTCGCCTTCCGGCACGTCAAGGCCCTTCCAACGGCGGTCGCCTTCGAACACGGAGGCGTAATCCTTGAGGAACATCTCGCGGCTGACGGTGCCATCCACCACTGCGGCGACTTCCTCATTGGTAGGCCAGATGTCCTTCAGGTACACGTCGTTGCCGTCCTGGTCCTTGCCGAGCGGCTGGGTTTCGAAATCGAAATCCATAGTGCCGGCGAGCGCGTAGGCGATGACAAGCGGCGGGGACGCGAGGTAGTTCATCTTGACGTCCGGGCTGATGCGGCCTTCGAAGTTACGGTTGCCGGACAGCACGGAGGTGACGGTCAGGTCGTTGGCGTTGATGGCCTCGGAGATTTCCGGCAGCAGCGGACCGGAGTTGCCGATGCAGGTGGCGCAGCCGAAGCCGACCAGCTGGTAGCCGAGCGCGTCGAGATCATCCTGCAGACCGGCGGCCTTCAGATAGTCGGCGACGACCTGGGAGCCCGGAGCAAGTGACGTCTTGACCCACGGCTTGGGCTTCAGTCCCTTGGCATGCGCGTTGCGGGCGATCAGGCCGGCGGCGATCATGACGGACGGGTTGGAGGTGTTGGTGCACGACGTGATGGACGCGATCGCCACGTCGCCGTTCTTGATATCGAAGTCGCCGCGGAAGTCAGTGGATACCGCGATCGGCTTCTGCACGGTTTTGTCGGTTTCGTATGCCGGTAGCGTGGCTTCGAACTTCTCTTTCGATTCGGACAGCCTGATGCGGTCCTGAGGACGCTTCGGGCCTGCGATGGACGGCACGACGGTGCCGAGGTCGAGTTCCAGGTATTCGGAGTACTGCGGTTCTACGTAGTCCGGATCGGTGGCGTCGCCCCAGAGCTTGTTGGCTTTCGCGTAGGCTTCGACGAGAGCGATCTGCTCTTCGGAACGGCCGGTCAGACGCAGGTAGTCGAGGGTGACGTTGTCGATCGGGAAGATGCCACAGGTGGAGCCGAATTCCGGTCCCATGTTGCCGATGGTGGCGCGGTTGGCCAGCGGCACGGAAGCGATGCCTTCGCCGTAGAATTCCACGAATTTGCCGACCACACCGTGCTGGCGGAGCATGTCGGTGATGGTGAGGACCACGTCGGTGGCGGTGACGCCTTCCGGAATGGAACCGGTGAGCTTGAAGCCGACGACGCGCGGCACGAGCATGGAGATCGGCTGGCCGAGCATGGCGGCTTCGGCTTCGATGCCGCCGACGCCCCAGCCGAGCACGCCCAGACCGTTGACGGTGGTGGTGTGCGAGTCGGTGCCCACGCAGGAGTCGAGGTAGGCGAGGTCGCGACCGCGCTCCCCTGCCTTGGTCATGACGACTTTGGCGAGGTATTCGATGTTGACTTGGTGGATGATGCCGGTTCCCGGCGGCACCACGCGGAAGTTGCGGAAGGCCTGCTGGCCCCAACGCAGGAACTGGTAGCGTTCGCCGTTGCGCTGGTATTCGATGTCCATGTTCTGTTCGACCGCGTCGGCCACGCCGTACTTGTCGATCTGCACGGAATGGTCGATGACCATGTCGGACTGGACCTGCGGGTTGATGACTTCCGGATCTCCGCCAAGCTCCTTGACGGCGTCACGCATGGTGGCGAGGTCGACGATGCACGGCACGCCGGTGAAGTCCTGCATGACCACGCGGGACGGGGTGAACTGGATCTCGTGGCTCGGCTGTGCGGCCGGATCCCAATCCAACAGGGCCTTGACATGATCATCCGTGATGTTGGCGCCATCGATGTTGCGCACCAGGTTCTCAACAAGAACCTTCAACGAATACGGGAGATGATCGATGCCCGGCAAATCCGCGATACGGTAAAAGTCGTAATCCTTGCCGCCCACCTTCAGGGTGTCGAGCTGGTCGTCGCGCACAGACATGCTACCTCCGAGCTTTTGTGGCTGGTTGAAACTTTCCAGCAGCCGATTATCCGTTGCCAACGATACAGCCTCGTTACTTCAGCACTGGCGTGTCTTCTTGAAACGTGAGAAAATGGCGACCATTTTCGGCACGCACCACAGGCACAGCACGAAAATGATGGCGGACACCACAAGCGCGATGCCCGTCGCCGCGAGCATTTCGCCGGACGGTATCACGAGCGCGAAGAAACGCGCGACGGGCGGAATGAACATGCCGGCCACGCCCGCCACGGCGAACGCCAATACCAGACCGCCTCTCCACGAGTTGAGTGGACGGGCCACGCGCGCCAGTACGAAGATGCCCATCATCAGCAGGATAATCGCGTTGACGCCACGAAGCATGCCCAGCTGCGCGGCGGAATGCTGTGCGTCCCAGCCCATGAACTTCGGCAACAGCCACGAATCGGCGAGAATCGACAGAGCCGTGGCGATGCCTCCCGGCAATGCGAAGTGCACCACGCGCCTGAGGAAGCCCGGAATGTAGCGGCGCGTGTTCGGCGCAAGCGCGAGGATGAACGCCGGCATGCCGATGGTGAGTGCGCCGATGTAGGTGATATGGCGGGGCAGGTATGGGAATGGGATCTGCGTCAGCACCACGCCGAGCGAGATCAGCGCGGAATATACGGTTTTGACGAGGAACAGGCTGGCCACGCGTTCCATGTTGGCCATGACCTGGCGTCCACGTGCCACCACATCGGGCAGATGCGAGAATTTCGAATCGACGAGCACCACCTGCGCCACGGCCTTGGTGGCGGGTGCCGCGTTGCCCATCGCGATGCCCAGGTCGGCCTCCTTGATGGCGAGCGCGTCGTTCACGCCGTCGCCGGTCATCGCCACGACATGATCGCCTAGGTGCAGCGCCTGGACGATCGCCTTCTTCTGGTCGGGCAGGACACGGCCGAGCACGTCCACGTTCTCCAGTACTTTCGCCAGTTCCGTGATGTCGGTGGGCAGTTCGCGCGCGTCCATGAAGCGTGGCTCCGCGTCTCCGGTGAGCCGTACTTTTCTTGCGATCGCACCGACGGTGACGGGATTGTCGCCGGAGATGATGCGGCAGCGCACGCCCTGCTCGCGGAACCAGGCGAGTGTGGCTTCGGCGTCGTCGCGAATGTGCTCGGAGCATAATACCAGCGCGACGGGCCGCGATGCGGGATCGATGGCGGGATCGCTTTCGTAATCGGCGGGCGCCTTGCCGTCATGCCGTGCGATCAGCAGCACGCGGTTGCCGTCGTGTGCGGAATCGTTGACCAGTCGAAGAACGTCGGCGTAATCGCCATCCAAGTGGGACAGCACGACTTCCGGCGCGCCCATCGTCCATACCGCGCCGTCATCGGCAATCGAGCTCCATTTGCGTGCCGACGAGAACGGAACGCGCGCCGCGACGGGACCGGCGGAGAAACCCTGCTTGCCCAGTCCGTTGAGAATCGCCAATCCGGTGCCGTTCGGCTGTCCTTCGTTCGACAGGTCGTACAGCGCTTGTTTCACGGCATGTTCGTCAACGGTATTGGCGCCAACGCCATCCAGCATGCGTATTTCGTTGAGCATGATGCCGCCGTCGGTGACGGTGCCGGTTTTGTCGAGGTTCAGGCAGTCCACGCGTGCGAGGGTCTCCACGGATTCGAGCTCCTGCACGAGCGTGTTCTTGCGTGCCAAACGGATGGCGGCGAGCGCGAAGTTGAGCGAGGTGAGCAGTACGAGGCCTTCGGGGATCATGCCGACCACGCCAGCCACGGCGGACACCACGGAGGAACGCCATTGGCCGGTGGAGACGGCTACGTCCCAACCGCCGACCGCGTGCACCTGCGACCAGATGAGCAGCACGCACAACGGCACGACGAGGAAGGTCATGAATTTGAGGATGGTGTTGATGCCCTTGTTGAGGTCGGACACGGTCTTTTTGTAGACCTTCGCCTGCGCGGTCAAGGTGGCGGCATAGCTGTGCGCGCCGACCGCGTTGACCTTGACCAAGGCCATGCCGGAGACCGCGGTGGATCCGGAATAGATGTCGTCGCCTTCGTTCTTGCGCACGGTGCGCGATTCGCCAGTGAGCATGGATTCGTCGAGTTCCAGGCCCCAGGTGCGCACGATCTGCGCGTCGGCGGGAACCTGTTCGCCGGAGCGGATCCACATGAGGTCGCCGAGCACGATTTCGTTGTGCGGCACTTCGACGTCCTTGCCGTCGCGTCGTACGAGATAGTCGGAGGCTACGAGGATGGAAAGCTTGTCGAGCGTTCGTTTGGCTTTCAGTTCGGTGATGATGCCGATGCCGGTGTTGATGAGGATGACGAGGCCGAACACGGCGTCTCTCCATGATCCCGTGACCAATACCATGACCATGGCGGCGAAGATGATGCCGTTGAACAGGGTGAACACGTTGGCTCGCACGATGTCGGCGAACGAACGTGACGTGGACGATTTGACGGCGTTGACCTGCCCGCTTTCCGTAAGGGCGGCGACTTCCGCTGCGGTGAGCCCCTTTTCACTGGTTTCAGGCATGGTTTGACTTTCGCTCATGCTGCCAGCATACCGCTTGGCGATGCGCGCCCGCAGGCTTTTCCCGTAAAGCTCCGGCAAAATTCAGGGTTTTCTCAGGGTGCGTTCAGCGCCACGCATCCGAACCGATTCGAACTCACCCGAATGCGTGGAGCGGTTCACTGTTTGCCGCCGTGGCTGATGGTGGTGACGAGGATTGTTCTGTCGTGCGGGTCGTTGTTGGCTATGCCGGCGACCGCGTCGGCGAGCGGCGTCGCATCCGTCATGCGGTCGTTGATTGTGAGCGTCGCCGCGAACAGCGTGCTGTCGGTCGGCGTGGCGATCGGGTTAAGCAGTGCCACTGGAATGCCCGCCTGTCTTGCGGTTGTCAGCGTGTCGTACCAGCCGTCATGGTTCACGCCGGACACGTCGATTCCCGAAATGACGATGATGCTGACCATGCGTTGCGCCATATCCTCGACCGCTTGCCGGGCGGTGTCCTGCATGTCGACCGTGCCGGCGACCGGCAGATACACCGGCCTGAGCCCGCCCGCCTCCATGGCATCCAACGCCAGGCGATCGGTCTGTTCGTCTTGGGAGCCGATCATGGCCACGTCGAGACTGTTGCGGTCCTTCATGCTGTGGGCGACCGCATCGCCTGCGGACTGCGTATCTCCCACCGCGGCATTGTTCGGCGTGCAGCCGGCCAGCATGGAGATGCCGAAGACGGCTGCAAGGAGACCGGCTGCGGCACGCCGCGCGAAACCGGTCATCGTGTGGCTTTCCTGAATAGCGCCACCGTTTCGACATGGTGGGTGGTCGGATAGATGTCGAATGCGCGAATATCGGCAAGATCGTATCCGAGCGAGGCCAATGTGGCGGTGTCGCGTGCCAGCGATGCCGGGTCACAGGCGATGTATACGACGCTTCGCGCGCCGGATTCGGCGATCTGCCTGCATACCTTCGCACGTGCGCCGGCACGCGGCGGATCAAGCACCACGATATCGGGTTTGGCCAAATCGTTGCGTACGTTGGCAAGCGTCTTGGCCACATCGCCCACACGGGCGTCGACATTGCCCAAATGGATGGCCCTCAGATTGCGTTGCGCGTGTTTGACAGCGGTCTTGCCACCTTCCACGCTCAGCATGCGCGTGCGGCCGGCGCTTAACGTGGCCAACGGCAGCGTGAACAGGCCGGAACCGGAATACAAATCCCACAGGCATGCGGAAGCGGCGCCGTCAAGCTCGCCATGCACCAAGGACATCACATGGCCGGTCAACGCGATCGGCGCGTGACGGTGCATCTGCCAGAATCCGCCGGCGTCCACACCGTATTCGAATTCACGTCCGCACACCGTCACCTTTTCGGTAAGCTCGCGATTGCCCGCCGTCACCTCGCCATCGACGAGCACGGCGTAGTTGTCGGCGATTTTGGCATTGCCGCGAGGCTCGGGAACAGACAGACGAATCTGCGATCCGGGAGTGAATCCCCCATCCCACACGTGTTCCTTCTCGGCCACGTTAAGCAACGCGCGACTGGCCAACGGCATGGTGTCGATCGGCACACGCACGTGGGTGCCGCGTCTGCGCATGGACGGTCGGCCGTTCTCGTCCGCAATCATCTCGATGCGGGTACGCCAGTGCAGCCCCTGCTCCGCCTCATCCTCGGGCATGCGCTCGATCGGCACGTCAACGTCGACATGGCCGAGACGTCTCATCTGTTCGACGATGGACATGGATTTCCATTTAAGCTGTCCGGGCAGTGAGACGTGCACCAAATCGGCACCGCCGACGCCGCCGCCCATGGCAAGCGGACCCGCCAACGGCCATACGGGTTCGACGCGGTCCTCGCTGGCTTCCAGCACTTCCGTCACTTCGCCAGTCCAAAAACGGTCCTCGCGATCATGTGGCTCGTCCAACACGACGCGTACCAGCTCGCCCGGCAACGCGAATCGCACGAACACGACGCGTCCGTCGATGTGGCCGACGCAACGGCCTTGGTCGGCATATCGTTCGATGCGGATGGTCGATTCCATCAGTGCTGTTCCTCCGTTTCGTTGTTGTCGTCCATCGCGTCGGCGTTTGGTTCGGCCAACGTCTTATGCCGATGCATAGGGGTGGCCACGATGAGGTACGACACCCAGATGGCCAACGCCCAGAACGGAATGCCCATGAGCAGACGTGCAGTGCCGAGCCAGCCGACCTGGTTGGACAGGTACAACGGCACCTGCACCACCAGTCGTAGGGAGAACACACCGATCCACAACGCGGTGATGATGGTGTACGCGCGGTTCAATGCCTTGTCGCCACGCCAATCGGCAAGCCATGCGCGCAGATGCTCGGTTGGCAGTGTCCGGATGAATTCGATCACCAAGCCAAGTCCCGGTACACGTACCATCAACGAAATGGCGAGCAGCACGATGTAGAAGGCGTTGGTCAGGAATCCGAACATGTAGTAGTTGCGCGCCTCGTGGCTGTTCCATGCCCAGATCAGGCAGATGCCGACTGCCAGAAGGCCGGAGACGGCGCCCATGACGGATTGGCGTTGGCATAGGCGGACGATCACCTGCAGTACGGCGAGGGATGCGGATACGCCGATGGTCAGATGCAGGTCGGAGGTGATGACGAACATCACCACGAACACCACGCCCGGCAGCATCGATTCGACGACGCCGCGCGGACCGCCGATCGCGTCGATGACGGAGAAATCGTCGGCATCGCCGGCGTCGGCGAGCGCGCCGAGGCCGGTTCTTTTCTTGGTTTCGGTTTCAGCCATGCGTTTGTGTTTTCGTGGTCGTCGTTCGCTCAGCGCACTTCGGAGAACATCGGTCCACGCGACAACGTGGTCTTGACCTCGACCTGCTGGTCGGAGTCAAACGGTCCCTTCGGCTGGCCTGGAATGTCCATCGTCCTGCCTGCCTGTTCGGCTTCGGCGGCTTCCTTGGCGGCCTTGCGTTCGGCCGGGGCGACCGGCGGATGCATCGGGATGAGGTCACGCGGGGCCAGCGGGTCCTCGCCGCGTTCCACGACGATGTTGGAGAAAAGCTGGTTCAGCGCCTTGGTTTCGGCGTGGTCCGGATCGGTGGCGGCTTTGCCGGAGAAGATGCCGCGCAGCATCCACCGCGGTCCGTCCACACCGACGATGCGGGTGACGACCTTGCGTCCGCCCTTGACCACGACCGGCAGTGTCAGTTCGGTGCCGAACACGCCGTCGGTCTCCTTGGCGTCTTTGTTGGCCTCAACCAGGTCGGCGCGCACGTCATCCCACAGTCCCATGGTCTTCGGCGCGGCGAAGGCTTCGATCTCCACGCTGGAGGATCCGTAGGTGATGGTGGTGCCGAGCACCTGCTGGGTGGCGCGGTTGGCCTTCACGCGCAGTTCGATGCCTTGGAGGAACGGCAGATAGTAGGCGCCCATGTCGAGGTATTCGTCATAGTCGGGCACGTTCTCGTCGTCGACGTCCCACGGACCGTGCTCATCGCCACGGCCGTCGTACTCATCGGACGGTTCCGGAAGGATGGTTTCCTGAATTCCACCGGCGGGCGCCTCAGCGGTTTCGGAGATGGCCTCATCGGCCTTGTCGTTCTCTTCGGCGGCGGCTTCAGCGGCTTCCTCGCTCTGACGCTTCTTCTTGCCGAATCCAAACAGTCCCATGATGTTCCTCATTTCATTACGGTTGCAACCGTGACTAGCCTAGCACCCATGCTTAATACGGGCTGGGAATCGGAGTGTGTCTCCCGTTGCCCGGCATTGGCCGGATGACGGCCGCAAAAACTCACACGTCGTAGGTGATGCTCAGCGGCGCATGATCCGACCATCGCAGGTCGTAGGTCGGAGCTTTGTCGATGACGAATCCGCGGGCCGTTTCGGCGAGTTCGGGTGTGGCGAACTGGTAGTCGATCCTCCAGCCGACGTTGTTGTCGAAGGCGCGGCCCCGCTGGCTCCACCAGGTGTACGGTCCTTGGATGTCTCCGCACAGGGAACGCATCACATCCACGAATTCCAACTCCCCCAGCCATTTGTCCACGTAGGCGCGTTCCTCGGGCAGGAAGCCGGCGTGCTTCTCGTTGGCTTTCGCGTTCTTGATGTCGAGCGGCGTGTGCGCGATGTTGAAATCGCCGCACAATACCGCCTGCTTGCCGCCGTGCGCCGCTTCATCGCGCAGTTGCCCCATACGTACCAGCATGGTGTCGAGGAAACGGTATTTCTGCTTCATTTTCTCCGGATCGTCGGTGTTGCCGGCGTGCACGTACACGCATACGACAGTGACGGTGTACCCTTGCGGGGTCTTCACATCCGCTTCGATCCAACGGCCGGAATCGACGTCCTCGGCAAGTCCCGGCAGTCCGTAGCGTTTGTCGATGACGGGCAGCGCGGAGAGCAGACCGACGCCGGCGCGTCCCTTGATACGGCAGATCTCGTTCATGCGATCAAGCCCGCTTTGGTCGGCGATGCGTCCGGCGGTCGCGTATTCGAAGCCGAATTCGTCGAAGATGGGGTCGATTTCGTTTTGCGGGGCGCGTACTTCCTGCATGCACCACACGTCCGGCGTGTTCTTCGCGGCCCATTGCTCGATGCCTTTGCGTTTCGCCGCGCGGATTCCATTCACATTCGATGTCGTGATTGTGATCGTCATAGCGCCTTAGCCTAGCCGGAATACAAGAAAACCTCCCTTGTGGGAAGGGAGGTTTTCCAGATGGCTGACGCGATCAGTCGAGTCCGAGCTGCAGCTTGCCGCCTGGGATGGCGTCCAGCAGGTCGCGGGTGTACTGCTTCTTCGGATGGTCGAAGACCTCGTCGGTGGTGGCATGCTCCACCAGCTTGCCGTGCTGCATCACCACGACCTCATCGGCGATCTGACGCACCACCGCCAGATCATGGGTGATGAACAGGTAGCTCAGTCCCTTTTCCGCCTGCAGGTCGTTGAGCAGGCGAAGCACCTGGTCCTGCACCAGCACGTCCAATGCGGAGACGGCCTCGTCGCAGACGATCACATCCGGATCGAGGGCCATGGCGCGCGCGATGGCGATGCGCTGCCTTTGGCCGCCGGAAAGCTCGTTCGGATAACGGCTCATCACCGATTCCGGCAGTTCCACCATGTCGATGAGCTCGCGCACACGCTTGGCACGGCTCTTCTTGTCTCCGATGCCGTGGATGCGCAGCGGCTCCTCGATGGACCGGTAGATGGAGTACATGGGGTCGAGCGATCCGTACGGGTTCTGGAACACCGGCTGCACATGACGTCGGAAGTCAAGCAACTCCTTGCCCTTGAATCCGGAGATGTCTTTGCCGTCGTAGGTGACGGTGCCGGCGGTCGGCTCAAGCAGTTTCAGCACCATGTTGGCCACGGTGGATTTGCCGGAACCGGATTCGCCGACGATGGCCAATGTGGTGCCCTTCTTGATGGAGAAGCTCACATCGTCGACCGCCTTGAACATCTCCTTCTTGCGCGGCAGTTTGAATTCCTTGGTCAGGTGATCCACCGTGATGATGGCTTCGCCCTTCTTCAGGGAATCCTCGTTCACCGCGTGCTCCATGACCGCGGTGGCGTCGCCGCCATGTTCCTTGACGGAGATGATGCGCTGCGATGCCAAGGACGGCGCAGCTGCGACCAGACGCTTGGTGTACGGATGCTGCGGATGCTGCAGCACTTCCAGTGAAGGACCGGATTCCACGACCTGGCCCTTGTACATGACCACGATATGCTGGGCGCGTTCCGCGGCCAGACCGAGATCGTGGGTGATGAACAGCACCGCGGTTCCCAGGGAATCGGTCAGCATGTGCAGATGGTCGAGGATCTTCTTCTGCACGGTCACGTCAAGCGCGGAGGTCGGCTCGTCGGCGATGAGCAGTTCCGGACGGCAGGCCAGACCGATGGCGATCAGCGCACGCTGACGCATGCCGCCGGAGAATTCGTGCGGGAACTGGCGGGCACGGGTGGCGGCGTCAGGCAGACCGGCCTCGGACAGCAGACCGGCGATGCGGTCGTCCATGGTGGAGCCGACCACATACTTCTTGGCGATGTACCATGCGTCATCGTCCTTCACCCCGGCTTTGATCAGGCCATCGGCCACACGCCAGCGGGTTTCGGATCCCGGAACCCATTCCTCGGCGAACCGGGCCATGATCTTGTCAAGCTCGTCACCGCTCTTGCCGATCTTGACAAGAGCCTCCTTGGCCGCGGCGATCAGATCAGGCAGTTCCTTGGAACCAAGGAAGGTCTCATCGTCATTGCCCTTGAGCTCCACTTCGTCACCGGCCAGGGCCTTGGCGAATTCGGAACGCTTTTCGTGGTCGATGTCCATGTTGTTGGCCACCAACGCTTCCTTGACCTGGGTGCCGATGCGCCACACCGGGTTCAGGTTGCTCATCGGATCCTGCGGGACAAGACCCATCTTGCTACCACGGAGCTTGTCGAAATCCTTCTGCTTGAAGCCGGAGATCTCCTGGCCATCAAGCTTGATGGAGCCGCCGACCACATGGCCGGTTCCCGGAAGCAGGCCAAGCACGGCCATGGCGGAAGTGGATTTGCCGGAACCGGATTCGCCGACGATGGCCACCCACTGGCCGGGATACACGCTGAAGGACGAGTTGCGCACGGCATGCACGGCCTTGCCTTCATCGGTGGTGAAGTCGACCTGGAGGTTCTTGACCTCCAACAGCGGCCCGTGGGCGCGCTGCATGGCCTCGAGGTTGTTCTCGGTATTCATTTCAGTCATCGAATATCCCTTCACTTACACTCAGGCCGTACGGCTCTTCGGATCGAGCGCGTCCTTGACGGCGTCGCCCATCATGATGAATGCCAGCACGGTGATGGCCAGCGCGGCGGACGGGTAGAACAGCACCATCGGGTCAGTACGCAGGATGGACTGCGCGTTGGAGATGTCTCCGCCCCAGCTGACCGTGGTGGTGGGCAGGCCGACGCCCAGGAAGCTCAGTGTGGCCTCGAGCACGATGTAGGTGGCCAGCGAGGTGGTGCCGACCACGATGATCGGAGCCAGCGAATTCGGCAGGATGTGGCGGAACAGGTTGCGGATCGGGGTGGATCCCAGAGCGGTGGACGCCGTGTTGAATTCAAGGTTCTTGGCTTCCATCACAGCACCTCGCGCGATTCGTGCCACGGAGGTCCAGCCAAACAGCGTCATCACCAGAATGATCTTCCAGATGGAGCTGCTCGTCTTGAACATCTGGAGCACCACGATGGCGCCAAGCAGAATCGGCAGCGCGAGGAAGATATCGGTCAGTCGGCTCAGCACGGCGTCGACCCATCCTCCGAAGAAGCCGGCGATTGCGCCGATCAGCGTTCCGAGCAGCACCACCAGCAGTGTGGCGAACACGCCGACGCTCAGCGAGGTGCGGGTGCCGTAGACCACACGGGAGTATACGTCGCAACCTTGCAGGTCGAAGCCGAACGGATGGCCTGAGGAAGCCGGCTCAAGGGAATTGTCGAGCGTGCAGTAGTTCGGGTTCTGCTTGGTCAACACGCTCGGGAACAGCGCCACGAACACGATGAAGATGATCAGCAGTCCGGAGATGATGAACAGCGGGTTCTTACGCAGGGTTCGCCATGCGTCGGCCCACATGTTCGAAGCCGGTGCGGATTCGTCCATCGAGTCGACGGCCTTCAGGGGCGTCTCATCGAGCGGTGCCACATAGCGTTCCTGTCCCGGAAGCACGGTGGAAGGATTGGTCTCATTCATTTCGGTCATTTCTTGTTCCCTCCCTCGACTCACGCGTAACGGATTCGCGGATCAAGCGCGGCGTACAGCATGTCGACCAGCAGATTGCAAACCACGAAGATCAGCATGAGCAGCGTCACGATGGACACCACCAGGTTGCCTTCTCCCTTAAGGATGCTCTGATAGGTCAGGTAGCCGATGCCATGCACGTTGAAGATGGTTTCGGAGATCATCGCGCCGCCCATCAGTGCGCCAAGATCCTGGCCCAGATAGGTGACGACGGGGATCATGGAGTTGCGCAGCACGTGGCGCAGCATGACGGATTTGTTGCCCATGCCCTTGGCGCGCGCGGTGCGCACATAGTCGAGGGCGATGTTGGACGAAATCTCCGTACGGCTCAGACGGATGATGTACGCCATCGATACCGAGCCAAGCACCATGGCCGGCATCAGCAGATCAAGGAATCCTGGATTCGCTCCGGCGGTGACCGGCAGCAGATGCCACTTCACACCGAGGAAGTACTGGCAGAGGAAGCCGGTGACGAAGGTCGGCACGGAGATGAGCAGCAGGGAGAAGATCAGGATGACGGTATCGCACCACTTGCCCTTCTTCAGGCCGGAGATCACACCGAAGATCACGCCGAAAACCGCTTCGAACACGAAGGCCATCAGGGCGAGCTTGATGGTCACAGGGAAGGCGCGGCCGATCACGTCGATGACAAGCTGTCCGGAGAAGGTCTTGCCGAAGTCGAGGGTCAGCGCGTTCTTCAGGAACAGCAGATACTGGACGATGAACGGCTTGTCCAGATTGTATTCGGCACGGATCTGGGCCGCGACCGCTTCGTTGACCGGCTTGTCGCCGAACATCGCCTTGACCGGGTCGCCCGGCAACGCGAACACCAGGGCATACACCAGAAGCGTCGTGCCGAGAACCACAGGGATCATCTGCAGAATGCGTCGCAGAAGATACTTGCCCATTGGTTTCTCCTTTTGATTACTCACTCGTTCGCCAGCCGTTTGCGGCTTCGTCCCCTACGCTCACGCGTATAGGACATGAGGCCCGGGGCGGCCGGCGCTTGCCCCGTTACGTATCAGTGATACTGCACCACAGTGCTTTATATTGCAGTTTCATGAAAGACAGCTGAAAATATACCCCACGCGCGGACATCTTCTGTTGATGTCGCATGTCCAGCCGTCATGGACCTCCGATGGAAGCCCCGTTTATTACGCGGAAAGGAAGGAACGGATATTCGAATCCGTTCCTTCCTTCATGTCGATCCTACGAAATCAAAATCAGAGAACGGCTCACTTGCCGGACTTGGTCATGTTCTCGTAGACCGGCAGGTTCTGCCAGTTCATCTCGAAGCCGGAGACACCGGTCGAGGCCACACCATAGGCATTGGCGTAGTACAGCGGAACGGCCGGCAGGTCGTTGAGCAGCACTTCCTGTGCCTGCTGGTACAGCTTGTTGGCGTCTGCGACGGACTTGGAGGCAGCGGCCTTGTCGCACAGCGCATCGAACTCCGGGTTCTTGTAGTCGCCATCGTTGGAGCCGTTGCCATCGGCAGCGGCGGAGGCGAAGTTCTGCACCAGGTAGTTTTCGGCGGACGGGTAATCCGGCTGCCAGCCGCTACGGAACGCGCCGTTCACCTTGCGGTCGGACACGGCGGTGCGGAAATCGTTGAAGGTCGGGTACGGGTTGGTGGCGGCCACGCCGGCGCCCAGCACGTTGTTGATGGAGTTGACCACGGCGGTGTAGATGACTTCGTGGCCACCATCGGCGTTGTAGGCGAAGGTGAACTTGTCATCGGAGGTCCACGGGCTGATGGCGTTGGCCTTCGCCCACAGTTCCTTGGCCTTCTTCTCGTTGTACTTCAGGTTGCCGGAGCCCTTGAGGGAATCGGAGTAGCCCGGGGTCAGCGGGGAGGTGAAGTCGGCGGCCGGGGTGCCGGTGCCGTTGAGCACCTTCTTGCAGATGTTCTCGCGGTTGATGGCCATGGAGACGGCCTGGCGACGCAGGGTGCCTTCCTCGGTGTCGGCTTCGAAGTGCTTCAGCTTGGCCGGGATGGTGAACTGCTGGATGACGGAGCCGGCCTTGTTGTAGGCCTGTACGGTGGAGTCCTTCTGGAAGGTCTTGGTGGCGGAGGCCGGGACGGACTCCATCACGTCGAGGGAACCGGACTGGATGTCGGCGTAGGCGGCCTCATCCTTGGTGTAGACCTTGAAGGTCACGCCGTCGTTCTTGGCGACGCGGTTGCCCTTGTAGTCGGGGTTCTTCACCAGCACGATCTGGTTGTCGTGGTCCCAGGACTGGAACTTGTACGGGCCGTTGCCGACCGGCTTCTCGCCGAAGGCCTTCGGATCCTTGAAGAAGGATTCCGGCAACGGAGCGAATGCGGTGTAGCCGACCTTGATGGCGAACACGGAGTCGGAACGGTTCAGGTCGACGGTGAATTCATGGTCGTTGACGACCTTCAGGCCCTCGAGCTGTTCGTCGCCCTTGAGCTTGTCTCCATCCTGGAGCTTGTCGTAGCCCTTGATGGTGGAGAAGAAGGAGGAGCCGAGCTGTGCGTTCTTGGCGTTGGCCGTGTAGCTCCATGCCTTGGTGAAGGATTCGGCGGTCACCGGGGTGCCGTCGGTGAACTTCCAACCATCCTTGAGCTTGATGGTGTACTGGGTGGCGTCATCGTTGGACTTGATGGACTCCGCCACTTCGTTGGAGGCGTTGCCCTTGGCGTCGAAGGAAATCAGACGTGCGAACAGCAGGTCGAGCGGCTTGCCGCCGCCGGTCTCGTTGCAGTCGCCTGGGATGAGCGGGTTCTGCGGTTCGGAATTGTATGCGGTGATGACGTTGGAACCCTTGTCAGCGGTGGAGTCACCGTTGGAAGAGCCGCAACCGCTGAGCAGCATGCCGAATGCGCATGCGGCCGCAGCGAAAGCCAGAGCTTTCTTCTTCATGGAATTCATATTCTCCTTATCCATTATTTCCAGAGCCGTAAGACCCTGTTCAAAAAGAAGGCGGGCGTCAATACCGTGGCATCAACGTCCGTCTTCGTTCTGATGGTGGGTTCATTATCACTCGATTGAGGGACAACCGCTCCATATCCGAGGGAGGCCCATGCAAAATAGCCAAATCAAAACTCATCATCTGATAAAACAATCCGTTTTTCCCTCTTATCGCCGGAACAACTTATCCGCATCGTGCGTATGGACGGACGCGGACATATCCGTTCGCTGTCAGCGTACTTTGCCAATCCGCGTCACGCCCGTGGAAACGCCTGCCCGTATCGTGCCTTCAACTGTTCGATGGACACGTGTGTGTAACGTTGTGTGGTCTTCAGCGAGGAATGCCCCAGCATCTCCTGCACCTCACGCAGGTCCGCTCCCCCGTCGAGCATATGGGTCGCCGCACTGTGGCGCAACGCATGCGGACTGATGTCAGGCACGCCGGCCTCCCGTGCCCGGTCGTGCACCACCTTGCGCACCATACGTTGACCGATCCGCCCGCCCTGCGATCCCAAAAAGAACGCGTCGTCCGACATGTCACCGCATAGTACGGGACGGCCATGTTCCAGCCAATCACGCAAGGCCTTGTCGGCTGGTGCACCGAATGGCATGACACGCTGCTTGTCGCCTTTGCCGGTCACTTTCACCGTGCGGTTGCCGAATGTCACGTCGGCCACGTCGAGTCCGACCAGTTCCGCCACACGCATGCCGGTGGCATAGAGCAGTTCCAGCATGGCCGCGTCACGCAGCGCGATCGCCTGTTTTTTCATATTCGGTTCCTGCGATCGCGCCTCCATGCCGTCCTCATCAACGCGGTCCATCAGCTGCTGCGCCTGCGTTTCGTTCAATACCGCCGGCAGCGTATCGGGGATTTTCGGCGTCTGCAACGAAGCCGCCGGGTTGGCGGACGCCATGTCATGGTCGTACGCCCATGCGAAGAATCCACGCACGGCGACGGTTTTGCGCGCCATGCTGCTGCGTGCGTGATTTTTGGACGATTCGGCCATCCACAGGCGCAAATCCTCGATGGTCACCTCATTCAGATCCACGCAACCCTGTTTCCGCAACGCCACCAAGCATTCCTCGACATCGCTGCGGTACGCCCTGCGGGTGTTTGCGCTCAACCCTCGGTTGGCTTTCAGATAGGCGTCGAATCCGTCCAACGCATCATCGAAACACATGCAAACCACCTTCCGGTTCGTCTGAAATGAACAGACACCACGCAGACACCGTATAAATGCCATTCCGCAGCGCGATCGAATGTCATCTCACGCGATGGCACGATTCCATTATGTCCCCATACCGATAGACTGATGACGATTAGGCATCCTACGAACAGGCGGTATTATGACTCGTCATTCCATTCATGACGTACAGCATCCGACAGCCGAAAACCCCGATGATGGGATTGTGGCCCGCGCCATCGACCTGACCAAGGTCTACGGCTCAAAAGACAACGAAGTGATGGCGTTGGATCATGTGAATGTGGAATTCAAGCGCGGTGAAATGACCGCCATCATGGGCCCTTCCGGTTCCGGCAAGTCCACGCTCATGCATTGCATGGCCGGGCTCGACACCCCTTCGTCCGGCAAGGTGATCGTGGAGGGACTCGAGGTCTCCTCCATGAACCAGAAGCAGTTGACGGACCTGCGCCGCGAGCAGATTGGCTTCATCTTCCAATCGTTCAATCTGGTGCCGACGCTGTCCGCCGAGGAGAACATCCTGCTGCCGTTGCAGATCGCGAAACGTCCGATCGACCGCGAATGGTTCAACCAGGTGGTCAAGGTGGTCGGTCTCGAAAAGCGTCTTACCCACCGTCCAAGCCAGCTGTCCGGCGGCCAGCAGCAGCGCGTGGCCTGCGCCCGCGCCATCATGGCACGACCGTCCGTGATCTTCGCCGACGAGCCGACCGGCAACCTCGACTCGCGTTCCAGCCGTGAAGTGCTTGGCTTCCTGCGCGATTCGGTACGCGACTACGGCCAGTCGATCGTCATGGTCACCCACGATCCGCGTGCGGCCTCCTTCGCGGACCGTGTGCTGGTGCTCGCCGACGGCAACATCACCCGCGACATGCAGCATCCGACGTACAACGAGATTCTTGAGGTGTTCGCCGGCGACGACGACATCGACGATGTTTCCAAGTACGCCGCCTCCACCGCCGTTCCGACCGTGACGGAGGACTCGCAGGCATGATTCGCATAGGATTGCGCGACGCGCGCAGCCATTTCGGCCGTTTCATCATGTCGATCGTGGCCATCGCGCTCGGCGTGAGTTTCGTGGTCGGCTCGTTCTGTTTCCGCGAAATGCTCAACAACCAGGTTTCACAGATGATGTCCACCAATGCGGACCATGACGTGTACGTGCGCGGTTCGCAGGAGAAGAAAAAAGATTCGTCGGCGATGTCGATGGGATCGACGAAAAGCTACAACGATGTCGACGTCGATCTGGCGGGTACGATAGCCAAGGTCGACGGTGTTTCCTCGGCACGCGTCGTGCACATGCTGTCCGGCGTGGTGCTGCTCGACAAGCATGGCGATGCGGTGACCACCATGGGGTCTCCGACGCTCGCCATAGGCATGGGCAAGTCGTCGCCGTGGCGGTCCGCCAAGTTCACGACCGGCACGTGGCCGAAGAACGGCGATGAGATCGCCCTTCATTCCTTCGCCGCCGAACAGTCGGGTCTGAAGGTCGGCGATAAGACGAAAATCGTCTATCCGGACGGCGCTCATAAGGTGACCGTCAGCGGCATCTTCACCACCGATGCCAGCCAGGCAGGCGCCATCATCATCGCCATCGATCCCGTAACGGCCAAGGAACAGGCGAACAAGCAATCGGACGATCCGGACAAGACTGCGTTGATCAGCGTCTACGGCAATAAGACCATGCCGCTTGACGACAACGCGCAGCAGCAGCTGGCGGACCGTATCAACAAGGCGCTGCCGAGATCGGCGAAGGCGCATGCCATCACCGGTGACGAATACCGTGACGAATCAACCAAATCCACGCAGGACGCGCTCGGCTTCATCCAACCGCTTATTCTGATTTTCGCGGTGATCGCATTGTTTGTCGGCTCGTTCATCATCGCCAACACGTTCTCCATGATCGTGCGCGAGTCGATGCGCGGCTATGCGCTGCTGCGTTCCATCGGCGCTTCTCCCCTGCAAGTGTTCTCCACGGTGATCGTGCAAGCTCTGTTGCTGGGCCTGGTAGGTTCGCTCGCAGGCATCGGGCTCGGCTGGGGCATGGTCAAACTCATCGCATCCGGTTTGGCGAATATGGGTATGCCATTGACCGGCGCCACCAATCCGACCGTTTCCGACATGCTCGTCGGCCTTGTGGTCGGCATTGTGGTGACGTTGATCGGTGCGGCCCTGCCGGCGCGAAATGCGGCGCTTGCCCCGCCGATTCAGGCGATGAACGAAACCGTCAATCCGGAAAAGCCTGTCCTCGCACGTGGCATCCTCGGCACCGTCATGGTGCTGTTGGGCTTCCTGAGCTGGGGTTTCACCTACGCTTTGGCCGCCGCGGATGGTGACGGCGGTCCGACGCCGTGGAAGGCGCTCAACAGTATCGCTGTCGGCTGGCCGCTCGGTATTGGCGCGGCGCTGGCCGTGATCGGCGTGATTGTGGCGGGACCGGCATACGTGTCCACCGCGGGCGCGGTGCTCGGCTGGCTGCCATCGAAGGTCTTCACCGTGACTGGGCGTCTCGCGCAACGTAACATTTCTCGTTCGAAACGTCGCACGTCCAACACCGCAGCCGCCCTGTTCGTGGGAGTGGCGATTGTCAGCTGTCTGGGCGTGGTGGCCACATCGGCGAAGGCTTCGGTCAATTCGCTGGTGGATACCGGGCTCAAAGCCGATTTCGCCGTATCTTCGGCTTCGGCCGGGCAGATTCCCGACCAGGCCATCAAAGACATCAAAAAGGTCGATGGCGTGAATCATGTGGTGTCGAACCGTGTGGTGCTTGGTGTGAAATATGACGGCAAAGCCATCAACGGGTTCACGTTCGCCACACAGCCGGAGCTGTTCACCAAGATCTTCGCCGCCGAAACCACCGAAGGTGATGCCGCTGCCGCGTTGAAGGATGGCAAGCTGCTCGTCGGCAAGACCATTGCCGACGATCGTGGATGGCATGTGGGTCAGAAGGTCAAGGCCACGGCCGAGAACATCGTGGTAGACAAGGAGGCCACAGCCAAGGCGCAGGCCGATTACCAGGCCAAGGTGCAGGCGCATGTGCAGGAATTGCAGTCGCAGGCCCAGCAATTGGCCGCATCCGGCGACTTGGCAGGAGCGCAGGCCAAGGCTTCGGAAATCGAACAGTACACGAACGACGCCAAGAACGTCGATCCGAAAACGCTGGTCAAGACGAAGAAGGTCACCACCGGAAAGACGCTGACCATCGGCGCGATCGTGTCGAATTCCGTATACCGCGATTTCGCGATCGTCAACGACGATTTGGCCGAGCAGATCGGCAACAAGCAGACCATGTTCGTCATGCAGGCGTTCGTCACGGACAAGCGGGGCGCCGACACGGCCCAAGTCAAGAAGGCCCTGAAGAAAACAATCAAGAAATACTACACAATCGTCGTGTTCGATCGTGACGAGTACAAGTCCACGATGAGTTCGATGATCGATCAGATGCTCATGGTCCTGTACGCGTTGCTGGCTTTGTCCATCATCATCGCCATTTTCGGCATCGTGAACACGCTGGCGTTGAGCGTGTCGGAACGCACCAAGGAGATTGGTCTGCTCCGTGCCATCGGCACGTCACGTGGCCAGGTGCGTGGCATGCTTGGCATCGAAGCGGCGATCATCTCCGTGTTCGGCACGGTGTTGGGTTTGGTCGTCGGCGTCGCCGCGGGAGTGGTGATTCGTGCGGTCTACGCGTCCGAAGGTTTGGAGACGCTGGCGATTCCGTGGTTGCAGCTGCTCGTGTTCCTGCTGCTGTCGATTGTGGTCGGTCTGGTGTCCAGCATCTCCCCCGCCTCCCGCGCGTTGAAGCAGCCGGTCCTTGACGCCGTGGCGAGCGAGTGAGACAGTTGGAGCGGAACATCGAAAGGAGGCAGCAATGCCTATTCCCAATGAGATTCCAGTAGGAGCGCGCATCGTGGTGCGCACCTTGGAAGGCGTCGATCCCACCGATCATCGTATGAAGTTCCGCGATTACGTAGGCCACGTACGTTCGTGGGACGGTCAGAAACTGGAGATGACGCGCGATGCGGCGGCGAACGGCTCACGTCCCGAGCAGCGTGTCACGATTCCCGCCGACGAAATCGTGACGATCAAGCCGGTGCCGGAACGTTCCATGACTCGGCCACGTCCGTAGTCGCATACCTCCCCCTACCGCGCGCAAAGACAAGAGCGCCGCAATCGCACTGATTTTCTGCGATTGCGGCGCTTTTGCATAGCGATGGCGTCAGTCGTCAGACCACGGAACGCGCCTGCGCGATCGCGGTACGCTCGCCGTCGAATCGCACGATATGCTCGCCTCTGCGGGCGGATTCCAGCAGCGTGCGCTGCCAATCGTTTTCGGGAATCGACAGTTCGACCGTCGCGCAATGTTCGGCGTACTCCGGCTGCCTGCTGGCGGCCTTGTAGTCGCGGAACGGTTGGCCTTGGGCGAAGAAACGGTCCATTTGCTTCACGTCGCCTTCCGTGGGGCGCACGCCGGTATCGGCCATGTCATGCAGCACGTTGGCCACCAACGTCAATCGGTTGGCCATGTTGCGTAGCAAAGTCTCCACGTTGGCCGCGTCCTCCTCCACCATGGCACGTGTGCGGTTCGGATCGGTCAGCGCCACGCGCGTCATGTCACGCCAGGACCCGGCTGCGAGCGCGGCCGCGATGTTGCGGTTCGGGTTGGCCACCAGCTCGTTGATCATGGCGGTGGCGATGACGTGAGGCATATGTGAGATGAGCGCGGCGCAACGGTCATGGGTGGCGTCGTCAAGTACGATGAGCCGGTTGCCGCAACGGTTCACGATCATGTCGGCCACGGCGCGGAACCGGCGGTATTCGGTGTGTTCGTCGACGGTGATGGCCCAGAGCGCGTCGTCATAGAGTGTCGGGTCGGATGCCTCCCAGCCGGACAGTTCGTTTCCGGCCATCGGGTGTGCTCCGACGTAGCAGCCGTCAAGACCAATGGCTTTGACTTGGTCGCGGACCATGCCTTTGACGCTGCCCACGTCGGTGAGCGTGGTTGTTTCCGTGTCGATCAATGGTTTCAATGCGCCGAGGATTTCGGGCATGGCCTTGAGCGGGTTGCACAGTACGAGCACGTTCGGTTTGGTTTCGGCGAGTGCCGCCAAGGTGGGTTTGCAGATGATGCCGTCGGCTTCGGCGGTGGCGTAGGGGCGGTCGTTGTGGTTCCATGCGGTCACTTCGCAGCCGGCGTTGACGAGTCGGCGTGCCAGTGATCCTCCGATAAGGCCGAGTCCTACGATTGCGATGCGTGGCTTCACCACATCAGCTCCCTTCTGACGGTTTCGTCGTTCTGCCAATCGTCCGGCAGGTGGCTGTCGTCAAGTCGTACGCCGCCTTGCGGCAGCATCCATGAGGTGACGGGCGGGTTGGGGCGTTCCCTGCGAGGGTAGACGGCGAGTGTTTTGGCCCAGTCGCCATGTTCTGCGATTTCCACAAGCGCGTCGCGGAAACGTTCCTCCCAAGGGGCGGCGTCGAGGGTGACGATGAAGCTGTATGTGCCGGTGCGTCCTTTGATGGGCCGTGAGATGAAGCTGGTCATGTTCAGTCCCGCGTCACGGAACACGTCGAGCAGGTTGGCGAGCACGCCTGGGCCGGTGACGAGCGGGATGAGCGTCAATACCGATTCGTATTCGACGTTAGCTTCGGCGCGTGGTTTGGCGAGCAGCCGTGCGACTTCGGCGCGTGGCGCGAGCACGAGGAAGTCGGTGGCGGCTCCTTGGTAATCCTGGATGGCGGTGCCGATGCGGGTGATGTCGTACAGTTCGCCGCAGATGGCGGGACCGAAGGCGATTTCACCTGGGATAAGGTCCCGGCAGGCCGCCGCGTTGGATGTGGCCGGCTGTGTGGAGAGCCGATGTTCGGCGATGAATCGTTTGCATTGCGCGAGACCGTGCGGATGGGCGGTGGCGATGCGCGCTTCGGCTGGATCGGCTCCTTGCGCCACGTATGCGTCGAATTCGACGTTCACACCGACGCGTGCGAATCCGACAAGGTCCTTCGCGTCGATCAGGGCGTCGAGGTTGGGGACCACGTACCCTTCGACGTTGTTCTCCCAGGCCACGATTCCCCAGCCGTCGCCGTGCTGTGCGGCGTCAAGAATCTGCGGCACATCGTCCATGGGCATCAGGTCGAAGCCTTGCGGTTCGAGCCGTGCCAACTCTTGGGCGGCATTGACGGCCGCCTGATGGGTGAAGGTGCCTTGTGGCCCCAGATAGAACAGCTTGCGTGCGCTCATTGCCGCCTGTGCCTCCTTGTTGCGGGTCATCCTAAGCACCTTAGCGCATTCGCGAGGCTGTGGAGGGGTCTAGTCCACCGGTTGGGCGGTGTCATGGTCCGGTTCAGACGATTCGTTCTGGTCATATTCCGTGGAGTCATCCTCAGTGCGCGGCGGCATCGTGAACCAGCTTTTGGGCAGCGCCAGCATGATCAATGGAATCAGCACCACGCCGTATAGCCAGAAATAGCCGGCGTTGTTGCTGAAATACGGCAACGTCGCCGTCTCGCCGAATCCGACGGGAATCATGGCGTCCCCGCCCGGACCGTAACCGGCCATGACGGTCCAGACCACCAGTGACGAACTGATCAGATGCAATGCGAGGCCCGATACGCCATCACGTGAACGCGCCGACCATGTCGAGATGATGACCAGAGCATATGCGATCACAAGACCGTAGGGAATATTCGCCGACGCGCCCATGCGGTGCGCCATCGTGCCGATCACGCCGACGACGGCACCGGCGAGCAGGTCAACCAAAAACCGCGCCCATACCGGTAGACGATGCGACCACGGCAGCAGCCTGCGGTCGATGCCGTCCTGTGATTGCGATTGCGGTTCCGGCTGTGTTTCCTGCGTGCGTTGCGTCATGTCTTCCACTATGCCCTACGTTCCTTACAAAACAGCAAGAAAGGCAAGAGATACGCGGAAAACCGCCGACATCTCTTGCCTTTCTTAAGCGTTTAGCGCACTAGCGGAACACACTACCGTGCCCGCGAAGCGCCAAAACAATGCGAAGAATCACTTGTTATTCTGAGCGTTGTTCTGGCGACGCTGCTTGGCGCGCCACTTGTACCAATCCTCACGGCTCAGAATGATCTTGCGCACGCGGATGGATTCCGGGGTGACTTCCACGCACTCGTCCTCGTTGGCAAAGTCCAGGGACTCTTCGAGGCTCATCTTGATCGGCGGGGTCAGGGTTTCCAGCACGTCTGCGGTGGCGGAACGCATGTTGGTCATGTGCTTGGCCAGCGTGATGTTCACATCCAGCTCGTCCGGCTTGTTGTTGATGCCGACGACCTGGCCCTCGTACACCGGGGACTGCGGCTCGACGAAGAAGTTGCCACGTGCCTGCAGACGCTGCATGGCGTACGGAGTGGCGATGCCCTGACGGTCGCAGACCATGGAGCCGTTCTGGCGGGTCACGATCTGGCCGGCCCACGGAGCGTAGCCAGCGGAGATGGAGGAGGCGATGCCGGTGCCGCGGGTGGCGGACAGCAACGCGGTGCGGAAACCGATCAGACCACGGGAGGGCACGGTGAACTGCAGACGGACCCAGCCGGTGCCGTGGTTGGTCATGTTGTCCATGCGGCCCTTGCGGTCGGCGAGCAGCTGGGTGACGGCGCCCATGTACTCTTCCGGCACGTCGATGGTGGTGTTTTCCATCGGCTCGTTGACCACGCCGTCGATGGTCTTGGTGACCACCTGCGGACGGCCGACGGTCAGCTCGAAGCCTTCACGGCGCATCTGCTCGGCAAGCACGGCCAGTGCGAGTTCGCCACGGCCCTGCACTTCCCAAGCGTCCGGACGGTCAGTCGGCAGCACCTTGATGGACACGTTGCCGATGAGCTCGCGATCGAGGCGGTCCTTGATCATGCGGGCGGTGAGCTTGTGGTCCTTGCCTTCGGTGCCGGCAAGCGGGGAATCGTTGATGCCGAAGGTCATGGAGATGGCCGGGTCGTCAACGTGGATAAGCGGCAGCGGACGCGGATCGTCCGGGTCGACGATGGTCTCGCCGATCATGATGTCGTTCACGCCGGCGACGGCGACGATGTCGCCAGGGCCTGCGGATTCGACCGGGGTGCGCTCCAGGCCCTGCGTACGCAGCAGCTCGGACACGCGGAAGTTCTCGATGGAGCCGTCCACACGGGACAGACCGTAGGTCTTGCCCTTCTCAAGGGTGCCGTTGTAGATGCGGACCAGACCGAGTCGGCCGAGGAAGTCGGAGGAGTCGATGTTGGCGACGTGGGCCTGCAGCGGCGCGCCTTCCTCGTATTCCGGAGCCGGAATGTTCTTGATGATGGCCTCGAACAGCGGCTCGAGGTTGTCGTTGTCCGGCAGGCCGCCGTTTTCCGGCTGGTTTTCGGAAGCGTAACCGGCCTTGGCGGCGCAGTAGATGACCGGAAGGTCGAAGAGGGAATCCTCATCGAGGTCGATGCCTTCCTCGATGACGTCCTGGGCCAGGCCGAGCAGCAGGTCGGAGGATTCGCCGACGACTTCGGAGATTCGGGCGTCCGGGCGGTCGGTCTTGTTCACGCACAGGATGACCGGAAGCTTGGCTTCGAGGGCCTTGCGCAGCACGAAACGGGTCTGCGGCAGCGGGCCTTCGGAAGCGTCGACGAGCAGCACGACGCCATCGACCATGGAGATGCCACGTTCCACTTCGCCACCGAAATCGGCGTGGCCAGGGGTGTCGATGATGTTGAGGGTGATGCCTTCCGGATGGCCGTACTTGGCGGCCAGCGGGCCGGTGTACTGCACCGCGGTGTTCTTGGCGAGGATGGTGATGCCCTTCTCGCGTTCCAGATCGTTGGAATCCATCACACGGTCCGGGACTTCCTCACGCTCGTTGAACACGTGGGACTGGGCCAGCATCGCGTTGACCAGGGTGGTCTTACCGTGATCGACGTGTGCCACAATCGCTACATTTCGGATATCGCCGCGAACCGCCATCGAAACCTCTCTTAGTGTTGCTGTTTTCTTACGTAAACGTTCGGTACGTACATGCTATCGGTACTTAAAAATCCGTACTTACACACAAACCGAGCCAATTCTAGCGAAGCATTACGACACATGAAAAACGGCGGACCTGTCAGATCATGCCGACAGGCCCGCCGTCAATCACGCGAAGAGGCGCGCGGACCTTAATCCTCAAGCTCCTTGCCAGTGCGTTCAGGCAGGCACAGGGCCGCCACGCAGGCGAGAATGAACGCCACGGCGAAAACGATGAACGCCACGGCCTTGTTGCCACCGGACAAGGTCAGGAACCATGGCATCAGCAGTGGCGCGATGATCGCGGCCACACGACCGCAAGCCGCGGCGGCACCGGAGGCGGCGCCGCGCAGACGTGTCGGATAGATTTCCGGAGTCACCGCGTACAACACGCCCCAAGCGCCAAGGTTGGACGCGGACAGCAGCATGCCGAAGCCCAGCACAGCGGCCACGGAACCGGCTTGGGAGAAGGCGAACGCTGCCACGGCGGACACGGCGAGGAACACGCTCAGGGTCTTCCTGCGGCCCCAGATCTCCACCAGCCATGCCGCGAGGAAGTAGCCGGGCAGCTGTGCGATGGCGATGGCGAGCGTGTAGCCGAACGACTTGGTCAGCGAGCCGAACTGGTCGGCCAGTAGAGACGGCATCCACGTGAACGCGCCGTAGTAGGAGAAGTTCACGAAGAACCATGTGGCCCAGATGGCTGCGGTGCGCGCAAGATACTTCTTGCCGAACAGCTCGCGGGTTTTGATCTTCGGCAGCGGCTCGCCCTTCGGGGATGCGACCGGTTCGACGCCTCCGGCCTGTTCGAAGTAGCGCACGGCCTGCTCGGCCTCATCCTCACGTCCCTTGGATTCGAGGAATCGCACGGACTCAGGGATATGAATGCGCGTCACGATGGCGTACAGCAGCGGCAATGCTCCGATGAGCAGCGCCCAGCGCCATCCCCAATCGCCGGTGTTCGGAATGACGAAATAGCCGATGCAGGCGGCGATGATCCAGCCGATTGCCCAGAAGGATTCCAGCAGCACCGTCATACGGCCGCGTTGTTTGGTCGGAGAGAATTCCGAGACCAATGTGGAGGCGACCGGCAGCTCGGCGCCCAGGCCGAGGCCGATGACCAGTCGAGCGATCAGCAGAGCCGCCAGCGACCATGACAACGCCATACCGCCATTGGCCAGACCGAAAATCACCAGCGTCGCGGAGAAGACCGTCTTGCGGCCAACGCGGTCGGCCACGAAGCCGCCAAGCGCGGCGCCGATCGCCATTCCGACGAAACCGATGGACAGCACCCAGCTTTTCTCGGTCGGCGTCAGATTGAAATGCGGATCGGCCGCGATGGCGGCCACGACGAACGACACCAGACCAACGTCCATCGCGTCGAACGCCCATCCAATACCCGAAGCCACCAACAGCTTCCTGTGCGCCTTGTTGAACGGCAGTCGGTCAAGACGCTCGTTGCGAGTCAGCGAGACCTCTCCCCCGACGGTTTGTTGCGATGCGGACATCAACACCCCTTTATCATTGTTTTCCTATTGTGTCGTGAGCTCGTTCAAGCCCGACGATGGCAGGCGATCACGCCGTCATCAATGCGGATAACGCGTCGTCATCCTGGAAAGCAATTCGAGTGTCGTCCGATTCGGATGCCGTTCCGGCTTCGGTCCACAAATCCGTTCCCGGCTTCCGGCTGTACCGGTAGACCGCCGCCGGCCTGTTACGGCCGATCCGCAGTTTCTCACCGGTGTCTTCCAACAGTCCGGAAGCGAGCATTTTACGGCGGAAATTCGCCAAATCGATACGCTGTCCGGCAATCGCCTCGTACACGTCATGCAGTTGGCTCAACGTGAATCGCTCGCCCACCAATCGAGTGGCGATGTCAGGCGATTCGATTTTGCCGCGAAGCCGGTTCATGGCGTATTCGACGATGGTGCGATGGTCGAACGCAAGTTCCGGAAGATGGTTGACGGGGAACCACTTGACGTTGTCCCCTCCGGCGAAGTCGATTCGTCCATCGGCCTCGCCCACCAGGGCCCAGTACACGATGGACACCATCGGCAGACCGCCATGCGAACGTGCCGGATCGCCGAACGTGTAAAGCTGCTCAAGATATTTCGGATGCAGCGACGTCGTCGATTCCAGTGCGGCATACGCCGACTGTTCCAATGAATGGTCGGCCCTCAGACCGCCTCCCGGCAACGCCCATTGCCCCAAAAAAGGCTGACGGACGCGTTTGACCAGCGGCATCCACAGGGTGGAGCCCATGCCGGACGAAGCGGCACCAGCGCCCACATCTGACTGCGGAACCGGTCCCAAAGCCAGAATCACCACGGATACGCCGACCTGCGGAGGCTGCTTGCGCCGTTCCGAGACATTGCCCATGATCAATTGATGGCCTCTTCCAATACTTCGAATTGCTTACAGGAAAGGAGTCTAACACTTATAGTCAACATGACTATAAGTGTGTCGAGTCGCTCATAAACACCAAGAGCCCCCAACGGGGCTCTTGCAAAGTTCAGGCCACGATGTCGTTGGCGATCAGCTCGCGGGCCACTTCACGGTATTCCTTCGCCGTCTTGTGGTTCGGCGCGTAGATGGTGATCGGCGCGGCCGCCACCGTGGAATCCGGCAGCTTGATGGAACGCGAAATCACGGAATGGAACACCTTGCCTTGGAACGCCTCGTAGATACGCTGCAACACCTCCTCGCAATGCAGGGTACGGGTGTACATGGTGACCAGCACGCCATACACTTCAAGGCTCGGATTGATGCGCGACTGCACCTTCTCGATGGATTGCATGAGCAGCGCCACGCCACGCAGCGCGAAGAATTCGGCAGCGACCGGAATGATCACACCGTCGGCCGCGGTCAACGCGTTCACCGTCAGCAGGCCCAACGATGGCTGGCAGTCGATGATGATCACGTCGTACTCGTCCTTGACCTGGCGCAGCACACCGGCAAGCACCTGCTCACGTCCCACTTCGGTGACCAGTTGCACTTCGGCGGCGGACAGATCGATGTTGGCCGGCATAATGTCGAGATTCTCGAAATCGGTGTGGTGAATCACGCTGTGCACGTCCATGCGCGGATTGAACAACGCCGTGTACACGGTGTCCTCCACCGCGTTGGCGTTGATGCCGAGACCCACCGTGGCGGCGCCTTGCGGATCGAAGTCGACGATCAGCACGCGCCTGCCGTATTGGCTTAGCGCGCCGCCGATATTGATGGAACTGGTGGTCTTGCCGACGCCACCCTTCTGGTTGCACATGGCGATGACCCTTGCCGGACCGTGCGTCTGCAGCGGCTCCGGTGCGGGAAACGTCTCATAATCACGTCCAAGCAAATCCGTAGGCATACCGTTTACCTTACCAACATCCTCGTGTCAAAAACTCCACTGTTTCCATGCTAGCCCATCATCGCCGTCAGAAACGGCAGCAACACATGCATCTCATGCTATCTTGCCCTTGGATGCGAGGTCAGATATGTCTCGATGAGGTTCTCCGGGCTTACATGCGTGTAGATCTGCGTGGTGGTGACGCTCGCGTGACCCAGCAGTTCCTGCACGGTGCGCACGTCGGCCCCGCCTTGGATCAGATGCGTGGCGAAGGAATGGCGCAATGTGTGCGGATGCAGGGGCTTGTCGATATGCGCGCGTTCCCCGGCCGCACGGATGATCTCCCACACCGATTGCCTTGACAGTCGTTTGCCGCGCTTGTTGAGGAACAACGCGCGTCGTTCGGTGGGCCCTTTCGCCTTCGACTCGAGCTGCGGCCGTCCGTTTTTGAGGTATCTTGCGATCGCCTCACATGCGTAACTGCCGACCGGCACCAGACGTTGTTTGGAGCCTTTGCCCATCAATCTCGCAACGTTCGATTCCAAGTCGACATCGTCAAGATTCGCGCCGCACGCTTCCGACACGCGGGCTCCGGTGGCGTACATGAATTCCAGCAACGCCTTGTCGCGCAGCATCGCGGGATCGTCGGGCATGTCCGCCATGCCTTCGGATTGAGGCCGATTCTGCGAGACGGGGATCGCGTCCAGCAAACTGGCCACCTCGTCCACAGTGAGCACGTCAGGCAGCGTCGTCGCGCCTTTGGGAGCCTTGACCTGTGCCGCAACGTCATTGGATACCACATGTTCGTTCAGTGCGAAGCGATGGAATGCATGGATGCTGGCCAGTCTTCGTGCCTTGCTGCGCGCGGATTCTCCGGAATCGTCAAGAAAGGCGATGTATCGTTCCACGTCCTGCGTGGTCACTGCATTAAGGTCTTGAATGCCTTGCGTCGCAAGCCAGCCGTTGTATTTGCGCAGGTCCGAGTCATATGCGCGCACCGTGGCTTTCGCAAGTCCTCGTTCCACGTCGATGTACGCGAGGAACTGATCAATCAAGCGTTCGATATCCGTCATCGTGGTCCTCCGTTTGCATCGTCATCATTTGTCGTGTCCGTTCCGTCACGTTCCCGTACGGAACGCGTTGCCCGCATGGAGGATTCCAAGGACGTTCGTTCCAAGTGGAAGCCGTCATTGGATGGAAATCAACATTCCGGAAAGTCTATTCAAAGTATCCGGTATGGGGAACGCGATACGCAAGAACCCCCGTCCGTTTGCCGGATCGGGGGTTCTGAAGTTCACAGGTGAACCGTCGGGGAAACTCAGGCTTCCTTCGGAGCGTTCACGTCAGCCGGAAGAGCGGCCTTGGCCTGCTCGACGATGGCCTTGAAAGCCTCCGGATCGGAGACGGCCAGCTCGGCGAGAGCGCGACGATCCAGCTCGATGCCGGCAAGGTGCAGGCCCTGGATGAAGCGGTTGTAGGTGATGCCTTCGGCGCGGACGGCAGCGTTGATGCGCTGGATCCACAGCTTGCGGAAGTCGCCCTTGCGAGCCTTGCGGTCGCGGAAGTTGTAGGTAAAGGAGTGCAGCAGCTGCTCCTTGGCCTTACGGTACAGGCGGGAGCGCTGGCCGCGGTAGCCGGAAGCCCTCTCGAGAACGACGCGACGCTTCTTGTGGGCGTTTACTGCGCGCTTGACACGTGCCATATTTGATTCCTCAGCTTTCTATTAAGTCTTTGTTTCTAAGCTCTCGCTATGCTCAGCGACCGAGCAGCTTCTTCATGTTCTTGCTCTGGGAAGTGGCCAGAACACCGTCGGCCTTCAGCTCACGGCGCTTACGAGCGGACTTGTGCTCGAGGTTGTGGCGCATTGCGGAGCCGGCGTGCATCAGCTTGCCGGAACCGGTCACGCGGACGCGCTTGGAAGCGGCGGAATTAGTTTTCATCTTCGGCATTGCTGCCCTCCTTGTTTGTTACTTCGTTTCGGAAGTCTTCGGTTTGTCGGATGCCACGGCGGCTTTGGCTGCTGCCGCCGCCTGAGCCTGGGCCTCCTGCTTGGCCGCCAAACGGGCGGCCTGGCGGGCCTGACGCTCGGCACGGGACTGATCGCCACGACGACGCTGCTCGGACTGGGTGTGAACCTTCTTGCCCTTCGGCGCGAGCGTCATGATGATGTTGCGGCCTTCCTGCTTCGGAGCGAATTCGACGGTGCCGTATTCCTCCACTTCGCTGGCAAGTCGCTGCAGCAACTCGACGCCGCCAATCGGTCGCGACTGCTCGCGGCCACGCAGCATGATGGTGACCTTGACCTTGTCTCCGCCGTTCAGGAAGCGCACAACATGGCCCTTCTTGACCTCGAAGTCATGGTCGTCGATCTTCAGACGGAAGCGAATTTCCTTGATTTCCGCGGTGCTCTGGTTGCGGCGCGCCTCACGAGCTTTGATCTTCTCGTTGTACTTGTACTTGCCGTAATCGATGAGCTTGGCGACCGGAGGCTTCGCGTTGGGCGCCACCTCGACGAGATCGAGGTTCGCTTCCTTTGCCAGGTTCAGTGCGACGGAAGTCGCGATGACTCCCACCTGCTCGCCGTTCGGGCCGATCAGACGCACCTGGGAGACGCGAATCTCGTCGTTAATGCGTGGTTCGTCGCTGATGATGACTCCAATCCTCATATTCCATGCAACGGAACATCCTTTGATTGGCAGTTTTCCAAAGTCTCGATTGTTCAAGGCATGCCAAAACGCATCACAACGCGCCGTAAACCCGTAAGAGCGGCTTACATATCTCACCGAGACGACCGGTGGAAGGCATCTGCCTGAACCCGAGGCCCTGAAAGGCTTCCAGGTGGGGATATCCCGCTTTCTTGATTTCTCAAGCCTTGTAAATAATACCACACCCCGGGACCAGCGCGTGTCGCACCGGTCCCGGGGTGTTCGTCACCATTCGGACGGCATCCGCTGTCAGGCGATGGCGATGACGTCCGGCTTCTCGCCGTCGTGCACGAAGTAGACGTCGTACCACGTCAGGAATGAGTACACGGTCCAGATCTTGCGGCGATCGTCGGTTTTGCCGGCATAGTTGTCGTCGATCATCTTCAGCAGCGCGTCCTGGTCGAAGAACTGGCTGACGTAATCGCGTTCGAACACGGAACGGACGTACTTGTAGAACTTCTCCTCACGCAGCCACTTCTTGATCGGCACCGGGAAGCCAAGCTTCTCACGGTCGTACCATTCCTTGGGCAGATGACGTCCCGCCGCCTGGCGGAACGCGTATTTCGTGTTCTCGTCGGTGATGAGGTACTTGGTCGGCACCTGCTCGGCCACGCCCATGAGCTCCTTGTCGAGCAGCGGCACACGCAATTCCAGCGAATGCGCCATGGTCATCTTGTCGGCCTTGAGCAGAATGTCACCCGGCATCCACTGATGCATGTCAAGGTACTGCTTCTTCTTCAGTTCGCTCAGACCCTTGCCTTCCACACGCGCATACGTCTTGTCGACGATGCTTTGCACGCTCGGCGCCTTGCGGTATTCAGGCTTGAGCAGCTGTTCGGACTGCGATTCCTCAAACACACGTGCCTGTCCGATGAAGCTTTCCTCGGCCGGCGCAAGATTGGCGTACAGATGCCATGCGCCCGGGAAGGTCTTGCCCTTGCAGAACCGGGCGATCGCCTTGCGCGCGCCGGCTGGCAGATGCGTGAGCCAGCGAGTCACCACCTTGATGGGCTTGAATTTGGTGTGCACGCCGTAGTCGATGTATCCGGCGAACAACTCGTCGGCGCCTTCGCCGCTCAGCACCACCTTCACGTCTTTGGCGGCCAATGCGGACAGGAAGTACAGCGGCACGCAGCTCGGATTGGAGTCCGGCTCGTCGAGATGCCATTGGATGCGCGGGAACGCGGCGAACGCCTCCTCGTCGGTCAACGACTCGGCGGTGTTGTTCAGTTTGAGCAGTTCCGCCAGTTCGCCGGCCTGCTGCGATTCGTTGTACGTGCCTTTGCCGAAACCGATCGAATACGTGTGCTGCGGACGCGCCACGGCGGCGACGTAGCTGGAGTCGACACCGCTCGACAGGAAGGAGCCGACCTCCACATCGGCGATCTGGTGCGCCTTGACGGAATCGCACACCGTCTGGTCGATCGAGTTCACCAGCTCGCCCAGCTTCTGCTTGCCTTCGCGGAAATCCTCGTCGTAATACCGGTGGATGTCCATCTTGCCATCCCGGTACGTGAAATAGTGCCCTTCCGGCAGCTTGTAGACGCCTTTGAAGAAGGTCTCACCGATCGCCGGATACTGGAAGGTCATATACGGCTTCAACGCCTCGGCGTTGAGCTCCTTGACGAAATCGGGGTGGCGCAACAGGCTCTTGATCTCCGACGCGTACATGAACGTGCCGTTCATCTTCGCATAGTAGAAGGGCTTGATGCCGAAATGGTCGCGCGCGCCGAACAGCTCCTGCTTGTTCTTGTCCCAGATCACGAAAGTGAACATGCCACGTACGCGCTGCAGCAAATCCACACCCCACTGCTCATAGCCGTGCAGCAGCACCTCGGTATCGCTTTTGGTGGTGAAGGTGTGTCCGGCCGCGATCAATTCCTCACGCAGCGTCTGATAGTTGTAGATCTCGCCGTTGAAGGTGATGACCTTCGAACCATCCTCGTTGTAGATGGGCTGCTGGCCGCCGCCGAGGTCGATGATGCTGAGCCTTCGATGGCCGAGCGCCGCATGCTCGTCGATGTAATGGCCTTCGCTGTCCGGCCCGCGATGCGCGATCATGTCGGTCATACGTTGGAGGACCGGGCATTTCACGTCAATGGGCATATCGTTGACGAAACCAGCAATTCCGCACATTATCTGCAATCCCTTCAAAACAAACTCGGTGTCAGTGTACCAGCATCCGCATGTCGAAAAACCGCCGCCGCGCCTCCGAACCGATTCATGCGTGACAATCTCCACAGGTTTCAGACATTTTAGGTATGCCGCATAGCCATGAAAATGACGATTCTTTCCTTTCGTCCGTCACGGCTACACTACCGGGTATGGATTTCCACGATGCCCGCACCTGCGTGATCTTCGGCGCAGGCGATTATTACGATGAGACCCCTGCGATTCCGGATGACGCCTTCGTCGTCGCCGCGGACGGCGGCCTCGACCACGCCCGTGCCTTCGGCATCGACGCCGATTTCGTGGTCGGCGACTTCGATTCGATTACCGGCGACCGCCCCACGCAAAACGACCGCACCATCGCATTGCCTTCGGAAAAGGACGATCCCGACCTGCTGTCGGCTTTGAAGATCAGCTGGCTGCGCGGCGCGCGCACGTTCCACATATACGGCGCGCTCGGCGGACGAATCGACCATACGATTTCCAATATCCAGCTTATGGCGCTACTGGCCGACCGTGGCGCGACCGGCTACCTGCACGGCGACGGATCGATCGTCACCGCGATCTGCGACGGCGCGCTCGATTTCCCGGCGGACGACGCCGTTGCGGGACGCATGGTCTCCGTGTTCTCCCACAGCGATATCTCGACCGGCGTAAGCGAAACGGGATTGAAATACGAGCTGCACCACGCCGACATGAGCAGCACGCGCGTCAACGGACTGAGCAACGAGTTCCTTGCCGGCAGGCCGTCCCGCATCACGGTGGAGCATGGCACGCTCATCGTCACGTTCCCCATCGAGGCTCCCCTGCCGCACGTGGCGCGATGGCATGGCTTCTCCGGAGATCTCGGTGCATTGGACACGGACGTATCCTCCGCGCTGGTCGAGCCAAGCGGCCGTTGAACGCATGCGGGACATGCATGTGAGCGTTCACTGAAAATCGCACTGCATTTTGGAACACGCGCCTCGGAACGTTGCCCTAAGTACAGGTGACGCACTACAGTGGACGGTGTTGGTAAACAATGGCTTCAGTGTGCCTGGCACACGCGTGGCCTACCCTAAAGGGAGAATTACATGACAGTTAAGATTGGTATTAACGGCTTTGGTCGTATCGGTCGTCTGGCTTTCCGCCGTATCTTCGAGCTGCAGGCTCGTGGCGGCCAGGCCGGTGACATTGAGGTCGCTGCAATCAACGATCTGACCACCCCGTCCATGCTGGCCTACCTGCTGAAGTACGACAGCACCCACGGCACCTTCCGTCATGACGATGGCACCCCGGTCGAGGTCACCTCCACCGACGACTCCATCGTGGTCGACGGCAAGGAATACAAGGTCTACGCCGAGAAGGATGCCAACAACATCCCGTGGGTCAAGAACGACGGCGTTGAGTTCGTGCTCGAGTGCACCGGCTTCTACACCTCCGCTGAGAAGTCCCAGGCCCACATCAACGCTGGCGCCAAGAAGGTCCTGATCTCCGCTCCGGCCAAGGACGAGATCACCCCGACCATCGTGTTCGGCGTGAACCACGAGACCCTCAAGGCTTCCGACGTGATCGTGTCCGCCGGCTCCTGCACCACCAACTCCATGGCCGCCATGGTCAAGCTGCTGGACGAGAACTGGGGCATCAAGGCTGGCTTCATGACCACCATCCACGCCTACACCGGCACCCAGATGATCCTCGACGGCCCGCGCTTCCCGAAGGCTCGCAACAACCGCGCCGCCGCCATCAACACCATTCCTCATTCCACTGGCGCCGCCAAGGCCATCGGCAAGGTCGTTCCGTCCGTGAACGGCAAGCTGCAGGGCCACGCCCAGCGCATCCAGGTTCCGGATGGCTCCGTCACCGAGCTGACCACCGTCCTGAACAAGGAAGTCACCGCCGATGAGATCAACGCCGCCTTCAAGGCCGCCTTCTCCGACACCGACTTCTACGGCTACAACGAGGATGGCATCGTGTCCTCCGACATCATCGGCGACACCCACGGTGGCGTGTTCGATCCGACCCAGACCGATGTCAACACCGTTGACGGCCTGACCATGGCTCGCACCGTCTCCTGGTACGACAACGAGTACGGCTTCACCTGCAACATGGTGCGTACCCTGCTGTACTTCGCCGAGATCTCCGAGTGAATCGGCGCGGAGTAATCCGCACGGTTCGTCTCTGAGCCTCAGACAAAGGGGCTTTCGCTTCGGCGGAAGCCCCTTTTCGTATCCGAAACGCCGCAACGGACACGTGGAAGGCTTATTATGGGCGGCATGGCAAAGAAAAAGCATGAGAAGGGCGCCGGTTCCACACCGGCCACCGTGCAGTTGGAAAAAGCCGGAGTTCCGTTCAAAACCTACGAATACGCGCATTCGAACGATCACATGGATGACGGTTATGGGGTTGAGGCCGCCACCAAGCTCGGTTTCGACGAGCATCAGGTGTTCAAGACGCTGATGGCGGACACCGGCTCCGAACGCGTGGTCGGCGTGGTGCCGGTCAGCGGACATATGGATCTGAAGGCGCTGGCCGCGGCAGTCGGCGCGAAGAAGGCGGCGATGGCCGATCCGAAGGTCGCCATGCGCGAATCCGGCTACGTGGTCGGCGGCATCTCCCCGCTTGGCCAGCGCACACACCACAAGACGGTGCTTGACGAAAGCGCGCTGCAATACGACGAAATCCTGCTGTCGGGCGGCAAACGCGGTTTCTCAGTCGGCGTCAATCCCAACGATCTGCTCAAGGTGCTCGACGCGGTAGCGGCGCCGATCGGCACTTGGTAAAAAACACGCCGATACATCACACCAATACATAAGTGGGTGGTCGGAACAACACGATGTTCCGACCGCCCACTTGCGTAAGCGAAAGGTTCGCGCTATTTGCGCAGTTCCGCAGGAAGCACGAAATGCATGTTCTCCTTGATGGTTTCGATGGTGCTCACATCCTGGTAGCCAAGTTCTTGCAACGCTGCGACCACGCCGGAAACCAGCTCGTCCGGCACGGAGGCACCCGAGGAAATACCCACGGATTCGACACCTTCAAACCATGCGGGGTCAAGTTCCGAAGCATCATCAACACGATGGGCGCGACCAGCGGCGCCAACAGCCGTTTTTGAGGCGTACCGCGCGTTAAGTCCCTCCTGAGCGACTTCCATCAACCGCACGGAATTCGAGGAATTCGCGGAGCCGACAATCACCACGCAATCGGCTTGCTCGGCAACGAGCTTGACCGCCGCCTGACGATTCGACGTGGCATAGCAGATATCGGAGTTCGGCGGCATTTCAAGCCATGGGAAACGCGCTTTGAGCGCGGTGATCGTGCCAGCGGTCTCATCGACGCTCAACGTGGTCTGCGTAAGCAGCACCAGTTTCGTGTCAGGTTGGAAATCCAACGAGTCGACGTCGGACGCATGCTCGATCAAATGCACATGTTCCGGCGATTCCTCCACCACACCAACGGCCTCATCGTGGCCTTTGTGCCCGATGTAGATGATCTCGTAACCTTCCTTGACAAAACGCAGCACCTCGCGATGCACTTTGCTTACCAGCGGGCAGGTGGCATCGACCACATGCATACCGCGCGCCGCGGCCTCGGCTTTGACCGCCGGAGACACGCCGTGGGCGGAAAATACGATTGGGATGCCGGCTTCGGCGGCGGCATCGGGGATCTCAGCCAATTCCTGCACGAACACCGCGCCCTGCGCGGCCAAATCCTCGACGACATGCTTGTTGTGCACGATCTGGCGGCGCACATACACCGGCGGCAATCCGTCGGCACGTGGCGTATCGGCGGATTTGAGAATCGTCCGCACCGTCAGAATCGCCCTATCCACGCCGGCGCAGAATCCGCGCGGATCCGCCAGCACGATGCGTTTGCCCATGTCAAGCCGCCTTCCAATCGTATCCATCCATCACAACAGCAATCACCAATATTAAGGCACGGGCGCCGTCAATCGACATCGGCCGTCTTCATCCGCAGAATTTCCACACGACAAGCGCATCCACCACCACATCGTGAGCGGTAACATAGTAGCGGAAACACAGTCGACAACACTATGGAGTGATTTATGACCTGCACCAATCTGCCGCCACGCACCGGACAGCAATTTTCCATTTCGCATGGCGATTACCATGCCGTCGTCACCGAGTTGGGCGCGACGCTGCGCAAACTGACCTACCAAGGCGAGGACATCATCGTCTCCCCCGGTCCGGATGACATGGTGACCTGCTGCCACGGCCAGCTGCTCATCCCGTTCCCGAACCGCATCGAGAATGGCGAATACACCTTCGAAGGCAAGACCTACACGCTGCCGATCGACGAGCATGAGCGCCACAACGCCATCCACGGCTACGGCAAGCGCGCGTTCTGGAAGCTTGTCTCCCTTAAAGAGGATGCCGTGACCCTCAGCTGGCGTGCCCCCAACATGGAGGGATATCCGTTCGACATCGTGGTGACCGCGACGTACAGCCTCGCCGACGATGGCCTGCATCTGAACATCAGCGCCTACAACAACGGCGATGCGGACGCACCGTGGGCCTTGGCCATCCACCCGTGGCTCGCCAACGGCTTCAACGGATACGGCGATGAGATCGACGCCCACAACGCCAAGTGCAGCCTGACCGTGCCGGGGCGCACGCATGTCACCGTCAACGAGAACCTCATTCCGACCGGCACCGAGCCGGTGGACGGCACCAAGTATGACCTGCGTAAGGACACGCTGCTCACCGAGCAGCCGTTCGACGACGCTTGGACGGATCTGGAGCATGCCGAAGACGGCACCGTCACCGCGGTGTTCACCCGTCCGGACGGCAAGAAGGTGCGTGTGGGCGGCGACGAGACCGTCACCTCGTTCCAGGTGTGCACCGGCACCGGTTTCCCGGCCATCAAGCATCCGGCCGGAGTGGCGGTGGAACCGCAGACGGCATACGCGAACGCGTTCAACACCGGCAAGGACCTCATCGTCATCAAGCCGGGCGAGACGTCAAGCACGGCGCTGTTCATCGGGATGCTCGACTGATATAATCACCATCGGAATAAGTCCCGGCCACACAGCGGACGCCGAATTTGGCAAACGTCTCGCTCGTGTGCGATAATCCCGAAGGCTTATTAATCGCAAGTAAAGGAGTCCAATCATGGGCATGCGCGGACGTAAGCGCAAGGATCGTCGTAAGAAGGCCGCCAATCACGGCAAGCGCCCGAACGCCTGATCCCTGCCGGCGCGAATAGCGTCACAGAGCATGGAAAACCCCGCGGAATCATTACGGTTCGCGGGGTTTTCCCATATTCAGACGCTGATGCGGCGGGCGCGCCTCGCGTCACATCAGCATGGCACTTGGCGCATGAAACGCCGCACGTCCTTCCAATTACTCGTCACAACAGTGGTCGAGTGTCGCCTCAAGCCTGTCGATCAGGCTTTGCGGCGCGTGTTTCGGCCGCAGGTACGCGCGCATCGCTGCGATCAGCGCACGTTCGCGTTCATCGCAACAGGTCTCCGGGTCGAAGCAGTCCCCGGAGGCCACGACATGCACGCTGGCATGCGTCACCTGCGTCACCACACCGTTCGTGTTGGTGGTGGTCGAAGTAATGGAGATGTGCCGTTCCATTGGTTCGCTCATGGTCGATCCTTCCCGGCAGTGGCATAGCCACGTTCCTTGGCGTAATTGGCAAGCTCACGTTTCAGCTGTGTGCGGGCGCGGTTGAGCCGGCTCATCACGGTGCCGATTTTCACGCCTTGTTCCTCAGCTACCTGGCTGTATGATTTGCCGTCGATCGCGGCGTCGATGAAAACCTGCCTGCGTTCCGGGGAAAGCCGGTTCAAAGCGGCCATGATCTCCTCCGGCGCGTAGGCGTCCAAGTATTCCTGTTCGGCGGATTTGAGCTGTTCGGAGGAATGCTCGGACGCGGAATACAGGTCCCAGTCGTCGTATTCGCCAGTGGAATCGTTGGCGCGTTGCGGCCGTCGCTTGGCTTTGGCGTACTGGTTGAAATAGGCGTTGCGTTCGATGGTGGTCATCCAAGCCGCGAAATTCGTTCCTTCCTTGAAGGAGTCGAACGCCTTGAATCCACGTTCGAAGGTGTCCTGCACCAGATCCTGCGCGTCGTCGGGATTGTTGGTCAGTTTCATCGCCTGCCGGTACAGCGAGTCCACAACGGGCATGGCAAGCTTCTCAAACCGCGCGCGCCGGCCCGCCATGGATTCCGTTTCTTGTTCAGTCACACCCTCATTGTAACTTCCCCGACGTCACACGTCGTGCACATGGTTGCCGCTAAAATGGCTCTTCGGTATCCGCTCGGCGTCTCATACACAGGGAGAACACGAAAACATGGCTTTGACTCTGGAATCGGCGGCCCGACTGCTCGATAGGCACGGACTGCTGCGCGAAATCATCCGCGGCGATGTCTGGACGCTTGATCCGCACGACATCAAGGGATTTGACGAGCCGTTCTCCGCAATCACCTACGACACCCGCAAGGTGGAGCCGAGCACGTTCCTGTGCTGCAAGGGCCGTTTCAAGGCCGAATATCTGCAGGGCATCGACGAACGCGGCCTTGCCGCCTATGTGTCGGAGAACGACTTCTCCGACGCCACGCAAGCTCCGGGCCTTATTGTGGATGACGTGCGCAAGGCCATGGCTTTGCTATCGGCTGAATTCTATGGTCGTCCGCAGGACCAGTTGAAGGTGGTCGGCATCACCGGCACCAAAGGCAAGACCACCACCGCCTATCTCACGCAGGCGATGCTCAACGGCTGTTCCGGCGGCAAGTGCGCGCTGTTTTCCTCCGTGGACAATTGTCTTGACGGCCACACCTACGTGGAATCCGATCTGACCACGCCGGAATCCATGGATGCGTTCCGCATGATGCGCGAGGCCGTTGATAACGGCATGGAATATCTCGTCATGGAGGTCTCCTCGCAGGCCTACAAGGTGGACCGCGTGTTCGGTCTCACATTCGACGTGGCCGCGTTCCTCAACATCAGCCCGGACCATATCAGCCCGATCGAGCATCCGACATTCGAGGATTATCTCCACTGCAAGCGTCAGATCGTCAAGAACTGCCGTGCCCTCGTATTGGGTGCCGATTGCGCGCGCGCCGACCTCATCCGGCAGGACGCACGTCATGCCAGCGTTCCCGTCACCACGTTCGCGCTTGGCGGCGATTCCACGGCAGATGTCATGGCCGCGCCGGCGAATGACGATCACAGCCGCTTCTCCATCGTCATCGACGGCACCTCGATCGGCGAGTTGAGCCTGACATTGGACGGCGATTTCAACTATGCGAACGCGGCGGCGGCCGTCGCGATCGCCCATGCGGCCGGTTTCGATTTCGGTTCCGCACAGGCCAAGGACGCGTTGCGTGAGATGGAGCCGGTACGCATCGCCGGACGTATGGAGCATTTCAAGGACACGCGGTCGAACACCATCGCCATTGTTGATTACGCGCATAACTACGCGTCCGTCACCGCGTTGCTTGACTACGTCGATCAGCGTTACGGCAGCGAAAAGCCGGAAATCACGCTCATCACCGGCTCCGCTGGAAACAAGGCATACGATCGCCGCGCCGAAATCGTCCACGCCGCGCAGGACCGCATCGACCATCTCGTGCTCACTTTCGAAGACACCGACGACGAGCCTGTGGAACAGGTCTGCGCGGACATGAACGACAGCGTCACCAACCCGCAGCTTGACGTGAAGACCATTCTCGACCGTGCCGAAGCCGTGGAGACCACGGTAAGCCACGATCGCAAGGATCCCGAGCATCTGCACATCATCCTCATCATCGGCAAAGGCAACGAACGTTGGTTCAAAGACCACGGCAAGCACATCCCTTACGAGGGCGACGACCGCATCGTGGAACGCGTGTTCCGTCTCAAATAACAACTAAGGTGAAGGCATTATGACACGATTCCAACCGATTCTGCTGGGCAGCGACATCAACGTCTACGGCATGGCCAGGGCGTTCCATGAGGAGTACGGCATCGTTTCCGAGGCGTATGCGTATTTCCAGCTGAGCCCCACGAAATTCAGCCGTATCGTCAACGTGCACATCGTCGACGATTTCAACAACTTCGTCACGTTCCGTAATTTCATGCTCAAGCTCGGCAAGCGTATGAAGGCCGAGGATCCGGAACGCGTGCTGCTGCTCATCCCCTGCGGCGACGTGTACGCCAATCTGCTGAGCCAGTGCGGCGACGATCTTCGCGAATATTTCGTATACAACACGCTTGACGTGAACCTTTCGCGCCGGCTCGCCTACAAGTCCACGTTCTACCAGATCTGCGAGCAGTATGATCTGCCCCATCCGAAGACGCGCACCGTCACCGCCGATGAGGTGAAGGCAGGAGCCTACCGTGATTTGCCGTTCAGCTATCCGGTGGCCATGAAGCCCGCGAATTCGGTGGAATGGCTCAACATCGATTTCGAGGGCCGTCGCAAGGCCTACATCTTCAACGATCCGGCCGAATTGGAGACCATCATCAAGCGTGCGTACGATGCCGGATACACGTCCGAAATGGTGATTCAGGACTTCATCCCCGGCGACGATTCCCGCATGCGTGTGCTGAACGCCTATGTGGACCAGCATCATCGCGTGCGTATGATGTTCCTCGGCCACCCGCTGCTGGAGGATCCCTCCCCTGTCGCCGCGGGCAACTATGCGGCCATTCTGCCCGACTACAACGAGGGTGTGTTCCGTCGTATCAAGGCTTTCCTCGAGGACATCAAGTACGAGGGCGTGGCCAATTTCGACATGAAGTACGACGAACGCGACGGCGAGTACAAGCTGTTCGAAATCAACCTTCGCCAGGGACGTTCCAGCTATTTCGTCACGCTGAACGGCTTCAATCTGGCGAAGTATTTCGTCGACGACCTCGTCGAGGACACGCCGTTCGACGGCAACACCCTGTTCGGCCGCGGTTCGAAGCTGTGGCTTGAGATTCCGAAGTCGATTTTCCTTGATTACGTCGCAGAAGGCGCTGACAAGGAAACCGGCAAGCGCATGCTCAAGTCGGGCGATTGGGGTACCACCTTGGAGTATTCCAAGGATATGAATCCGCTGCGTTGGCTGATGATTCGGCACATGTTCTCGATTTACAAGAAGAGCTATGCCAAGTACTTCACCAAGAAGGGCGAGCTTAAGTGAAACGACCGTTTTTCGCCGTACTGGGCGGCATGGGCACGCTGGCCACCGAAAGCTACATCCGCTTGGTCAACCGCGCCACGCATGCCCATTGCGATCAGGATTATCTGGACTACATCGTCTTCAACGATTCCTCCGTGCCGGACCGCACCGCGTACATTCTCGGCGAATCCGACGAGAATCCCTTCCCCGTACTCGCCGACGATATCGAGAAGGCAACGGCGATGGGCGCGAGTTTCATTGTGCTCACCTGCAATACCGCGCACTATTTCTATGACGATTTCCAGGCGTTGACGACGGTGCCGATTCTGCATATGCCACGCGGCGCGGTGGCACGCATGGCTCAGCGTTATCCGAAGGATCGTTTTCCGCGGGTCGGTTTCCTCGGCACCGTGGGTTCGCGCAAATCCGGCGTGTACAAGCGTGCCGTCGAAGAGGCCGGGTACACGTTCGTCGAACCGACCGACGAGTTGCAGGCCCGTATCACTTCGTTGATTTATGACGATGTGAAAGGTAGTGGCGAGCTCAATCTGGAACGCTACGAATCGGTGTTGCGCGATATGCTCGATCCGGCAGGCCCCTGCGCGTGCGACACGCTGATATTGGGCTGCACCGAGCTGAGCGTGCTCAACGAGGCGTTTCCGCTGCCCCAGCTGCCGGTCATCGACGCGCAGGCCGTGCTGGTGGAAGATACCGTGGCGCGGGCCGAAGCGTTGCGCGCGTAGCTATTATTTGTCACGCCTATCTTCGACTGCTTAGGCGTCGGACGATAAAACAAGATTGTGGGTGGCTCCCCAGGCAATGGGAAGTCACCCACAATCTTGTTTTATATGGACGGTGTACGCCGCACGTATGGCGTCATCGTCCGATGTTGTTTCGCTTCGTCACTTCGTTTCGTTTTCCGAAGCCGTTTCCGCATCCGCCGGTTCGTTGGCATCCGCCGCCTCATCCATTTCATCCGCATCGGCGTCTGCTAAAACGGAATCGTCCGGACCGACGCTGCCGAAATCGTTGATGTTGAAATCAGGGTTGGCGTCGGATTCGAAATCCACGTCAGCCTCGTCCTGCTTTTTGCGCGGTTCCGGATCGACGGATTCCTGGAACACACGTTCGGCCTTTGGCTTCTTCAGGTCGGAGTTGATCTTCTCCTCCAGCATGAGTCGCGCATCACCGGCGGTTGTGAAGCTGCCACAGACGAGCACGCCATGACCGTAGCCGACGCCCAGTTCGTCATCGGCATCAACCATGTTGACGGCTTCCTGGATGGCGTCCGGCAATTCGGGAATGCAGGTGACGCGTTCCGGCCCGAAAACACGGTCCGCGATCTTCTTCAGATCCTCAGCCGGCATCACTCGGTCACGCCACGAGTTCTCGGTGACGATCACATGGCTCAGCAACGGTTCGAGCACGCCCAGATACTCCTCGACCTGCTTGTCCCCCATCATGGCGACCACGCCGACGAGCTGCTGGAAATCATAGTTCTCTTCAATGGCGGCACGCAGCGATTCGGCCGCGTTCACGTTGTGCCCGCCATCAAGGATGATGGTAGGCGAGGTACGAATTTGTTCGATACGTCCCGGAATGCGTACGCTGCTCAACGCTTCGGCCACCAAATCGCCGTCCAACGCGCCGTTGACGGGAATCACCACTTCCGCCGCGCACAGTGCGGCGAGCGCGTTGTGTGCCTGATGCTCGCCGAATTTGGCGATCGGTACTTCCGTGTAAGTGCCGTTCGGAGTGCGCAGGGTGGCCACCTGGCCGCCGACGGCCGGCACTCGGGTGACGACTTCCGATTCGACGCCGTCGCGCACCAAGCTGGCGTGGTTCTCCTTGGCCGCGGCCTCGATAATCGGCATGACCTCGTCCTCGTGTGGCTGGCGGCCGATGATGGCGGTGCAGTTCGGCTTGATGATGCCGACCTTTTCCGTGGCGATTTCCTCCACGGTGTCGCCGAGCCATGCCATGTGGTCCATGTCGACCGGGCCGATGATGGCCGCGTCCGCGTCGAGCACGTTGGTGGCGTCCCATCGGCCGCCCATGCCGACTTCCACGATGGCGACGTCGACCGGCGCGTCGGCGAATTTCCAGATGGCCATGGCGGTGAGCACTTCGAAGAAGCTCATCTTCGGCTTGCCCAGCTCGTCCATTTTCATGTCCACGATGGCGACAAGGTCCTTGACCTGGTCCCAGGTGTCGACGAAATCGTCGTCGGACAGCTGCTGGCCGTCGATGGCGATGCGCTCGTTGACGTGTTCCAGATGGGGCGAGGTGTATAGGCCCGTACGCATGCCGTAGGCGCGGCAGATGGCTTCGGCCATGCGTGCCGTGGAGCCTTTGCCGTTGGTGCCGGTGATGTGGATGACGCGGAACGACTGCTCCGGATGGCCCATGATGTCGAGGATCATCTTCATGCGTTGCAGGTCGAGATTGGTGGTGTTGCGTTCCGATGGACGGCTCATGATGTCGCGTTCGACGTCGATCATGCTTTCGTTGTTGCGATTGGGATGTTCGAATGACATATTTCCCGTTTTCCTCCCGTACCTTGCGGACAGCACACTAAACTTTTCCCATTCTAGATGTCCGCATGAACGTTGCGCGCCGGGAAAAGTTATAGGATGGGTTGCGGTAATTTCCGTACGTTACGAATGCATGTTCAGGAGATGTGATGGGCGAAGTCATTACTGACAAGGACAAGGAATACGAGAAGATGGAGCGGGAGTCCGCTCCGGGACCGGATCAGGCCATGAGCGATCGTGTGAACAATCGTTCGCTGCGTCCGCGTTCCGAGGCGTTCAAGGAGTTCATGACCACCGGTTGGGATGACAACGAGCCGCAGATCGAGCCGTTGGAGTCCTCCAAGTACACGCCGGCGCGTCTGGAGGCGTTGGGCAAGGCGTTCCTGGGCGAGCGTATCGTGATTCCGGCCGGACAGCCGAAGGTGCGCAACAACGATTGCGATTACGCGTTCCGTCCGGATACGACGTTCTCCTACTACACCGGTTTGGGTGAGGATTTCGAGGCCGGCGCGGTGCTGGTGCTGAATCCCGTCGATCCGGATTCTCCGGAGGCGAAGGCCGGCAAGACGCATGTTCCGGAACTGTTCGTGGCTCCGCGTGCCAACCATTACACGCAGGACTTTTTCATGAACGCCCATTATGGCGAGTATTGGGTGGGTCCGCGTGCCGGTGTGAAGGAAATGACCGCGATGACCGGCATCGAAACCAACGACATCACGCAGCTGCCCGACGCGTTGAGCAAGGATGTCGGCACTGAGGCCGGCGCGGTGCGCGTGCGCGTGATCCGCGAAGCCGATCCGGCGATTACCAGCATGGTCGAGGAGATCCGTGAAGCCAACGGTTTCGCCGATCCGGACAACAACACCGCTGCCGATGACAAGCTGCACGAATTCGCCGCCGAGGCACGCATGTGCAAGGATGAGTATGAGGTTCGTGAGATGCGCAAGGCCGTGGCCGCAACCAAGCATGGTTTCGACAACATTCTGCGCAAGATTCCGTCTTCCCTTGGCAAGCCGCGTTCGGAGCGCATGCTGGAGGGCGCGTTCAACGCCATCTCCCGCGAGGAGGGCAACGAGGTCGGCTACGACACCATCATCGCTTCCGGCGCCCACGCTCCGATTCTGCATTGGATGCGCAATACCGGTACCGTGGAGTCGGGCGAGCTGCTGCTCATCGACGCCGGTGTGGAGGTCAACAGCCTGTATACCGCCGACATCACCCGCACGTTCCCGACCAACGGCAAGTTCACCGATTTCCAGAAGAAGCTGTACCAGGCCGTGTTGGATTCCCAGCAGGCCGGTTTCGAGGTGGCCAAGCCGGGCGCCACGTATTCGGACATCCACCATGCGTGCATGCGCGTGATCGCCGAACGTCTGCATGACTGGGGTATTCTGCCGGTCGATGTCGAGGAGTCGCTCTCCCCTGAAGGCCAGCAGCATCGCCGTTGGCTCGCCTGCGGCGTGGCCCACCATCTGGGTCTCGACGTGCATGATTGCGCGCAGGCGCGTTATGAGTCGTATCAGAACGCCAAGATTCGTCCGGGCATGATCTTCACCATCGAACCGGGCCTGTACTTCCGTGAGGATGACCTGCTGATTCCGCCGGAATACCGTGGCATCGGCATTCGTATCGAGGATGACGTGCTCATGACCGAGGATGGTCCGGAATGGATTTCCGCGGGCATTCCGAAGCAGATCGACGATGTCGAGGCATGGATGGCCGATATGGCCGCCGAAGGCGCGAAGGCCTGAGGACGCATCATGCCCACGCCTGAATTCGTACTCTCGCTACGTGAAAAAATAGGCCACGATCTGTTATGGCTCATGGGCGTCTCCGGCTATGTCGAGGACGAGCAGGGCCGTGTGCTGTTGGGGCGTCGTTCCGACACCGGCGAATGGGCCATGGTGTATGGCATCAACGAGCCCGGAGAGGAACCGGCCGATACCGTTGCCCGCGAGGTCAAGGAGGAGACCGGCGTGGATGTGGTCGTCACCGATCTGGTGTCGGTCAAATCGTCCAGAAAGGTCCTCACCTATGCGAATGGGGACAACACCATGTACATGGATCACCTGTTCATCTGCAGGCCCGATCCGAATGGCAACACGGAGCCGTTCGTCGGCGATGAGGAAAGCCTCAGCGTAGGCTGGTTCTCCCCTGATGCTCTGCCCGAACCGTTGGCAGCCACCACGGTGGAACGCATGGCTTACGTACGCGAATATCTGAAGGCCAAGGCGAATGGCGATTCGCATGCCCAGTTTGCCTTCAACGGCACCATCCGCTGAAATCGCCTTCCATACATCATAAAATGGAATCCCCGCAACGTTTCAAGCGTTGCGGGGATTCCTTTTTATTAGATTCCGTGGATCAGCTCACTGCTGGGCGGCAAGCAGCTCATGCAGATGCTCGCGATGCTTGCGCTGTTCGCGCGGATCGGGCACCGGCAGGGAGGCCAGCAGCTTCTGCGTGTACGGGTTCTGCGGATTCTGCATGATCTGGTCCGCATCGCCATGTTCCACGATCTGGCCCTTGTGCATCACCATGATGCGGTCGGCGAGCATGTCGACCACGGCGAGGTCGTGCGTGATGAACAGGCATGCGAAGCCGATTTCGGCCTGCAGCTTCTTGAACAGTTCCAGCACCTTCGCCTGCACCGACACATCCAACGCGGAGGTCGGTTCGTCGGCGATGAGCAGGCTCGGCTTCAACGCCAACGCGCGTGCCAAGGAGGCGCGCTGGCGCTGGCCGCCGGACAGCTCGTGCGGGAAACGGTTCATGTAGGCGCGCGGAAGCTGCACCATCTCAAGCAGATCGCCCACATACTTGCGGGCGTCTGATACCGACGAGAACTTCTTGTGCACGATCAACGGTTCGGCCACGTTTTCCGCGATGGTCATCAGCGGATTGAACGAGCTGCCCGGATCCTGGAACACGAAGCCGATGTCGGCGCGTTTGGGTTTGAAGTCGCGTTCCTTCACACCGTTCATTTCTATGCCTAGAACGTTCAGGGAACCGCCGGAAACCTTCTGCAGGCCTGCGATGGCACGGCCAGTGGTGGATTTGCCGGAACCGGACTCGCCTACCAGACCGAGCACTTCGGAACGGTGGATGGTGAAGTCGATGCCGTCCACGGCCTTGAAATCAGGCTGCATGAGATGACCCGGATACGTGATGGTCAGTCCCTTGGCCTCGACCGCGATGGGCTGATCGCGCCAATCCTTCTCACGTTCGATGACCTTGCCATCGGCATCCTTGACGACCAGTTTCTGGCCAATACGCGGCACGGCGGCAAGCAGACGCTTGGTGTAGTCGTCCTTCGGCGAGTAGAAGATCTGCTCGACGCTGCCCTGTTCGACGACGTGGCCGCGGTACATGACCACGACCTCATCGGCGATGTCGGCGATCACGCCCATGTTGTGGGTGATGATGAGCACGGATGCGTCGAACTCGTCGCGCGCCAGACGCAGCAGGTCGAGGATTTCGGCCTGCACGGTCACGTCGAGGGCGGTGGTCGGCTCGTCGGCCAGAATCAGGCCGGGGTTGAGCACCAGGGCCATGGCGATGACGATGCGCTGCTTCTGGCCGCCGGAGAACTGGTGTGGGTAGTAGTCGATGCGGGTTTCCGCGTCCGGAATGCCGACCTTCTTGAGAATGTCGATGGACTTGGCACGGAGTTCCTTCTTGTCCTTCATGCCATGGGCGCGAAGGCCTTCCTCGATCTGCCATCCGATGGTGTACACCGGGTTGAGCACCGAATTGGGCTCCTGGAACACCATGGCCGCTTCGGCGCCGCGCATTTCGCGCAGCTGTTCGCCGGACAGCGACAGCACTTCCAGCTCTTCGGTGCCCGCGCGGTTCGACAGGTACACCGCGCCGGAGGTCGTAGCGGTCTCCGGCAGCAGCTTGATGAGGGAGCGTGCGGTCACGGACTTGCCGGAACCGGACTCGCCCACCACGCCGATGACCTTCTTACGGGGAATTTCGAAGCTGATCTTGTCGATGGCTTTGATGGAACCGGCGTCGGTCATGAACGAGACGCTGAGGTCCTTGATCTCGGCGAGATTGCCTTCCTTGATTTCACTCATCGGTTCACTCCCCTTCCTCGGAAGCCCATTCGGAAGCCACGAATGACGGATCACGGTCGGTGACGGTCACCGGTTTGTCGCTGGCTCCCATCGGATTCTTCGCCGCCTCAAGTTCGGCGACGACCTCGTTGCGCTTGCCTGGCTCCTGGCTGGGGTCCACGGACGTGTCTTCGATGGAGCCGACCACTTCGCCTGCGGACTTGCGGGCGCGCAGACGCGGATCGGCCAGATCGTTCAGCGATTCGCCCACCAGGGTGATGCCCAGCACGATGAGCACGATGGCCAGACCCGGGAACACGGCGGTCCACCAGATGCCGGCGGTCACATCGGAGACGGCGCGGTTGAGGTCGTATCCCCATTCGGCGGCCGCGGTCGGTTCGATGCCGAAGCCCAGGAAGCCCAGGCCCGCAAGGGTCAGGATGGCTTCGGAGGAGTTCAGCGTCAGGATGACCGGCAGGGTTCGTGTGGAGTTCTTGAACAGGTGCTTGGTCATGATGCGCCACGTGGAGGCGCCGACCACGCGGGCGGATTCCACGTACGCGGATTCCTTGATGCGGATCACTTCGGCGCGGATGGTACGGAAGTATTGCGGAATATAGACCACGGTGATGGAGATGCCGGAGGCGAAGATGCCGCTCCACAGGCCGGACTGGCCGTGGGAGATCATGATCGCCATCAGAATCGCCAGCAGCAGCGACGGGAAGGAGTACACGGCGTCGGCGATCATGACGAGCACACGATCGACCCATCCGCCGAAATAGCCGGAGACCAGGCCGAGCAGCACGCCTGCGAAAATCGACAGCAATACCGCGACGACGATGGCGATGACGGCGGTGCGGGCACCCCAGACCACACGGCTGAACACATCGTAGCCACCTGCAGTGGTGCCCCAGATGTGTTCGGAGGACGGTGCCGCCTGGGCCGGGAAGGAAACGCCGTCGGCGCCCTTGAGCTGCGCGTAGCTGTATGGCGCGATGAGCGGCGCGAAAATGGCGACCAGCAGGAAGAACGCCGTGAGCACGAGGCCCGTGATCAGCATGCCTTTCTGCCAGCCGACTGCGACGCGTAGTTCCTTGATGATCGGAATCTTATGCCAGAATGGCGTCTTGTTGCCGAGCTTGAGCTCGTCCAGACGATTGTCGCCTGGAACGGTGACCTTGTTGGCAGATGCTGCGGTCATGTCAGTACCTCACTCTCGGGTCGACCAACGCGGCGATGACGTCGACGATGAAGTTGACGACGGCCACGATGATGGCGATTAGGATAACGATGCCCTGCACGGCCACGAAGTCGCGTGCCTTCAGGTACTGCGACAGCATGAAGCCGAGTCCCTTCCATTCGAAGGTGGTTTCGGTGAGCACCGCGCCTGCGAGCATCAGGGCGATCTGCATGCCCATGACGGTGATGATTGGAATCAACGCCGGCTTCCATGCGTGCTTGTTGAGCAGGCGTTTCTCGGAGACGCCGCGGGAACGTGCCGCTTCGACGTAGCCGGAATTGTAGGTGGCGATCACGTTGGTGCGCACCAGACGAATGAATACGCCGGCGGTCAACAGGCCCAACGCAAGGGCCGGCAGCACGGCATGGCGCAGCACGTCCAGCAGTACGGACATGTCGCCCAGCTGAATCGCGTCGATGATGTAGAAGCCGGTCGGCGACACCAGTCGGGAGAACTGCATCTCGCTGCCAAGCGATGAGCGCCCGGATGCCGGCAGCACGTTCAGCCAGATGGCGAAGATGAGCTTCAGAATCAGGCCGAGGAAGAACACCGGGGTGGCATAGCACAGGATGGCGAAGGTGCGGATGCCCGCATCGGCCGCGTGGTCACGCTTGCGTGCGGCGATGCGTCCCAAGCCGATGCCGACGATGAGCGCGACGATGAGCGCGAGGAACGCCAGCTCGAATGTAGCGGCACCATAGTGAGTAAGGATGGTACTCACTTTTTGGTTATCGGTCAATGTGGTGCCGAGATCGCCATGCAGCAGGCCGCCAAGATAATCGATGTACTGCACGATGAGCGGACGGTCATAACCGGCCGCGTGGATACGCTTCTGCAGTTCCTCGGGAGTGAGACGGCCACCAAGAGCGGCGGAAATCGGATCGCCGGTAGCGCGCATCACGAAGAAGACGATGGTTACAAGAATAAATACTGTAGGAATGATCAGCAGAAAGCGTGTGAGCACGAAACGGAAGAATCCGCTTGAAAGCTTGTTTTTCTTGGCTTTCGGCTGAGCCTCGGTTGCGCTTTGCGTCACGTCGGGCTCCTTTTCCTTATTGGTGTTTTAGATACAAATTGAGCCCCTGCCTGACTTAGGCGGGTCAGGCAGGGGCGGTCAAAGCCTTCCGTCAGGCCTTGGTCACGGACGAGTAGCGGAAGCGGAAGGAAGCGTCAAGGACGACACCCTTCACATTAGAACCGGTGACCGCAACCTGGGCACCCTGCAGCAGCGGGATGGTGGACAGGTCATCGGTTTCGAGCTTCTGGATTTCCTTCAACAGGTCCTCACGGGCCTTGGCGTCAGTCTCTCCGGCCTGCTTGACGATCAGATCGTTGACTTCCTTGTTGGAGTATCCGTTGTTCACGAAGTTGCCGTCACGGAAGAATGGGGACAGGTAGTTGTCCGGATCGGAGTAGTCAGGGAACCAACCGAGCTGGTAGACCGGGTAGGAACCATCGGAATCCTCGGTGACCACACGGTCCTTGTTGAACTGGGTCCATTCGGTGGACTGCAGGTCGACCTTGAACAGGCCGCCTTCCTCGAGCTGGGCCTTGATGGCCGCATACTCGTCGGCGGAGGACTGGCCGTAGTGGTCCGGGTTGTACTGGAGCTTCAGGTCTACCGGGGTCTTCACACCGGCGGCTTCGAGGGTCTTCTTGGCCTTGGCCGCATCCGGCTTGCCGGAACCGTCGCCATAGGCTGCCTTCAGGGTGTCGTCGTGGCCGGACAGGCCATCCGGAATGAAGGAGTACAGCGGGGTGTAGGTGCTCTTGTAGACCTTGGTGGCCAGCTCGTTGCGGTCGATCAGGCTTGCGACGGCCTGACGCACGGCCTTGGCCTTGTCGGCGTTCGGCTCGCTGGACTTCTCGCCGTACGGCATGATCTTGAAGTTGAAGGCGAGGAAGCGCTCTTCGCCGCCCGGTCCCTTGACGACCTTGACCTTGTTGTCCTTGGACAGGTCCTCGACGTCGGTCGGGGTCATGGAGCGGTAGGCCACGTCGACCTGGCCCTGCTGCACGGCCATCTTCAGGTTGGAGGAGTCGGCGAAGTACTTGACCTGCACAACGTCGTTCTTAGCTGGGGTCAGACCCTTGTAGGAATCGTTCTTGGCATATGCCAGGGCCTCGTTCACCTTGTAGGAGGTGAGCTTGTACGGGCCTGCGAAGGCGTTGTCCTTGACGATGGTGTTGGCATCGGTCAGCTTGTCGGCGGAGAAGGACTCTTCGTCGACGATCGGGCCGGCCGGGCTGGAGAGCACCTGCTTCAGGGTCACGTCGTCCTTGACCGCGGAGTGGAACACGACGGTGGTGTCATCCTTGGTCTCGACGGACTCGATGTTGGCCAGCAGGGAGGACGGACCGTTCTCGTCGTTGATCTTCTTGATACGGTCGAAGGAGAACTTGACGTCGGAGGCGGTCAGATCGTGGCCGTTCGCGAACTTCAGGCCCTTCTTGAGCTTGACGGTGAACTCGGTGCCGTCGGCGCTCCAGGTGCCGTCATCGGCGGCGATGTCCGGAGACAGCTCGGAAGTGTTGTAGTTCTGCGCGTACAGGAACGGGAACACCTGAATCTGCACGGCGTAGGAACCGTTGTCGTAGGAGCCAGCCGGATCAAGGCTGGTGATCTTATCGGTCGTGCCGACGGTGATGGTGTTGCCGGTTGCGGCGCCACCGTCCTTCACGCCGCCGCAGGCGGCCAGGGAAGCCAGAGCCGCGACAGAAGCCAGAGCGGCGATAACTTTCTTGCGATTCACTATGGAATCCTCTCTTTTCTATCCGAATCGCCCCTGTGCAAGGCGATATAGTGACAAGAATCGGCGCGCAATGTTAACCGTACGTTTCATTGGAGGCCGTTTTACCCACCTACCTTATATTCGTCGTTTTCTGCTATGCATTAAAACGGCGAAATTCCAACGTTTTAACGACTACTGAAAGAAAATAAGAAAAACCAGCCATTTTATGAGACGGACCCAGCCAAAGTCGCATTCAAGGTCTACGTCCTTCTTTTTTACTCATTGCTTTCGCACAGAGAGACCCAGATAAGCGCGCGACACGCGGCACAACACGAATTGCATTAATCAATTAACGGCGTTAATATATTAAGAAGTTCAATGAGGGTCCATGCACTGTCGCAAGGAGGTGAGCATGAGTAGGTACAGCGCCCAACAGTTATCGATCTCGGAAAACAACCGTTCCCGTATCCTGCAATACCTGTACCACAATGGCATCTGCTCACGCGCGCAGATCGCCAAAGCCATCAAGCTCACTCCGGCGGCAATCACCAAAATCACCGCGAAACTGCTGGCGCAGGGCATCATCGAAGAAACCGGCGACATGGACGGAGACAAGAACCGCCGTTCCATCGGTCTGAATCTCAATTGCGCCAAATACCACATCATCGGCGTGAAGTTCGCCCGCAGTCTGGTGCAAATCGCGGTCTTCGACCTCAAGTGCAACCGTATCTTCCTGTCCGACTTGCCTACCGTCAGCGAAGAGCACATCCCCGAAACGGTGGAGCGCATTCGAGATACCGTACGCCAGCTCATCAAGGACGACCCCAGCATCGTGGCCGTCGGCATGGCGGTTCCGGGGCCCTATTTAAAGGACGAAGGACGCACCGCTTTGGTCTCCTCCATGCAGGGCTGGAGGCAAATCAACTTCATCGACGAATTCAGCAACGCATTCAGCGTCCCCGTGTTCGTCGAACAGGACGCCCGCGCCGGCGCGCTGGCGCAGTTCCTGCTCAATCCGGAACTGTCGGAAGGTTCCCTCGCCTACTATCTGCTTGGCGAAGGCATCGGCCTCGGAGTCATCGACAACGGCACCATCTACTACGGCGAGCACGGCACCGCCACGGAAATCGGACACGTCTCCATCGACGTGAACGGCAAGCCATGCGACTGCGGCAATGTCGGATGCCTGGAACGCTACTGCTCCGCCAACGCCATCCACGAACGGCTCAACGCCAATCCGAGCATCATTCCCGGATGCGAGACGATGACACATGCGCAGGCTTGCGCAGCACTGTTCGCCAAGGCGAACGCGGGAAACGAGACCGCGACGCTTCTGATGCTCGATGTTGCCCGATACGTTGGGTACGGCGCGGTCACCATCATCAACGCTTTCAATCCGACACACATCGTTCTTGGAGACATCATCGCGCAAGCCGGCCAGCCGTTGCTCGACGAAGTCACACAAGTCGTGCGCGAACGCACGATCCCCGAAATCGGGCGCAACACCCGAATCACCCTGTCCGCCCTGCCCACCGACGCCACCGTTACCGGTGCCGCCGCCGTGGCGATAACCAATTTTCTGGAACATCCTTCGATGTTCTTCGACGTCGCATAGCACGCCGCCCACCAAAGAAAGGAACCACCCATGTCCAAGCCAATCGTCATCGCCCTCGGTGAAATCCTGTGGGATATGCTCCCCACCGGCAAGCGCGCCGGCGGCGCTCCCGTCAACTTCGCCTACCACGCGTCCCAGAACGGCGCGGAAAGCTACGCCATCAGCGCCGTCGGTAACGACGAGCTGGGCGCCGAGCTGCTCAACGATGCGCACAAGGCCGGCATCAACACGCTGGTGCAGACCAACGAATACCCGACCGGCACCGTCGCCGTGGCACTGACCAACGGCATTCCGGAATACACCATCGTGCAGAACGTGGCTTGGGACCACATCGGCTACACCGACGAACTCGCCGAGGCCGTGTCCAAGGCCGACGCCATCTGCTTCGGCACGCTGGGTCTGCGTTCCCAGGAATCGCATGACACCATCATCAAACTGCTCCAGCATGCCAAGGAAGGCGCGCTGAAGTTCTTCGACATCAACCTGCGCGCCAACTTCTACTCCAAGGAGCTGATCGAGGAGCTGCTGGGATACGCCAACATCTTCAAGATCAACGACGACGAGCTCATCATGATGCGTGAGATGTTCTCCATTCCGGAGGGCAACGACGAAGAGGCCTGCAAGTGGTTCATGGATCGCTTCGATCTGGAGTACACCATCCTGACCGGCGGCGCGACCTTCAGCACCATCATCGCCAAGGACGGCGAGACCTCCACTCTGCTGACCCCGCATGTCGAGGTGGCCGACACCGTCGGAGCCGGCGATTCCTTCTCCGGCTCCTTCACCGGCAAGATCCTGTCCGGTGCCTCCCTCAAGGAAGCGCATCGCGCGGCCGTGAACACCGCCGCCTACGTGTGCACCAAGGAAGGCGGCTGGCCGGCCTACCCGACCGAAGGCGTTCCGGATTACCTCGCCGCAGCAGCCAAGTAAGCGTATCTTCTCCTTTCATCATCACCGATTCCGCATGCCGTCAAATAACGGCATGCGGAATTTTTTTACCGGTTTTGCGAAGTTTCGTCGGTATGATGAATCGCCGATAGCATAATTTGGTTTGTCGGATAAACCGTGGTATCTTGAAATGTCTGGCTATAAAGCCGGAAGGTTTGATAATTCAATATTTGGGGATGATCGGTTTCGACGGTGACCTGTTCGTCGCAGGGAAGCGTGCCGAGAACGTAGGGTCCGCTCGTGGATGCCCCCTACAAAAGAATAAGTGCTAAATCTAACCGCACTGAGTTCGCTCTCGCTGCCTGAGCTTCGCGCCAGGATTAACCAGTGGGCAGCCGCTCCGTTCACTCCCCCTCGTCTTTGGGGGGATGTTGAGCGTCGTTTAGAAGACTTGCCTTACCGGCTGAGCCACAGGGCCGGCAAGGGACTTTTACTGTAGATATGCTCGCCATCAGTTGTCTGCGACATCGATGGGGGCAGAAAAACCGCCGCACGGCCAGCAGACTACGCACGTAGAAGACTGAGGGTTCGGTCATCGGACCGGGGTTCGATTCCCCGCATCTCCACGGATTGAAAGCCGCCAGAAATGGCGGCTTTTCCTTTATTTCCAACGGTTTCCACCACTTTTGCAATTCGCTGCAATTCACCCTTTCTCGCGATATTTCTCAAAAACATGGGCAAAATGTGGGCACGAATCATGCGTCAGCAATGACGGCTTTTCGTATTGGTAATCACATTTCTCGTTCGGTGAAACAGCGCATGTCGGCAGCAACGCCTCCGTATCATCGAAATAACCGTCCGGCGCCTTCCAATATTACAAGCCGCCGGCCAGCCAACCATCGAAAGGGACGATATCATGGCGAAGCTTACAGAGGAAATGAAGGATTTCATCAGCAGCAATCTCGCTTGGGTGGCCACCATCGGCAAGGATGGACACGTCGATTTGGGGCCGAAAATGAGCACGTTCGTCATCGATGACACTCATATCGGCTATCACGAGCGCACCGCCGGTCAAATGTACCGTAATCTGCTCGACGGCAGCGAACTGGTCATCGCAGTGGCCAATCTTGAGCAGAAGCGAGGTTATCGTTTCCGTGGCAACGTCACTCTGCATTCCGATGATGCGATCTACGATGAGCAGGTCGCCGTGGCCGAACATAACGGCACGAAGAAGCCCATGACCATTCCCGTTCTGGAGATCACGGAGATTCAGGACTTGACGCCAGGGGCGACCGCAGGCAAGACCATCGTCAAGGACTGACGCCCGTTCAACGCATACGGCTAATACCATCCATCCAAACGCGGAAACGCGCTCTGGCCCTCCCTTGGAAAGAAGGTCCAGAGCACGTTTCGTTTTTCTGTCAAGACAAAAAGAGCTAGATCAAAGTATTTCCGCTCCGTCATGCAGTGACGTTGCGCAATAACGCTATTTGATGATCGGTCTCAACGGCGCGGACACGTCCACGTTATGCTTGTCTCCAATCACGTTCGGATCATTGACGATCTTGTCCACCACCGCTTTCTTGAGCTTCAGGTCCGAGGAATCACCCCATACGATCACGCGGTCTCCCCCATTGAGTTCCGTGGTGATGGAATCCTGGGTCGCCGCGGTGACCTTGGTGATGGAATTGCGCATCGATTCCGGCAGTGAGCTGAGAATCTTCAACGCTTCCTTGATAGGACGCCTAGACAGGCTCGCATCGACGTTCTGCACTTCGATGACGGGAATGCCTTCCACGGAAACGCCGCTGACGGAATTGAGCACGCGGCCCTTGCTGTCGACCGCCGTCATATGGTCCTCGCTGGTTTTGAGCATGGCCGCGGGTTTCTGCGCCTTGATCGTCACTTCAAGCGAGTTCGGCAGCTGTTTCTTCGACTTGGCTGACGTGACTCCCGGAATCGCCTTGATCTGCTTCTCCACGGCTCCATCCGAAACCAGGAACAACGATTTTCCGGACTGCTGCCTCGCGATGTCAAGCACCTGCGATTCACTCACCCATTCGTTGGCGCCGACCACGCTGATGTTGCCTGGCTCCAAACGGAACACCGACGAGAAGAGGAACAGCCAGACGACAGCTCCCAAAACCACGGCTACGACAAGACCGATGAGCACGCGCAGGACTATGGCTCGCGCGCCGGCCTGACGGCGTTCCTTGAGCCGTTCGCCGAAATCAACCACTTTCGGACGTGTCATGATGCCGATCGTGCCGGTGGTCTCCTGCAGGGTTTTGGAAACCAGGTCCTCGCTTTGCAAACGTCGCGCGTCTACGAAGCCTTCGGCTTTTGAACGGTCCGCGTACCCTTCAATCGACCGTCCTTCGGCATGCTCCGATGAGATGGACCGTCCGGAACGTCGTCCGCCCGACTGGTCCGTCTCCTGCACATCCTTGCCGGAACTGATGACCCGTCGAGCCATCAGCCCTCGCAATCCCAACGATGCGCTTCAAGAGCATGCAGGATGACCTCGTCCATCTGCGTGATGTCGCCGGCGCCTACGGTGAAGATGACGTCGCCATGATGCGCGCGCATCACCATCATCTGGGCCGCGGTGTGCATGTCTTCGACGCCACGGATCCAGTCCTTTGCCGGTTCATGCTCAAGCTTGAGCGCCTCGTCCACGATGGTGGCCGGAGTCACGTCGGGGAAATCCTCCTGCTTCTCGCGCGCGGGGAAGATGCCGGTAACGATGACGTCATCGGCCTTGGCAAGCGCCTGCGCGAATTCAGAGCTGAAGAAACGCGTGCGGGAGAACAGGTGCGGCTGGAAGATCACACGGATCTTGGACTGCGGGTAGCGGCGACGGGCCGCATCCAGCAGCGCAGCGATTTCGGTCGGATGATGCGCGTAATCATCGACGACCGTCACTTGGCTGACGGTGCCACGGACCTGGAAGCGGCGTGCGGCACCGAGGAACGAGGTGACCGCCGCGGAGGCACGTTCGACGTCCATGCCCAACAGCGCGGCCGCGATAATCGCCGCGGAGGCGTTGCGTGCGTTGTGGATGCCGGGAACGGTAAGCGTCACTGCGATGCGGCGTTCCTCTTCGCCGATCAGTCCGCCTGGAATATGCAGCGTGAAATGTTCGGCTCCGCTTTCGGCGGTTTCGCTTTCCGATTCGATGCGTACCAGCGTGGCACCGTTCAGGTCGCCCAATTCGGCGGCGTTCCGTGTTGAATAGACGATCGTGCGTCCGGCCACGGTGGCGTCAAGCGCACGTAGCACGGCAAGGTTGCCTTCGTCGTCGCCGCACATGATTACGGCTTTGGTGGCGTGTCCGGCATGGTCCACGAATGCGGCCCGATAGTTGTCCTGCGTGCCGTAGTGGTCAAGGTGGTCGGCTTCGGAATTGGTGATGATGGCGATTTGCGGATGGTATTTGGCGAAGCTGCCGTCCGATTCGTCGGCCTCGGCCACCAGCACGTTGCCCTTGCCGGCATGGCCGCCGTCCAAAATGGCACCGTCTTTGCCTTGGATGGAACCGCCGATGGCGTAGCTCGGATCGGCGAGCTCGCCTTCTCCGGCGTTCACGAGAATGTGCGCCAGCATGGAGCTGGTCGTGGTCTTGCCGTGGGCGCCGGCCACGGTCACCGCACGTTTCGCGTTCATCAGCAGGGCGAGGATGTCGCTGCGGTGCACGATGCGCTCCCCTGCCTCATGCGCGGCGACGATTTCCGGATTGTCCGGCTTGATGGCGCTGGAGAACACGACGGTGTTCTTGCCTTCGACGTTCTTCGCCTGCTGGCCGAATTCGACGGTGATGCCGAGGCTTTGCAGACGGTCGGTTTTGGCGCTTGGCTCACGGTCCGAACCATCGACCTCGACACCCTGCTCATGCAGCATTTCAGCGAGCACGCTCATGCCCGCGCCACCGATGCCGATGAAATGCGTGGCACCTAGGTCATGCACCGTCTCTTCAGGTGCGAACGACGCATGGGTTGGGTCAAGAATTATGGTACCGGCTTCACGCTGGTTGTCAGACACGATTGCTCCTCGTAAATTGTTTTCAAGCTCATTTCATTATGGCCGCACCCATGGTCTCCCACGGGGTGCGGCCATGATTGTTCGGCCGGTTAATCAGCTGGCTGATCGATTAGCGCGAGCACGCGCTTCGCCATGACTTCGGCGGCGTCGCGGATGCCGTATTTCCACGCGTTGGCACCGTATCGGGACAGCTTGTCCGGATCGGCGAGCAGTTCCGGCACATGGCCACGGACCCAATCCGGGGTGAAATCGCCATCCGCCACCATCAAGCCCCCTTCCGCGTCGACCACGGGCTGCGCGTTGAAGCGCTGCTCGCCATTGCCGATCGGCAGAGGCACGTAAATCGCCGGCAGTCCCAAAGCCGTCAGCTCGCTGACCGTGCCGGCTCCGGAACGGCAGATGATCAGATCGGCGCAGGCGAACGCCAGATCGATGCGTTCCAGATAGGGAGCCACACGGTAGTCGCCATCCGAAACGTGGTCGGGGCCAAGCTCGCCGAGCACATCCTCTCCGGCGCTTACCGACACCAAGGAACGCACTTCGTCGTCTTTGCCCTTACCGGTCAGATGAATCACCTGGGCGTGCGCAAGCAGGTCCTTGGCGGAAGCGGCCACAGCCCTGTTCACGTTCACCGCACCCAAGGATCCGCCGGTGACGACCACGAGCGGACGGTCCGGATCGACGCCAAGCTGCGCCGCGGCGGCTTTACGAGTGGCGGTACGGTCATGTTCCAGATCGGACGCCAATCGTGCGATTGCCGGACGAAGCGGCAGGCCCACGCGTTCGACTTCGACGCCCCTGCGTGGTTTCAGTCCTGGCTGGGCGTATGCGGCACCGATCATGGACGCCCAACGCGCGCCCAGCTTGTTGGCCATGCCCGCACGTGCGTTCTGTTCGTGAATCGCAATCGGAATGCCCATGCTGTGCGCGGCCGCGTATACGGGTGCGGACGTGTATCCGCCGAAACCGACGACCACTTGGGCCTGATGCCGGGTGAGGATGTCACGTACTTTGGCCTTCTCGGCCTTCCATTTGGCTGGAAACTGCAGCGCAGCCTTGTTGGGCCTGCGCGGGAACGGCACTTTTTCGATGGTTTCCAGTTCGAAACCGGCCTGCGGAACCAAATCACGCTCCAGACCGACGGCGGTGCCCACCACCGCGATATCCGCTTCCGGTTCAAGCTCGCGAATCACATGTGCCACGGCGAGCAGAGGATTGACGTGGCCTGCCGTGCCGCCACCGGCAAGAACGATATGCTTCTGATTGCTCATAATCCACGAGCTTAGCCCACCATGCGGCGGCAGGCCACGCGGCATACCGCCGCCGATGCAGATACTTACATTTCGTCTACTTTTCTTTTGCTTGCTTCGCAACTCGCATGACGGGAACCGATTACAGTATGCGGTTCTCGGCTTTGACCTGCGGCTGCTCCTTCATCAGGCTGATGGCCACGCCGGCGGCCCCCAGACACATGATAAGAGACGATCCGCCTGCTGATACGAACGGCATCGGCACGCCCATGACCGGCAGCAGGCTGACGACGACGCCGATGTTGACAAACGCCTGGCCGACGATCCATACCGCGATGCACACCAACGCCATGGTGATGTACCGGTCGCGGACCTGCACGGCCACCATCAGCATGCACCACGTCATGACGATGAACAGCAGAATCACCATGGCTGCTCCGACGAATCCGGTTTCCTCGCCGATGATGGCGAAGATGAAATCGTTGTGCGCTTCGGGAAGATAGCCCCATTTCTCGCCGGAATTGCCGATGCCGACGCCCAACAAGCCGCCGGATGCGATCGCGTATTTGCCGTGGACCGCCTGATAGCACACGCCCTGCAGGTCGGACGGAGAGCAGGTCCGGTAGGCCGCCATGATGCGGCCGAGTCGGTTGGGGCTGGTCAGAATGAATCCGACGATACCGCATATGCCAAGCAGCGCGGCTCCGGCAAGCCATTTGCCGGGGAATCCGCCAAGCAGCAATGCAATGCCGCCAATTGCGAGAATAATCAAGCCCGTACCAAGATCCTTGCCGGACATGACCAGGCAGAACGCGCATAGATAGCCGAGAATAAGCTTGGAGTACGCGCGGGGCGCGCCGACCTTCTTCACCTGCTTGCGCGCGTTGATCAGCTCGTTCGGCATCCAGATGCATAACGCCAGCTTGACGATTTCCGCGGGCTGCATGGTGAACACGCCCGGAATGCCGATCCATCCTTTGTTGCCGTTGACTTCGACGCCCAATGGCGTCAGTGTGGCGGCCTGCATGACCATGGCGCCAAGCAGGAACCAGAAGCTGATCTTTCGGTAGAAGCTGGCCGGCAGCATCATCGTGATGAATGCTATGACCAGGCCGAACACGCAGTACATGCCCTGTTTCAGCGCCTGCGCCCATGGCGACTGCCCGTTGGCGATCATGTTCACCGAAGAGCTGGAGAACACCATGATCACGCCGAAGATCGTGAGGATGATCACGCATAGGCGGAATCCGTGGAAGCACCATAACGGGTTGGCGAGATTACGCGTTCCGCCGTTCTTCAACGGTTCTCGTGTCTGCGCCGCGGCGCCGTCCGTCATGTTCGGACGGCTTGCGGAAGACGTGATGCTACGGCTGGCCTCAGGCTTCCCCATGCTCATTCACCCAACGCTGAGCCTGCTGCGCGAACTGGTTTCCGCGATCGGCGTACGACTTGAACTGGTCCATGGACGCGCAGGCCGGAGCCATGAGCACCACATCGCCGGATTGCGCGTAGGTGCCGGCAGCGTCGATGGCGCGGGCCATGACGGTGTCGTTGTCCGTGGGATCGATGATGGACATGGGAATGTCGGGAGCGCTTGCCTTGAACGCGTCCAGCATTGGCTGCTGGTCCTTGCCGATGATGATGGCCGCCTTGATGGTGTGCGCCTGGTCGGCGACGAGCTGTTCGAAACGGCCTCCTTTGGCAAGTCCGCCGGCGATCCACACCACGGACTTGTCCGCGAAGCTGTTAAGCGACGCCTTGGCCGCATGCGCGTTGGTGGCTTTGGAGTCATCCACGAAACGGATGGTGCCACCGTCGGACGTTTTGGCGACGGCGACGGTCTGGATGCGGTGGCCGCCCGGCGTGAACTGCTTGAGCGCGGCCAACGCCTTGTCTTTGTCTGCTCCGAGACCCAACACCAGCGCCAACGCGGTCAGGGCGTCGGCGAGCAGATGCGGGTAGACCGTGCCATCCGGCTCGGTCAGATGCGTGAAATCGGTGACCTTCGCCACTTGGAACGGCTTTCCCGCTTCTCCGCCGGCAATGCCGGACATGTCGACGATCCAGCCATCTTTCACACCGATCTGCCCGTCCTTCGGCTCGGCCAACGTGAAGCCGATCCTGCGGCATTCCGGCGCGGTCTGGGCCGCGAACGCCAATTTGGTGACGCGTTCGTCATCGGCGTTGTAGACCAGCGCCTTCTTGACGTTGTGGAACACCTTCGCCTTGTCGGCGGCATAGTTCTCGATGCCGCCATGCCAATCGAGATGGTCGTCGGCGATGTTGGTGATCGCCGCGCAGTCAAGTTCCAGAGAATAGGTGAAATGCAGCTGGAACGAGCTCAGTTCGACGCAGAGCACGTCGTTCGCGGGGTCGACGGCGGCGTGCGACACGGCTTTGCCGATGTTGCCGACGGCGGGAGCGGCCAGGCCGCATGCGGTCAGCATTTCGGAGGTCATTTCCGTGGTCGAGGTCTTGCCGTTGGTGCCGGTGATGCCGATCCACTGCGCCGGCTTGCCGGTGGTGTTGCTGTTCACGCGCAGCTGCCAGGCCAGTTCGACTTCGCTCATGACCGGTATGTTGCGTTTCTGCGCCTCAAGGATGAATGGCGTGCGCGGGTTGAAGACCGGCGAGGTCATCACCATGTCGGTATTGTCCCAATCGATTTGGTCGAAGGAATGCAGGTCGGCGTCCGGCTTCTTCTCATCCACGCCCAGCACTCTGCCGGCACGGGAGCCCAGCACTTCCATCATGCTTTGCCCGGAGACACCGAGACCAGCCACGATTACGGTCTTGCCATCCATATTCATATCCATCACCCTTCAATCGGAAACGTCATTTGCCGTGATAGCACACTCATATTGCGGGCGTAAAGCCGCGCCCGCAATCGTGTCACAGGCCGGAACGGGCCACCCAATCGCCGTAGAACAGCACCAAGGCGATCAGCACGAACAGCATCTCGATCATCCAGAACCGGACCACGACCTTCACTTCCGGCCAGCCCTTCAATTCGAAATGATGATGGATCGGGGCCATCTTGAAAACGCGCTTGTGGGTCATCTTGAAGTAGCCGACCTGGATGATGTCGCTCATGGTCTCGATGACGAACAGACCGCCAAGGATGATCGCCAGGAATTCGGTGTGCGTGGCGATGGACATGGCTGCGAACAGACCGCCAAGCGCCAAGGAGCCGGTGTCTCCCATGAAGATGGAGGCCGGATTGGAGTTGTACCACAGGAAGCCGAAGCAGGCTACGGCCGCGCACGCCGCGATGATGGTCAGGTCAAGAGGATCGGACACCGCATAGGTGAAGCCTGGATGGTCCGAACCCTTGAGGTGGTAGAACTCCCAGAACGCGATGATCGCATAGCCGATGAAGGCGATCATCGAGGAGCCGGCGGCCAAGCCGTCAAGACCGTCGGTCAGATTGATGGCGTTGGTCCATGCGGTCATCAGGAAATTCACCCAGATCACGAACAGCACGATGGCCACGACACGACCGGCGAATTCAAAGCTGAAGAACGGCTTTTCGATGAAGCTCATGCCGGCCTGGGCGCTGGGGAAGCCGGATTTGGTCGGCAGAATCAGCGCCAGCACCGCGTATATGGTGGCGAGGATGAACTGTCCGATGAACTTGCCCTTGACGGTCAGTCCCTCACTCTGCTTCTTGCGGACCTTCGCGAAATCGTCGATGAATCCCAAGAATCCCATCGACAGCATGGCGAACAGCACCAACACCGCGGACCACGACGGCACCTCTCCCCTGGTGAAGAACCGATACAGTGCCGAGGAGCACCAGCCGAGCACCACCGCGAGGTTGATGACCACGCCGCCAAGCGTCGGCGTGCCGCGCTTGACGAGATGCGACTTCGGGCCATCCTGACGGATGTACTGTCCGTAGTTGAGCTTGTGCACCAACTTAATCAGCAGCGGAGTGCCCACAATCGTCACGACGAGCGACACCATAATGCCGATGATGAGTGAAATCACCTGATCTTCTCCGTTTCAGTCAGCTATGATCGGCACGACGCCGATTCCGTCAGTTTTGCGTCCAACGCTCCGCCAGAGCGCTCAATCCGGACGCGTGGGATCCTTTCAGCAACACCACTGTACCCTCATGGTCGGTCGCAAGCCGGGTGACCATTCGGTCGGCCTGTTCGGCATCATGCGCCCATTGCACCATCGTCGGGTCGGCGGCAACCGCCTTGCCGCCCTGCGCCATGGCCTCGGCAAGCGCGTCCAACGCCTCGTCGGAAGTGCTGCCGACCGTCACAAGCGCGTCCGCACCGCCCTCGACGGCGTATCTGCCGACGTCCTCATGCAGGCGATGCTCATCCGGTCCGAGCTCCAACATGGCTCCGAGAACCGCTATTCTGAACGGCTGCTGCTCGGCGCCGGCATGCCAGCGCGACAGGCCATCGAGTCCGGCCTTCATGGAATCGGGGTTGGCGTTGAACGAATCGTCGATCAGTGTGAACGACGTTTCGGGCTTGGTGACGGTGGACACCGCCATGCGATGCGGGCTGATGCTCGTCACGTCGGATAGGCCGGAGGCCACGTCGTCAATCGGCATGCCCAACGTCATCGCCACCGTGGCTGCGGCAAGCGCGTTCATGACGTTGTGCTGTCCGCAGATGCCGAGCGTGACGTTGGCGTGCCGGCCTGTCTTGTCTTCCAGTACGAATGACGGATGGTCGAGATCGTCGCAGCGCACGTCGAGCGCGGTCGTGTCCAGTTGCGCGTCTTCTTTCTGCGGCAGGCCGAACCACAGCACATCGGCCGGAGCGATGGCGCTCATCGCGGCCACATGTTCGTCGTTGGCGTTGAGGATGGTCAGGCCGCCCGGCACCAGTCCGCGTACGATTTCCGATTTGGCTTGGGCGATGCGTTCCGCAGAGCCGAATTCTCCCAGATGCGCCACGCCCACCTTGAGCACCACGGCGATGTCCGGCGGAACCAGGGAGGTGAGGTTGGCGATTTCGCCCACGTGATTGGCGCCCATTTCCGCCACCAGGAAACGCGTGCCGGCGTTCACCTTGAGCGACGTCAGCGGCAGGCCGATCTCATTGTTGAACGATCCGACCGGAGCGACGGTGTCGCCCATTTTGGACAGCAGCGATTTGAGCAGATCCTTGGTGGTGGTTTTGCCGACGGAACCGGTGATGCCGATGACGGTGAACGGCGATTCCAGCGCGCGCCGACGCTCGATATTATGCTTGGCGAGCGCTCCCAACGCCTTGACGGTGTTTTCTACGACGATCTGCGGCACCTGCGCGCCCGCGATTTCGTGGTCGACCAGTGCGGCCACAGCCCCCTGCGCGCCGACCTTCGGCACGAAATCATGACTGTCGACGCGTTCGCCGGCAATCGCCACGAAAACGGATCCCGGCACGATCTGGCGCGAATCCGTGAAGGCGCTGATGGCCACCGGTTCGTCGGTCGGCACGGTCGTCGGCATCAACCGTCCATCAACCGCCTGCGCGATCTCCGTCAGGCTCATCGGCATCATGGTCGGGCTGCTCACTGTCGTTACTCCTCTAATGGTTGGGTTTGTGTTTGATGTGGAGAATGTTTCGTTCCACGTTTAGTTCAGGTCACGCGAGACGCGTAACGCGCTTTTGATGTTGGCTTTCCTCACGCCGGCGGCCAGCACCATGGCGATGGACAGGGACAGCGAACGGCTGTCCGTCTGGCCGTATGCCGTCGCGGCCTGCGCCGCAAGCAGGTCGGATTCCTGGGTTCGTCCCGCGATGCGGGTCTGTTTGCCGACCGCGCATCCGAATTTTGCGACGAGTTTCGCAACCTCGGCATCGCTCAAACCATTGTCATCGCAGGCAAGCACATCGACGCTGACCGATTGCAACGCGTCCTCACGCAGGGTCTCTTCATCCAACGCGAGGATCACAGCGGCTGCGCCGTCTTCGGCGCACACCGCCATGGTACGTTGCACATCGATGGCCGACAGAGGATATTCCAGATTGAGGAAGCGTTCCAATGACTGTGAATCGGACGAGCTGATCACGCCGACGGGGTTGCCCAACATGTGCAGGAAATCCGCGAGGTTCCTCACTTCGGATTCCACGATCTCCCTGTTCTTCCCCGTGATGGCGAACACGGCCAATGCGTCGGACGGATTGCCGGCCATGTCGCTCACCAGTTTGCCGAGCTGTCCCATGGTGGGTTCGGCGTAGATGAGCGGAATCTGGATGTCGTCGGTTTGACCGCGCAGCGCATGGGGCACGATCGCGCCATATGCTCCCTGTTCCTGAGCCTGCGACAACTGGTGCACGTCCACATCGGCGGACGGGACGAACAGTGCGCCGGGACGCACCGATTCGACATTATCCGCGATGGAAGTGATCGTCACTTCAGCCGCCGACGTCGGATCAAGATCGAAACCGTATCGGCTGGCAAGCAGCCCTAAAGTCATTCGTCTGTTCATGGATTCGCTGACCGCGCTCACCTTTCCGCCCCTCCGTGTCTGAATACGTATTCGCTCACCAATTCACCGGAATAGCATCCGTGCGAGGTGAAGACGCCGGCACTTCATACTTCTGCATAAGGAATTCACCAATCTCCGCGGTGACAGGACCCGCCGTCAAACCGCCGAAGCTGCCTTGGGGGTCTTTGAGCACCACGGTGATTACGAAGCGTGGATTATCCGCGGGAATGATCGTCGAGTAATCGCTGATGATCGAGGTCAGTTGGCCGTTCGCTCCGGCGACTTCTGCTGTGCCTGATTTCGCCGCCATACGATAGCCGTCGACCTTCACGAAAGTGTTGTAGTGTTCAGCGGACGATTCCATGGCGTTGAGCATCTGGCTCGCCACGGATTCGTCGATGACGCGTGTCGCCTCGCCCTTGGACTGCTGCTCTTCGACATGCCCCGCGGTGTCGGTGATGGACTTGATGATGCGTTGCGGCTTTTTGACGCCCTTGTTGGCTATCACCGAAACCGCGTTGGTCAGCTGCATGACGTTCACCGTGTACCCTTGACCGAACAGCACGGTGTTGCGGGTTCGCCTGTCCCAGCTATCCGAGGGGTGCAGCACGCCTTCGGATTCGCCTGGCAGGTTCAGTCCTGTGGCCTGTCCGATACCGAATTTGCTGATGAAGTTGTACCGCTGCTCGTTGGTCATCTTGTCTCCGGCAATGACCATGCCAACGTTCGACGACTGTTCGAGGATGCCGGCGAGCGTCCAATGTTCGTTGCCATGGTCCACCGCGTCCTTATAGGTCTGTCCTTCCACGGTCACCGTGTTCGGTACCGTGAATTTGTCATCGATCTTGTGCAATCCCAGTTGCAGCATGCCCGACATGGCCAGCACCTTGCCGATGGAGCCAGGTTCGAAGGTCTCGCTCACCGCCCGGGAGGCGCCCATCTTCGCCTGGTCGCTTCCGGCCTCGGTCGTATCGCTGTCCGCCAAAGCGAGGATGTCGCCCGACTGCACGTCCTGGACCATGGCGATGCCCCAAGCGGAATGGTATTTGTTTTCGCTGTCGCTCAGCACTTTCTCGGTGTACCACTGCACATCCCGGTCGATGGTGAGGGTGACGTCGGATCCGTTGACCGCGTCTTTGGATTCGGTCATGGTTCCGGGGATTTCGACGCCGCTGTTGCCCTGTTGGTACACCTGGTAGCCGTCACGGCCCGTCAATGTCTTGTTTTCCATCTGCTCGATGCCGGCCACGCCCTTGCCGTCGGCGTCGACACCACCCAATAGCGAGCCCATCAAAGTGCCGTTGGAGTACAGACGTTCGTTGCTTAGTTCCGCGTAGACGATGCCGCCGAGGTTCAGCTTGGAGATTTTACGCTTGACCGCAGGCGTCACGTCCTTCTTCAATACCACGTATTGCCCGCTGATCGACAGTTTGGCGCCCAGTTCCGTGGCGTCCATGCCCAATACGGGGGCCAGCAGACGAGCCACGGCCGCGGCTCCCGTCACGCCGACCGGCTTGCCGTTGATCTGGTGGCAGTTGCTGCCGGTCTGTTTGGTGCAGGTGGTCGGTATGAACGCCTGCGCCTGTTCGGGGTTGCCGATGATGGTGTAGCGTTCGACGCTTTGCGCGAGAATCGCGCCATTGGTATCCATGATCTTGCCGCGTCGAGCCTTCAACGTCACGGTGGTGGTACGGCTTTGCGCCGCGGCCTGCGCCATGCCTTTGCCGTTGACCAGTTGAATATTGGCAAGTTGGATAAGGCAGGTGGTGCCCATCAGCGCCAGAACGACGCCGATGGCCATGGTTTTCGTCAACAGGTTCTTGTGGAAGAACGTGTAGATCCTGCGGATAGGGTTCACCGGGTCTTGTCTCCACTTGCGTTTGCCTGATAGCCGTTCAGATCGATGGTCAATGCGCCTTTCTGCGGGACCATGCCCATCTCTTCGGCCTTGCTCGGCAATGAGGCGTCAAGTTCGTCGAGCTTGGCCTGATCGTCCTCGACGTCCTGGGTCAGCTGGGTGATATGCGTTTCGATTTGGCTCGCCTCGAAGGAATTCTGCACCATTTGGGTACGCAGCATCAGTGAGCCCAGCAGGCATACGCCAAGGAACACCGCGGCGATGACCAGGTGCAGCAGCGGCGTGCTGCGGGTCCGCGTCCATGTGATGAGTTGTTCGAAGCCGTGACGGATGCCGTTGCCTTCGACTCTGGTCCCTTTGATGACGTGCAGTTCGGGACGCGTGGTGCCGATGGTCTCGGTCTGGCTTTTGCGGCCGGCCGGAGCCGCATTCGAAGCGATCGTTCTTGGTGCCGCCACTTCAGTCCCTTCTTCCTTGTCTGGTCATGCTTGCGTAATCCGCGCCTTGGTCGAACCGTTTGCGCCATCGTGCGGGAATCGGTCTGGTCAATTCCACCGCGCGCAATCTGACGGACGCCGATCGTGGATTGTTGGCGATTTCCTCCGCGTCCGCCTTGATGGCGCCGCGGGTCAGTTCCTTGAAGAACGGCATCATGTCGGGCGGCACCACGGGCATATCCGCCGGAGCGTCGACCTTAAGCCCTTGGTTCATGAAGGCTTTGACGGTTTTGTCTTCCAACGAGTGGTACGACTCCACCACCAGACGTCCTCCCACTGCAAGGTGGTTGGCGATTTGCGGCAGCGTGCCGGCAAGCTTGTCCAGTTCGCCGTTGACTTCGATGCGCAGCGCCTGGAAGACGCGTTTCGCGGGGTTGCCGGCGGGACGGTGGGCCTGCGGCACGACCTCGTCCACCAAACGATTGAGCTGGCCCGACGTGGTCAGCGGCTCGGTTTCACGCCAGCGTACGATTTCCCGTGCGATCTGCTTGGAGAACCGCTCCTCGCCGTATGTGCGGAAGATACGCACCAAATCGGCGAACGAATATTCGGCGAGCACCTGCTCTGCGGTCAGGGGCTGCGTCACGTCCATACGCATGTCGAGCGGCGCGTCATGGGAATAGGAGAAGCCACGTTCCGTCTCATCGATCTGCAGGCTGGACAATCCGAGGTCCATGAACACCGCGTTGACCTTGTCGACGCCTTGGTCGGAAAGCACTTGGGAGAAGTCGTCGAATGCCGCGTGCACGGGCGTGAAACGGTCGGCAAGGCCATCCATTTCCATGCGTTTCGTGGCGAGCGCGAGCGCCTCGGTGTCCCGGTCGATGCCGATCAGGCGGGCGTTGGGGCTTGCTTTGAGGAACGCTGTGGAATGCCCGGCGAGGCCGAGGGTGCAATCCACCGCGATCGAGCCGGGCTTCGCCAATGCCGGTGCCACCAAGTCCACGCAATCGCGGAGCAGCACCGGCTGATGAATCGTCGTCACGTCTGTCATTAGAACTCCATCGCCGGCAATACGTCATCGGCAATGTCGGAATATCCTTGTTCCTTGTCGGCCAAGTAATCCTCCCATGCCTGTCTGTTCCAAATCTCGGCCCGGGTTCCCACGCCGATCACCACAATGTCGCTGTCCAGATTCGCGTAATCGCGGAGCATCTGCGGCACAAGCACGCGTCCTTGCTTGTCTGGCTCCTGGTCGACCGCGCCGGAAAGGAACACACGCAGGTAGTCGCGTGCCGCCTTGTTTCCCATGGACGTGTGTTGGATCTGCACCGCGATCCGTCTGAATTCCGATTGCGGCAGCAGGTAGACGCATCGTTCCTGGCCTCTTGCCATCACCATGCCGGAGCCCAGTTGGCTGCGGAACTTCGCAGGCAATGCCATACGTCCTTTGGCGTCGATTTTCGGAGTGTAGGTGCCCAGCAGCAATGGCGGCAAGTCCGCCATCATGCCGCCGGATTGAGCCGGGTCATCGTCGGAGACGGATTCTGTTCCAATGTCATGGACCATTACCGCACCTCCTTTTTGCCCACACTCGGCCCACCAATCCGAGACACTTTCCCCACTCTACCCCACTGCTCACCATTTTTCCCCACGAAAAAGCAAAAATGCCTCAAAATATTGTCGATTTCTCCCCATATTTGAGATTGCGCGTCCGCACCGTACAGTTCCGTCGCTGTCAGACCGTCGCGATTCGCCGCGGTCACTCGCCGCTCGTAGAAGCCTTGGGGTACATTAGAGTGCCTTAAGTTTTTGATGAAGGGACAGCAATGTCGAGTTATTCCGCCCAGTTGCGTGAGGAGCAACAGGCCGTCAGCCGCGCATATGATCGTCTGGACGCGTTGAGGGCGCAGGCTCGGTCGCGTCTCGACACGGTCCGGGCCGCAGGATCGCACGGTTCGCCCACGCAACGCACCGAACGCGATTCCTTCGCCACCATGTACGAGGACCGTCTCACCCAGCTTCGTGCGGTGGAGGATCGTCTGGTTTTCGGCAGGCTCGACGACGTGCATGGCGCGCATCGCTACATTGGGCGTATCGGCCTGTCCGATGAGGATCATGAGCCGATTCTCACCGACTGGCGTGCCGACGCGGCACGCCCGTTCTATGAGGCGACGCCTTCGAATCATGGCGACATCGTCATGCGCCGGCATATCACGTTGAGTTTCCGGGAAGTGGTCGGCGTCGAGGATGAGGTGCTCGACGTGCATTCCGATCAGGTCGGCGAGGCGTCCTCCAATGGCACATTGACCGGCGAGGGTGCTCTGCTTGCGTCGCTTAACGCCAAACGCACCGGCAAGATGACCGATATCGTGGCCACCATCCAGGGCGAGCAGGACCGTATCATCCGTGCGGACCTCAACCAGGCGGTGGTGGTGCAGGGCGGTCCGGGAACCGGCAAGACCGCGGTCGCGTTGCATCGCGCGGCCTACCTGTTGTATACGCATCGTCGCGCGTTGCAGCGTTCCGGAGTGCTGGTGGTCGGCCCCAGCTCGACGTTCCTGCATTACATCGACCAGGTGCTCCCCTCGCTGGGTGAGACGGGTGTGGTCAGCCGTACCATCGCGGATCTGATTCCCGGCATCATCGCCACCGCGCATGACGACCCGTATGCGGCCAAGCTCAAGGGTGAACGCCGTATGGCCAAGGCGATCGCCAATGCCGTGGCGGCTCGTGAACGCGTGCCTTCGCATCTGCCGGTCATCCGCATCAACGGTTTCAACGTGCCGATGGTACGTGCGGATATCGAGCAGGCCATCGCCGATGCCAAGCGCACGCGGCAGCCGCATAACAAGGCGCGCGAGACCTTCGTGCGCGACATGCTGTCGGCCATGCGCAACCGGTACGTCGAACGGCTTGACTACGAGCCGGAGCAGGCCGAGCTTAACGATGTGATGCAGCAGTTGCGTATGAACGACGATTTGCGCAAGACGCTGAACCTCGCATGGCTGCCGATGACCAGCGAATGGCTGGTCGACCAGCTGTTCGCGAAACCGCAGCAATTGCGCCGTTTCGCCCCCTGGCTCGAAGAGCGTGACATCGAGACGCTGACGCGTCCGAAGGGCTCGCCCTTCACCGTCAGCGACGTACCTCTGCTGGATGAGGCCATGGAATTGCTTGGACCGGATCCGAAGGCCGTAGCCAGGCAGAAGGCGTTGGATGCCAAGCGCGCCGAGGAAGAGCAGTTCGCCAAGGACACGCTGGCGCAGGCCGGTATCGGTTCCGGCATCGTCACTTCGCAGATGCTGGTGGACAATATCAATGGTATGGACGCCGAATTGACCGCGCAGCGCGCCGCGGCCGACCGCGAGTGGACGTATGGCCATATCGTGGTGGATGAGGCGCAGGAGCTGACCGCGATGGATTGGCGCATGCTGATCCGCCGTTGTCCGTCGCGCTCGTTCACGATTGTGGGCGACGTGGCGCAGACCTCCGCGTTGGGCGGCACCCGGTCCTGGCGTCGCATGATGGACCCGCTGTTCGGCGAACGCAACTGGCAGCTCAACGAGTTGACGATCAACTACCGCAATCCGAAGGAGGTGTCGCAGCTCGCCAGCGATTTCGCCTCGTCCGAAGGCCTGTACATCTCCACGGTGAACGCCGTGCGTGGCGTCCCGGATTCAGTCAAGCGTCTCACCTTGCGTGACGATAGCCCGATCGGCGACGCCGTCGCGCAGCAGACCGTCGAGTTGGTGCGCGCCTACGTTTCCTCCGACGGTACCGGTCGTGTGGCGATCATCGCGCCGGACGATATGCTCAAGCCGTTGCGCGCACGCGTATACGCACAACTTCAGGATGAGCTCGACCCGAAGGAATTCGACAGGCTCGATGCCCAGAGTTCCTGGGACGAGCAGGTCACCGTATGTTCCACACAGACCGTGAAGGGTCTGGAGTATGATGCCGTGATGGTGGTCCAGCCCGGACGAATCGAGGAGAACGCGCCGTCGCGCATCGTAGCGGCCTCCGATTTGTATGTCGCCATGACGAGGCCCACGCAGCGTCTGCTTATACTGCGGACAAAAGACGACGAAAAGCTGCTCAAGCTATAAGGTAGGAACCATGCCTAAAGCATTGTTACTTGAAAACATCCATCCCGACGCGGCGCAGTCGCTGCGCGACCATGGCTTCGAGGTCGAATGCCTCAAGGGAGCCTTGAGCGAGGACGAGTTGATTGATGCGTTGGAAGGCGTCGACCTGCTCGGCATCCGTTCCAAGACCAGTGTGACCCGCAAGGTCATCGACGCGCGTCCGACGCTCACCGCGGTCGGCTGCTTCTGCATTGGCACCAACCAGGTGGATCTCGAATACGCGGGCAAGAACGGCATCGCCGTCTTCAACGCGCCGTATTCGAATACCCGTTCCGTGGTGGAGCTGGTGATCGGCGACATCATCTGCCTGATGCGCCGCATTCCCGCGCACACCCATCATATGAAGCACGGCATGTGGGATAAGTCCGCCTCCGGCTCCCATGAGGTCCGAGGCAAGACGCTCGGCATCATCGGCTACGGCAACATCGGCTCCCAGCTTTCCGTCGTCGCCGAGGCGCTTGGCATGCGCGTGCTGTTCTACGACATTGAAGAGAAGCTCGCCATGGGCAACGCACACCGCTGCGACACACTCAACGAATTGCTGGAACAGTCCGATGTGGTCACGCTTCATGTGGATGGACGCAAGTCGAACACGGGATTCTTCGGCGAAGACCAGTTCGAGCATATGAAGCAGGATGCCATCTTCATCAACCTGTCCCGTGGTTTCGTGGCGGATTTGGATGCGTTGAAGAAGCATCTGGATTCCGGCCATCTGTCCGGCGCGGCGGTGGACGTGTTCCCAATCGAACCGAAGAAGACCGGCGACGAGTTCCTGACCGACCTTGCGGACGAGGACAACATGATCCTCACCCCGCATATCGGCGGCTCCACGCTTGAGGCGCAGAAGTCCATCGGACAGTTCGTCTCCCAGCGTCTTGAGGATTATTGGTTCAAGGGTTCCACCATGTTGTCGGTGAATCTGCCGCAGATCACCCTGTCCGGCATCAAGTCGAATTTCCGCATCGCCCACCTGCATGCGAATCTTCCGGGTGTGCTGGCACGCGTCAACCGTGTGCTGGGCGAGGACGGCATCAACATCGCCGCCCAGGCCTTGGGCACGGAAGGCGAGATCGGCTATGTGGTCACCGATGTGGCGCAGCGCCCGGACCAGAGGGCTCTCGACCAGCTCGCCTCCATCGAGGGTACGATCCGCATGCGCGTGATCAGCTGAGCACGCAATACGAAACGTTACGATAATGCGGGCGGGGTTCCAACCATCAGGATTGGAACCCCGCCCGCATTATATATGCTGTATTTGCTTACGGATGCGGCACCCGTCTCACGCCATCATTCGGAACTTGCGCCCTTCAGCTCGTCGATGGCCCTTTGGAAGTCCTCCAGATTCTCGAAATTCTGGTAGACGCTGGCGAAGCGCATGTACGCCACCATGTCCAAGTCACGCAGCGGCTTGAGAATCGCCTTGCCGACCTCATCAGATTTGACTTGGGCCAATCCTCGTGAACGAAGATCCTCCTCGACCTTCTGCCCCAGCATCTTCAGATCGTCCTCGTTGATGGGACGGCCCTGGCATGCCTTGCGCACGCCGGAAATCACCTTATTGCGGTCGAATTGCTCGACGTTTCCGGAACGCTTCACGACCAATAGCATGGTCGTCTCCAATGTGGTGAATCGCTTGGAGCATTTCGGGCATTCGCGCCTGCGACGGATGGAGTGACCATCGTCGCTAATACGGGTATCGACCACCTTGGTGTCTGGATTCTGGCAAAACGGGCAATGCATGTTGTCCAGAATAGACTGAGCCCTTGAAATAAGCCACGCTTGGCGGCCCCTACGCCTCATGGGGAACAATGAGGCGCTGCCCCGCATGCAAAGACACCGTATCAAGGTTGTTCAGCCGCATCAGTTCATCCACCGTATCTCCGACATTGCCACCCTCTGGAGTGATGCTCGCCGCATACCTCCACAAGGTGTCGCCGGGTTGCACCGTATACACGACGACAGCGGTGGAATCCGGCGCGGACTGCGCACTTCCGGGCGCGATGAATCCAAAAAGACACCAGGCAAGACCGGCCGCCATGATCGCCATGGCGATTCGATTTGCCACATTTCCGATATTCGCCGCACCGTTCACCACGCCACTCCTTTTCGAACAGCTGTTCTATCGAACGCTTGTTCCAAGTATGGCACATATGTTCGATAAACGCAAACACACCTCGAACAGATGTTTGATTTTATCGGCGTTTCGCGTTATGCTTCTAAGGAACTACGAAAGGAGCCCATCGTGAGCACCATCCCCTTCACGCCCAAGAAGAGCGACGAACGTCCGGATGAAAGCACGTTGACCGACCGCCAGCGCAAGGTGCTTGACGCCATCAAAACGCATTTGGCCAAGCAGGGATTCGCTCCTTCGTTCCGTGAGATTGGTGAGGCCGCAGGGCTTAAAAGCCCGTCATCCGTCAAACACCAGCTTCAGGTTCTTGACGAAAAAGGCTTCATCCGCATGAACGCGAACAAGGGGAGGGCCATCGAAGTGGTGAACCTCAATGACGAGGAGCCGAATGGAAAAGTCGCCCAGGTCATCCCGTTCCCCAGTCAGGACGATGCATGCGGCTCCATCATGGCCTCGCATGACGTTCCACTGGTCGGGCGCATCGCCGCCGGCGTGCCGATCACGGCCGAGCAGCATGTCGATGATGTGATGAGGCTTCCCGAACGGCTTACCGGCACCGGCAATCTGTTCATGCTTGAAGTGCACGGTGATTCCATGATCGACGCCGCCATTTGCGATGGTGATTTCGTGGTGGTCCGCGAGCAGAACAGCGCGGAGAATGGCGATATCGTCGCCGCATTGCTGGATGACGAGGCCACGGTCAAGACGTTCCGCAAGGATCACGGCCATGTCTGGCTGATTCCGCACAATCCGGCCTACTCCCCCATCGACGGCACGCATGCCGAGATCATGGGCAAGGTCGTCACCGTGCTGCGCAAGATCTGATTGCTTTCACACGTTAAACGGCAAAGGGCGTCGAACATACCATTTTGAGGCATGTCCGACGCCCTTTGCCATACCCTTTGCCATACCGCGCGGTTGTGCATTCACCTTGCGAATCCATCAAGAATGAACGCGAGGGCATTTCAAAATGTCGTCGCATTCTTGAAGTTCGGGAGCACGGTTCAGGAATGCAGTTCCTTGCGGCTGTCCGAATCGTATCCTTCAGGTTCAAGCTGGAAGGTGGTGTGCGGCACGGATACGGGGAAGTGCTCACGCAGGCAGTTCTGCAATTGGGAGAGGATGTCGGCGGCATCATCCATGGTCAGCCCGCGCTCCACTACCACATGGGCCATGACGACGGGCATGCCGGTAGAGACGGTGCTGGCGTGCAGGTCGTGCACGGCCACCACGTGCGGCACCTGCTCAAGATGTTCGCGCACCTCGTCCAGATCGAGTTCCTGTGGGGTTTCCTCCAGCAGCACGCGCACGGCGTTGCGCAGCAGCACGAACGCCCGGGGGATCATCATCAATGCGATGATGCCGCCCGCGACGGCATCGAAGCCGGCCCAGCCCGTTGAGATCAGCACGATGGCTGAAACGATCACGGCCACGGACCCCAATGCGTCGTTCATGACTTCGAGGAACGCGGCTTTCATGTTCATGTTGTCCTCGCTTTGCCCCGCGAGGATGAAGATCGAACCGACGTTGGCGGCAAGGCCGAGTATGCCCATGAACAGCAGCAACCGCACGTCGTGCACTTCGTCGGCGGCTCCGCCGAACAGCCTCATGCCGGCTTCGACGAGCGCGTAGATGCCGACGATCAGGAGCACGAGCGCGCCGACCGCGGCGGTGAGCACTTCGAGTCGCGCCCATCCCCAGGTGCGTTTGTTGCTAGGTTTGCGTTGCATGAGCACCGCGGTGACGGTGGAGGCGATCAGCACCGACATGTCGGTGAGCATGTGGCCGGCGTCGACCAGCAGCGCCAGCGATCCGGTGACGATGGCGCTGACCACTTCGGCGATGAACACCGTGGAAGTCAGCCCCAATGACATCATGAGTCTTTTCTGGTGTTCGGCCCCGCTTGCGGCGGTCGTGGCGTCCACACCCGCATGGCTGTGTGCCATGATGGGTTTCCTTTCGTCGTCTTTGGTTCGATCCGCGGCTATTGAAACCGCTTCTCAATACCATTTTCATTCGTCTCAAAACGCAGGAAACCCCAGTCCGAAGGCTGGGGTTTCCAAGTTCTGCTGACAGTCTAGCGGCTCACCGCTCCCCTGTCAATAAAGTCAAACCGTCAATTAAAAACCGAACTGGGCGGCGGTTTCCTTCAGCGTCTCCGCGGAGCGCTTCAGGGCCGCGAGCTCACGGTCGGACACCGGGGTGTTGATGGCGGTATTGACGCCGGAACGGTTGAGCAGGGTCGGCACGGACATGCACACGTCGGAGATGCCGTGGAAGTCGTGCAGCATGGAGCTGACTGGCAGGATGCGGTTGGAGTCGCGCATGACGGCTTCGATGATGTCCACGCCGGACATGCCGATGGCGTAGTTGGTAGCGCCCTTGCCGTTGATGATCTTGTAGGCGGCGTTCTTGACTTCCTGGTGGATCTGCTCACGCACTTCGGCGTCCAGCGGATCGTGGCCCGGCAGCGGGGTCCAGTCGCACATCGGGACGCCGCCGATGGTGGCGGAGGCCCACAGCGGGACTTCGGAATCACCGTGTTCGCCGGCGATGTAGGCGTGCACGTTCTTGACGTTGACGCCGGTCTGCTGCGCGATCAGGAAGCGCAGACGGGCGGAGTCGAGGTTGGTGCCGGAGCCGAAGACCTGGTTGGCCGGCAGGCCGGAGATCTTCTGGGCCACGTGGGTGGCGATGTCGACCGGGTTGGTGATGAGCATGTAGATGGCGTTCGGAGCGACCTTCACGAGGCCCGGAATGATGGCCTTGAGGATGTTGATGGTGGCACCGACCAGCTCGAGGCGGGACTGGCCCGGCTTCTGGCGCGGGCCTGCGGTGATGACGATCATGTCGGCGTCACGGCAGATCTCCGGATCGTCGGAGCCATCGATGGTCACGGTCGGATAGAAGCTGGAGCCGTGCTGCATGTCGAGCACTTCGGCCTCGACGCGTTCCTTGGCGATGTCTTCGAGCACGATCTCACGTGCGACGCCACGCTGAGCAGCAGCGAAAGCGAGAGTGGAGCCGACTGCGCCGGCACCGACGATAGCGAGCTTTGTGGGCTTGATTGGTGAATCCACCATGTGCTTTACCTCTCTTTGAGCAAGAAGAACGTCCCGCGTTGTGGCAGGGTATTTTCTTTCGATTTCAACCCTACTTTATCCATACAGCATGACGTTTCGCCGTGAATCCGCATGATTTGCAACCACTGAAAAGTGATTTTCGTCACAGCTTTTGTGAGCGCTCACATACACTGCGCCCGTTGAAATGCAGCTGTTGCAATCCGTTGCAGCGTTTGCACGGCCGCTCCGGTAAACGTCATCGGGAACGGCTTGCGCGGAAGCTCAGTCGATGGCCTGCTCCACGATCTGCGCGGCCAGCTGGTCGTCGACCTCCGCTTCGAGCATCATGCCGTCGTCGCGGTATTCGACGTTGATCACCTTGCCGTATTCGCGCACGCGGGACATGAGCGAGCCGGCTGTGTACGGCAGCAGCGCCTCGACGTGCACGTTCGGCGTGGGCAGCATCGATTCCACGTGCTCGCGCAGTGCGTCGACGCCCTCCCCTGAAAACGCGGAGACGATGTGCGCTTCCGGCATCAGCGCCTCGATACGTTCGCGTGCGGCCTCGTCCATACGGTCGGCTTTGTTGAACGCCACGATCGTGGGGATCGTCTCGACGCCGTCGATGTCGGACAGCACGTCGTTGACGGCGTCGATCTGGGAGAACGGGTCGGGATGCGAGCCGTCGACCACGTGCACGATCAGGTCGGCGTCGGCGACTTCCTCCAACGTGGATTTGAACGCTTCGATGAGCTGCGTTGGCAGGCGGCGCACGAAACCGACGGTGTCCACATACGCGTACAGTCGCCCGTCCTTGGCTTTCGCACGGCGTACGGCGGTATCCAAAGTGGCGAACAGCGCGTTCTCCACCAGTTCCGCGGAACCGGTCAGCCGGTTGGTCAACGACGATTTGCCGGCGTTCGTATAGCCGACCACGGCGACGGTCGGCAGGCCGAAGCGACGGCGCGCGCCACGTTTGACGTCACGCGCGGGCGCCATCTGTGCGATCTGCCGGCGTAGTTTGGCGATTCTGCTGCGGATCACGCGACGGTCCATTTCGATTTTCGTCTCACCCGGACCACGCGAGCCGATGCCCGCGTCGCCTGCCGCGCGGCCGCCCGCCTGACGCGACAGCGACCCGCCCCAGCCGCGCAGTCGCGGCAGCATGTATTCGAGCTGTGCCAGCTCCACCTGCGCCTTGCCTTCGCGCGAAGTCGCATGCTGTGCGAAGATGTCGAGGATGACGGCGGTGCGGTCGACCACCTTCACTTTGGTGGCGTCTTCCAATGCGCGTCGTTGGCTCGGCGGCAGATCATCGTCGACGACGATGGTGTCCGCCTCGTCCTGCGCCACGATGCCGGCCAGTTCGCGCGCCTTGCCGGAACCCACGTATGTGGCCGCATCCGGCTTGATGCGATGCTGCAGCAGACCGTCGCACACCACGGCGCCCGCGGTTTCGGCGAGCGCGGCGAGTTCTCGGAGCGATTCCTCGGCCGCGGCCTGCGTGGTCTCGCGGCTGGACCATACGCCTACGAGCACGACGCGTTCGAGCCTGACTTTACGGTATTCGACTTCGGTGACGTCCTGGATCTCGCCCAGACCCGCCACATGCTTCAATGCGTTGCGGGATTCGCGTTCCTGCCACTGTTCGTCGTGGGTTTCGCGAAAGTGTTCCCCGCCGTCGGTATCAAGCAGCACGTCGGATTGGTCGGCGAGCACTCCCCCGACGTCGCCTGCGGTCATGCTCTGCTCGATATCGTTCTCTTGGCTCAATGGCACCTCTCACGGTTAAACTATGGTGTCTTTATTATCATCATTGTCTAGAGACATGGGCATCACCGTTTTCGCCACGTGGACGCGATTACCGCGCGGATGCCGGAGGACGAACGTTTGCAAGGAGAGAGCATGGCACAGGCCGAGCAGTATTTCGCGGCGGAACCGCAGTCGAAGGACGTGCGCAGGAAGCTGCATGTCACGTTGCGTGGCAATGAGGCGGATGTGGAAGTGTCGAACGGCGTGTTTTCCGGCAATCGTGTGGATTTGGGCACGTCGGTGCTGCTTCGCCAGGCGCCGGAACCGCCGGAGGAGGGCACGTTCCTTGATCTGGGCTGCGGTTGGGGTCCGATCGCGCTGACGTTGGGTTTCGAATCGCCCAAGGCCGATATCTGGGCGTTGGATGTGAACGAACGCGCGCTTGAGCTCACGCGCCGCAACGCCGAGTTGAACGGCATGGGCAATATCCATGCCGTCACCGCCGAGCAGGTTCCGGCCGTTCTCACGTTCGATCTGATCTGGTCGAATCCGCCGATCCGCGTCGGCAAGGAGGCTCTGCACGAGCTGCTGATGACGTGGCTGCCGCGGCTTAACGCGGGCGGTGCCGCCTATCTGGTGGTGCAGAGGAATCTGGGTTCCGATTCGCTGATTCCGTGGCTCGCCACGCAGTTGGGCGACGGGTTTGAAGTGGGCAAGTACGCGAGTTCGAAAGGCTTCCGCGTCATCGAGGTTGTGAGGGCATGAGATTCGAATATCCTTCCGAACTGCCGGTTTCCGCGGCTCGCGACGAAATCGCCGAAGCCGTCAAGTCGAGCCAGGTGGTGATCGTCTCCGGACAGACGGGTTCCGGCAAGACCACGCAGCTGCCGAAGATCCTGCTTGAGCTGGGGCGCGGTTCGCACGGCAGGCAGATCGTGCACACGCAGCCGCGCAGGCTTGCCGCACGTACCGTCGCCGAACGAATCGCCAGCGAAATGGGCGTGACGTTGGGTGAGGAAGTCGGCTATCAGGTGCGTTTCACGGACGAAAGCTCGCCGAAGACGCGCCTGCGCGTCGTGACGGACGGTATTCTGCTGGCGCAGATCCAACGCGATCCCAAGCTCATGCAGTACGACACGATCGTCATCGACGAGGCGCATGAGCGCAGCCTGAACATCGACTTCCTGCTCGGCTATCTGACCGCGTTGCTGCCGAAACGACGCGATCTGAAGCTCGTCATCACGTCCGCCACCATCGATTCGGTGAAGTTCCAGGAGCATTTCGAACACGCGCTGCATACGAAAGTGCCGGTGATCGAAGTGTCGGGACGCACCTACCCCGTGCAGATCGTGTACGAGCCGTTGGGTACCGCGCCGGCGCTGATGCGCTCCGTGCCGGGCTTCGAAACCGGCGCGATGCCGGGAGACGCTGACTACGAGAGCCTGTCCGCAGCGCCGGATGGTAGGGATGGCCGCGATTCACGCGATACGAACGTGGACATGCCCACCGCCGTGGCACGCGCCTGCGCCGAACTGGTCATCCATTCAAGCCACGACCGCGGGCCACGCGACATCCTCGTGTTCGCCTCCGGCGAGCGCGACATCCACGAATTCGAAAACGCGCTGCGCCGCCATTACGGACCGCGCGCGGCGGACATGCGCCGCCCCGACGCAATCGAGATCGTGCCCCTGTTCGCCAGGCTCTCCTCGAAGGAGCAGCATAAGGTGTTCGAGCCGCACGAGCATCAGCGCATCGTGATCGCCACGAACGTGGCCGAAACGTCGTTGACGGTGCCGGGCATCCGCTATGTGGTCGATCCGGGCACGGCGCGCATCTCCCGTTATTCGAAGACGGCGAAGGTGCAGCGGCTGCCGATCGAACCAATCAGCCAGGCGAGCGCGAACCAACGTTCGGGCCGCTGCGGCCGTATCGCCGACGGCATCGCGATCCGCCTGTACTCACGTGAGGATTTCGAGACGCGTCCCGAATTCACGGAGCCGGAGATCCTACGCACGTCCTTGGGCGCGGTCGTCCTGCACATGCTGTCGGTGGGCGTGGCGCGCACCGCGCGGGATGTGACGGATTTCGGTTTCATCGACCCGCCGGATATGAAGGCCGTGTCCGATGGTTTCAACGAGCTGACCGAACTGAAGGCCATCGCCCGCAAGCATGGCGAAGTGGTGTTGACGCATACGGGCCGCATGCTGGCGCGCATCCCGATCGACGTGCGTTTGGGCCGCATGATCATCGAGGCCGCGAAGTCAACCACGCCGAACACACTGGCCGCCGTATTGGTGGTCGTGGCGTTCCTCAGCCTGCAGGATCCGCGCGAACGTCCCGATGAGAACCGTGAGGAGGCGGACCGCATCCACAACCGGTATGCGGACCCGACCAGTGACTTCCTGACCGCGTTGAACCTGTGGGACCGCGTGTTCCAAGCTGATGGCGAACCAAGCAATTCCGCACTGCGCCGCATCTGCAAGACCGAGTACTTGAGTTGGCTGCGCATGCGCCAATGGAAGGATCTGGTCGCCCAGCTGCGCGAAATGTGCCGGGAGTTCACATTCAAGCTCGGCGAGCCGATTCCCGTGTCCCGCCCACCGTTGGAAATCCGCCAGCTACCGCTCAACCAGCAGGCAGCGCATTCGCTGTGCTGCTCATGGGACGCGCAGGGCATCCACACGTCCATGCTTTCCGGCCTGCTGTCCATGATGGGCATGCAGATCGTGCGCGAGCCGAAGGCTTCCGATTTCGCCGGGCTCAAGGGAGCGGCACGGGCACGCGCGATGAAACGTGCGCAGAAGATGGCGAAGAACGACTATCAGGGCGCGCGCGGCACGCATTTCGCCCTGTTCCCCGCCTCCGCCGTAGCCAAGTCGACCCCGCAATGGGTGATGAGCACCGAACTGGTGGAGACAAGCCGGCTGTGGGCGCGGTACTCCGCCGAAATCGACCCAGCGTGGGCCGAACCGCTCGCCGGAGCGTTGACGCGCACCACCTACGCCGATCCGCACTGGTCCGGTTCGCGTGGCTCGGCCGTGGCGAGCGCGAAGGTGCTCCTGTACGGCCTGCCGATCGTGCAGGACCGCACCGTGCAATGGGGACGCATCAACCCGCTCGAGGCACGCGACTTCCTCATCCGCCAAGGCCTGGTGGAAGGCGACATCCAGCAACGGTTCTCCTACGACGATTTCGTCATACGGAACCGCGACATCCTCGAAGACGCGGCCGACGACGCGAGCCGCACCCGCCAGGTGGCGCAGACCGTCGGCGACGAGGACCTGTTCGACTTCTACAACGCCATCATCCCCAACACCGTCACCAGCGTGGCCGACCTGGCGAAATGGTGGAAGACAAGGCACGACGAGCAGCCCGACCTGCTGGATTTCGACCCGGACAAGGTGGAACGCCTCGCCGACTCCGATTCGGTGTCCTTGGACGACTATCCCGACCATTGGCATACGCTCGGCACCGACGGCTCCCCCATCGACCTAAGGTTGAGCTACATCTACGATCCGCACGACCCGAACGACGGCGTCACCGTGCACGTGCCGTTGAAGGCGCTGTCGCGGCTGACCCCGGAACAGTTCACATGGAACGTGCCGGGACTGCTGGACGAGCTCATCATCGGCATGATCAAATCATTGCCGAAAACCCTGCGCGTACAGTTCGTACCCGCCCCGGACACGGCACGCAGGATCCGCGCCTGGATCGATGAACGCTACCCCGACCTACCCGGCTCCGGAAGCCAGCAAAAACCAAACCTGGCCCCCGAAAACGAGGATGGCGTCGCCACATGGCCCGACCTGCCACACGCGTTCACCCAAGCGGCCATCAGCATCGTCGGCGCGCAAATCCACCCGGAAGTCCTCACCGGAGAACTATGGAACAAGCTCGCACCATACCTGCGCATGACCTTCGCCGTGGAACAGCAGCTGCCACCCAACCGCAAGAACCAGCACGGCAGACGGCACGCGCGAGGCCCCGCCAAAACACTCGGCACCGGCAAATCACTCGTCGACCTGCAACGCAAATTCGCAGAACAAGCCAAAGCCTCCGCACGCCACATGGTCGAGAAACAAGCCCGAAACGCCGGAGACCAAGGCAAAATCGTCGAAAAAGCCAACCTGCTCAACAAAGCGGGAGCAACCACCGAAGCACGCGCCACCATGCTCTGGCAAGGTGCACTCGACACACTGCGCCTGCCCGGTGAACGCATCTCCTCACGCTGGCTCGGCACGGAAGCGCTCATGCTCGCCTCCGCCCCCTACAAATCCACGAAGGAACTCACCGAAGACCTGCAATTGGCCGCCGTCAAACGACTCCTGCCCAACGTCGACCAGCTGCCCGACGACGAAGCGCTCGCCAACGCAGTGCTCGACGTGCGCGAAGTGTACGAGGACACCGTGTATGCGGTGGCGCATGACGTGATCGCCATACTGAAACGGTATGCGGAAGTCGACAAAGCCGTGTCCGGCAAAGCCGACCTGCCCCTGCTGAGCGTGCTGCAGTCGATCCGCGAGCACATCGCCACGCTCGTCTTCCCCGGTTTCATCGGCAAGACGCCACCGGACGCATTGCCGTCCATCGAACGATACCTGCACGCCGACCTGCTGCGCCTCACCAAGGCGAAAAACGACAAGAACCGCGACGTGCGATGGGCTTGGGAAGCCGACGAAGCCAAACAACTCGCCGACAACACCATGGCGAAAGCACAACGTGAACCAGCCGGCCCACGCCACGAAACGCTGATGAAGCAGGCGGAAACCGTACGTTGGATGCTGGAGGAATTCTACGTGTCCCTGTGGGCGCAGGAACTCGGCACGCCGAAACCGATCAGCCTGCAACGCATCAAAAAGGCGATCGCCTAGCCACCAGCCAAAACCCCAACGGATTGTTCCGTTTCTTCAAACCCGTCAACGCTTCTTGAAGAAACGGAACAACTGCGATTCCCGAATCAACAACCCCGCAAACAGGCTCGCCACCATCACACCGGCGAACACAGCCAACGGCGTACGCACCGCAGCCGCCAACACCGCCGCCCAATCGGACCGGCTCATCCGCACCGCATACGCCAACAACAACGCACACGAAGCAAACGTAGCCAGCCCGGCCCAAACACCGGTCTCCACACCAATACCCAGCAACTGCGCACCCTTCGACTGCCCCGAATGCAACGCACCCGCATACTCCAACCTACGCCGGCGCACACCAAACACACCAACCAACACGCCAATCGCCAACCCCACCCACGGCATCCACCGCGTCGAACGATTCACATACGACGCACGCGCGTCATAATGCGCATCAAACCCCTTATTCACCTGCGTCACACCCGCATTCGACGAGCCGGAACCCGCCACCAACGTGGCATACAGCAGATTCTCCGTCTGCCCATCAACCGGCCACTGCTTGACCCAGCATTCGTCAAACGTCGAAGCGCTCGCCGACACCGGCACGATGAACGCGTAGGCGAAACGCGTGTCACGCCCATCGTTCGGCCAGTCGAACACACCAGCCACACGCGTAGTGCCTTCGCGTGTCTGCAATGCGCTGCCCACGGCGAGCCCGAAGTCCTTGGCCACGTCGCGCGGCACCCATACGCCGGACACGTCGGCCTTGGCATTGCCGGCGATCAGCCGGATCATACCGGGTGTCACGTCATACGATGAGATGTCCTTGCCGGGTGTCGCGAGTGGCACGACCTGTTTGCCGGCACGCATCGCGCCAGCCAAGGTGCCCGTCATTCCATCGCCAGCGTCGGACAACCGGTCGCATGCGGTGCCATCCACCGTTCCACCGACGATGGCGTTGACGTCAGCGTACGCGTTGATGCGCTGCACGGCCTGCGATTCCAAGTCGATCACGGTCATCGCCTCATATCCGCCCAGCAGCGTTCCGGAGAGCAGCACGGCGAGGAACATGGCGAACGCGCGGCTCACGCCCGAGCCGATGTTGCGCAGCGCTTCGGAAAGCACCGATCCAAGTCTCATATACGCTTCCTTATTGGCGGTTTCATGCGGTTTTCACACTGTTTGGCGAAGTTCAACGGTTTCTTGCGATTCGTCCGCCGACTATTTGCAAACCAGCCCGTTGAGCCCGCTGCCGATTTCGACGTTGGCGATCGCGGACGCGTCGGCATCCTGTACCTGCACCAGACTCACGCCCAGCTCGCTGCCCACAATCGTCACCTTCGCCGGCGTATTGGATGTGTTACGGGATTTTGGTACGATGCAGCCGCTGCTGCCGTCGATGCCGAACACCGCTCCCGCCGGCACACGCAGCACCTGTAATGGTTCCTTCAATGCCACGGTGGCATCGAGACCGGCCTTTTTGGTCTGCATGTCCATGGACTGGAACGTTTCGCTTGCCGACACATTACGCAGGAATTCGGCGTCGGTGATTTCCGTGTTATCGGCCGGCAATATTCCATTGACGCCATACATGCCTATAGTGCGATCCTGTCCTACCGCCGCGCCGTTTTTCACGGTGAGTTTCGTCAACGCTCCCGGTATTTTTCCGATTGCCGTACCGCCCGTCACCATGGAACCTGTGGTGGCCGTCCACTCGTCGACCGCGACTGCGTTTTCAGGAATCCACATGGTGTCGGCAAGCGCAAGCGTGCCGTCGGAGGGGTTGCCGTTGTCGTTCATGAGTTGCCGCCAGCCGTCGGATGTTGCCCACCAGTAGGTGTCGGAACCGGCCACGCTGTTGTATCCGAGTCGGCTCAGCTCGTTGTTCAGTGCGAGCACGTCGTCGCCCTTGTCTCCGGTTTTGAGGTCACGGTATAGGGGTGTGGCGGTGTTCAAGGCCACGACCACGCGGTCGTTGACTTTGTATGCGCCTTTGCCGGAGGCGAGTCCGTCTGCGGACCAGTCGGCGGTGACGGTGCCGTTGGCGTTGCCGAGAAGATTACGTTCGGTGGAGATGGTGGGCACAACCGTCACTTGCTGGCTACCGGAGTATTCCTGCACGCTGGCTGGCGCGGTGGTCGTCTCCCCTGCCGAGCCGAGCAATGCCGGCGCGCGGTCTGGCAAGAGCAGCGCGCATGCTCCCACGGACACGCATATGGCGGTTGCCACGGCGAGCAGGCTCCAAGCCCATGCGAGTCGTCCGCGTCTGGCACCGTTGTTCATGACTTTAGTGCCCCGTTGCTTCTTTCCCATGAATCGATGCCTTTCTATTCGTCTATTCTTCCAATTCCGGTTCCTGCGATTTGCTGCCGCCTGGCGCGTAGTCGGCGAGGTCGAGCACACGGTCGCAGGCGTCGCGGGTGTCGGGATCGTGTGTGGCCACGAGCACGATCATGCCTTGGCCGGAAAGGTTGTTCAGCACATGGCTGACGGAATGCGCGGTGCGCGTATCCAATTGAGCGGTCGGCTCGTCCACGAGCAGCATGTCGGGTTTGGAGCAGACGGCACGTGCCAGCATGAGACGTTGCGCCTCGCCGCCGGAGAGGTCGGAGAACCGGCGGTCGGCCGCGTATTCGAGGTCGAACAGCCCCATGGCTTCCAAGGCTTTGAGCTCCGCTTCCTTGCGCCGCATGCCTTTGGCGAGCAGCGGGAACACCACGTGGTCGAGCGCGGTGCGTTCCGCCACACCGTACGGGTTTTGAAACACCCATCCCACACGGTTCACGCCTTCACGGGTTACGGTTCCGGCATATGGTTTCTCCCAACCGGCGAGAATCGACAGCAATGTCGATTTACCACAACCGGATGGTCCGCATACCGCGATGGTGGAGCCAGGTTCCGCCACGAAATCAAGATGCTCGAACAGCAGGTCTGTCCCCGGGAACCGGTGGGCCAGCCCTTCCACAACCACTCGCATATGAGCCCCTTCGCGCATCAGACTACTTCAGCGGATACCAGACCGTCTCATCCGAGGCGGTCACGTTCACTCCGGCCGTCACCAAGCAGGTCAGCGCCTTCCTGTTATCGCGCAGTCCTGCGCTTTCTCCGGATTCCAAATCCTTCTCCAGCTTATCGGCGATGTAGTCTTTGGGCTTTATGCCTTCCTTGCGCAGACAGTCGGCCGCCACCTCCTTGTCATTGAGCAGCAGCTTCGGATTGCCCAACTGGAGCCTGTACACGGTGTTGATATCCGTGACATGCAGCATACTGCAGGATGTCAGATCGTCATTGAGTTTGCGGATCGCCTCTTTGCTGGCACCATCGGTGTTGTACGAGGGCAGAGCGTAAATGCCGTTGTCGTACTTGTCGAACGTCGGCTCGGCATAGCCTTTGTCTATGATGCACTGCTTGTAATCCGCCCATGCGCGTTCGTAGTCGGCCTGACTCACCTTTCCGCCCGAAGCGGCCTTCTCCAGTGCAGACTTCTGCTGATCGGATATTTTGCCGCCGTCGGAATCCAACAACGATCGCGCATAATCCTTCAGCGACGACGCGATTCGTTCACCCTGTTGCGATGATTGACCCTGCTGGGATTGACGCTCCCGTCGCAAGCCTTCTTTCAGTGCCCCGCAGCCCGTGCAGCCGACAAGCAAAGCGAGACAGCATATGACGGCAATAGCTTTGCCACGCATGCCCGTTTTCCTCGACATCGTCATCAGCCCCCTCACAAACGACGCAGCCGTCAGGCCGCCATGACCCGCTTTATCCCCTAGTCTAGACCCCCAAGACCTGCCGTCACGCGCGGCATACCCAATATGGGTATGTGGAACCAGGTGTTCCCCAGCATCATCCACCGGCTCGTTGCATTTACCCCGTTCTCCGCGCCGGAAAGCCATCAGTCAAACGGAATGCGCGCGTGGAACATCCATATGCCGTTCTCGCAATCGGTGGAAAGACTTCCTCCGATATGCTCGATTTCAGCCGCGAACTGTCTGAGACCATGGCCGCCGGGCAGGCTGCCGGAATGCCAGGCACCCATATCATTCACTTCAGTGATTTCCAAGGAATCGTCTTCACCAGAACCGACACCTCGTACTTGCCTCCGGAAGGCGCATGACGCGAAACGTTCGCGTACACCTCGCCAATCAACCGGCCGATCACATCCTTATGATAGGCATACGGACGCGCGCACGGGACCAGAAATAGGCGAGACCGGTCAGCATAATCTGCATGACGGTAAACATCAATGCCATTGGCGAACCGGGGTGGCACACCGCCTCATAGACCATCAGAAGTTCGCACGTCATGATGGCCGCAAGACGGAACGGATGTTTGATTCGCGGCATATCCGACAACCGGAACGCTCCGTTCTTTTCGGTCATGTCAGCGCCCGTTCCCACGTTTCAGCCATGTGATGATGGCTTGCCGTTGCGTACGGCAGTTCAGTCGTTTGACGATGTTCTGCATGTGCTTGCGCACGGTGGCGATGGATATGCCGAGCCGTTCGGCTATCTCTCCATCCGTCAGATACTCGTTCGCGCACAGATTCATGATGGTTTCCTGCATGTTGGTGAGCGTGGACTCCGCTTGAGTATCGCATTTCAGCTTCGCATAAGCCGCCATCGGAGTTTCAAAACCGGGCAGGAAACATCCTGAAAGGACACGGGAGACGGCTTGTTCGAGCTGCGTCTCGTCACCTTTACCGACAAGCCCCTGCGCGCCAGCCGCCGCCAGCGGCACGCGATACCGGTTCAGACTGAAGCTGGTCATGCCGAGAATCGGCGTGGAACAGTCCATCAACCGCATGCGACGGCAGACTTCCGGGCCTTGCATACCTTCCAACGACATATCAAGCAGCACAAGAGCATATTGGTCGGCATTTGATGCAAACAATTCCAAAGCCTCAACGCCGCTGGTAGCCGAATCGACGATACCCACCGCCGGAAGAATCCGCTTGAATAGGTCAGTCAGCGCCTCGATGACGATTTTGTCATCGTCAACAAGCAATATCTTCGGACCACCAACCGTTTTCCCCGTCATGGTACAACGCTCCTTCCCCCCGGGAAACATCCCCCTGCCGCAATACAATACATCATTTCATCACCACCCCTTACTCATATTGAGTAGATCGTTCGCAATAACCCCGTAAAACAACTCATATCATATGAATCACCGGGCCAAGGCAGTTCGATATGATGATGAAAGGTGGACGATGATGTCCTGGATGAAACACAATAAATTAGCGAAAACAATTGCCGCATCAATAGCAGCTGTCGGAATATGCTTCGGCGCCACTGCCGTGGCGAGTGCTGTATGTCGGTACCCTGTCACCAGTGGCTCATATAGCGAGGGCCCTTATCATGTTGAATGGAGTGTGCAACCGACAAGTTCATATGTAAGGACTCAAACCGATTACCATAACCAATATTGCTACGCACAGCAAGATAGGACGCAACATTCGCAGACAAGCAGAGCGCTCGCTAAGCAACATTGCTCCGCCTCAGTCAGCGGAGGCTCTTCATTGACTCAAAATGATTATGTTGAATATTATCAGTATTAGGAAGCTCGATCACCATGCGGAATGGAATAGTCCATGTGTTGAGAAACATCACCACATGCTTGGTAGGCATAACTCTTATCGGCTGCGCGGGCTGTGGGGTGGCTGTCGACCAGCAGGATACGAAACAGCCGACCGGAAGTGCCGGCAGCGACACATCCAAATCCAAAATCGCGAATTCGATACCGGATTACATCGATTTTCTTCTTGATTTGGACGCCAAACCCGATACCAAGTATCCCATGAGCGACGCTCAGAAGACGATTCTGAAACGTTCCAGGAAGTCGGGAAGCGTATCGAAACCGGATTACGAGCTTGCCTGGTCGAATTACAAGCAGTGCGTGACCGGCTATGGGTATACGACACCGGTGCTCAGGCAGTTCTCCAATGGCCTGTACATGATCGCCATGCGGGATACCACCGGCATGAGCGACCAACAGCGCAAGAAGTTCAACGAGGATGAGAACAAATGCTATAACACTGAAGTCATTGCGGTGACCGGTGTATACCAGATGCAGATCGGCAATCCCGGCATGCTTTCCGATGGCGACCAGGCCATGGTCGATTGCCTGCATAAGGCCGGTATCGTGCCGAAAAACTACGACAAGGAAGCGTACAAGAAGGATTTGGACGCGCACGCCAAAAACCAGCCCACCACAGTGGATTTCTCAAACGCGGAAATGCAAAGCTGTTGGGTGGCGAACGGCGCGTCGTTCGGGGACGTCAATGACACCGATCAGTGGAAGCCGCTCGGCTGACCACCGTGTTCCCCGTCATATATCAGCATAGAAGTCTCGTTCCTGCGCGACGAACGGGCGCAGGAACGTGGTGATGGCGATGGCGCATACCAGGAACAGCGCGCCGACGGGGCCGAGCCACATCAGTCCGAAATGGCCGTTGATTAGACCTCCGACCGCGGAACCGATCGCGATGCCGATGTTGAACGACATGGAGTTGAGCGACGCGGCCAGGTTCAACGATCCGGGATGCGACTGCGAGGCGACGTCCATATACAGCACTTGGGACGCGGAATTTTGCAGGTACATGAACATGCCGAGCACCACCAGCAGCAGCGCGCCGTATACCGGTACCCAATGCGCCACGACAAGCGACGCCATGAGCACCGCATGGGCGCAGTAGATGGGACGGATGTGCGTCAGCGGCTCCACTCCCCTGCCCCGGTCCGCGAGCTTGCCGCCATACAGGTTGCTCCACAGGCAGGCCGCGCCGAAGATCACCAGTCCGACACTCAAGTACTGTTCAGGCACATGCACTTCATCGCGCATGATCGGAGTCAGGTATGTGTAGAACACGTAGCTGGCGGCCGCGCCGCACACCACGTCGAGCACGCCCAACTGGATGCGGCGGTCGAAGAACAGGCGGAACTGCGGCAGGAATCCGATCTTCACGATGTGGCTGTTGCGCGGCAGCACCATGACCATGCCGATGATGAGAACGATGGTGAGCACATTGATCATATGGAACGCCCAACGCCAACCGAACGTGTTGGCCACCCATGTGCCGACCGGCACGCCCACCACGGATGCGATGGAGAAGCCGGAGAACACCCATGCGATGAATTTCGTACGGAATCTGTCCGTTGTCACATCGGGCGCGTACGTCATAGCCACAGCCACCAACGTTCCGGATACCAAGGCGATCATGATGCGCGCCACCACCAGAACCACGTAGTTGGGCGCGAACGCGCATAGGATGTTGCCTGCGAGGAATATGCCGATCAGCGTCAGATGCGTAGCGAATCGCGGGAACCGTGCCGACAGCGCGGATCCGAGCGGGGTGACGGGCGCATACACGAAGGCGAACAGGGACACCAGATTGCCGACCGTCACCTCCGATATCTTCAGATCGGCTGCGATGTCGGGCAGGATGCCCACCACGATGAATTCACTCATGCCAAGCATGAAACTCGAGGCGATCAGGATAAGCACCGGAAGATTGAAGAACCGTTCCTTTGCCATGCCGCATCTCCCTTCCACACCGGGACATCAATCGATTGACGTAACCAATCCGAGGCAACATTATGCCATGCGCGATACAATATGACGCACGATGACACGCAAGACGAACAGCACGCGCAAAGCACGGAAAACCCGCAATCGCAAGCCCCTCAATCTCAAGAATCTCCGCACCATGTGGCGGAAGGCGAATCCCATCGCACGCATCGGCATGGTCGCCACCGCGACCGTGGCAGCGATCGCGGCGATCGCCATCATCGTGGGGGCGGTGCGCTTCATCGGCTGGCGCGTGCAGGTGAACGAGGCGCTCACCGCGCAAAGCCAGTCGCAGTCGCAATACGACTTCAATCCCGGCAACATCATTTCCGACGGCACGTTCTTCAACGGCAATGCGTTGAGCGAGCAGCAGGTCAGCACCATCATCGAACAGCAGGGCGTGGCCTGCAGTGGCGAACGATGCCTGAAGTCCATGACGTTCAGCACCGAATCGCAGTCCGCGGACGAATATTGCCAGGCTTATGATGGTGGCCCGAACGAAAGCGCGGCGGCGATTGTCTACAAGGCGGGCAAGGCATGCGGCATCAGCCAGAAGGTGCTGCTCACCGTGTTGCAAAAGGAGCAGCATCTGCTCACGGCCACCAATCCAAACGATTTCCAATTCAAAGCGGCGATGGGCCTGAGCTGCCCGGATGATGCGAACTGCGACCCCACCTATGCCGGCTTCTTCAAACAGGTGTACGGCGCGGCCAAACGGTACCAGTACTATCTTCGGCACGAGGGACGCTACGGCTACCATGCCGGACGGCTCAATTACATCCAGTACAATCCAAATGCCAGCTGCGGCGGCAGCAACGTGTACATCGAGAACCGAGCGACCGCGCTGCTGTACATATACACCCCGTATCAGCCGAATGCCGCGGCGCTCGAAGCGGGGGCCGGTGAAGGCGATTCCTGCTCGTCATACGGCAACCGCAATTTCGCGATTATCTACCATTCGATGTTCGGCAGCCCGCGAGGCTGATGCATCCCAATGAGGATATGCCGTTCGAGCATATCCTCGACCAGTCCGACACCGATTCCCCGTGGCCTTTCCGCCATAGACGTGTGCGAAACGCACGAGCAAGGCCGCCGCCCGGTTTATGTTCCGGACGGCGGCCTCGTGTATGACGTTTTTTCTATCGATGGTCCGCGATCACAGCTTCGGCAGATACTTCTTCAGCTCGAACGGGGTGACCTGCTTGCGGTACTCATCCCATTCCTGATGCTTGTTGCGCAGGAAGTATTCGAACGCATGCTCGCCGAGCACATCCGCCACGAAGTCGGATTTCTCCATGATCTTCAGAGCCTCGTCAAGCGATTCCGGCAGCGGCTGGATGCCCATGGCCTGGCGTTCGGCGTCGGTGAGCTCCCACACGTCGTCGCTGGTGGGCTCGCCCAGCTGCATCTGCTTGTCGATGCCATCGAGTCCGGCGGCCAGCAGCACGGAGTATGCGAGGTACGGATTGGCGACCGGGTCCAACGCGCGGAATTCCATACGGGCGGAGTTGCCCTTACCTGGCTTGTACTGCGGGATGCGCAGCAACGCGGAACGGTTGTTATGGCCCCAGCAGATATAGCTCGGCGCCTCGGCACCGCCCCACAGACGCTTGTAGGAGTTGACGTACTGGTCGGTGACAGCGCAAATCTCAGCCGCATGGTGCAGGATGCCGGCCGCGAACTGTCGTGCGGTGACGGACATGTTGAATTCCTGCCCGGCCTCGTAGAACGCGTTGGCGTCACCTTCGAACAGGCTCAAGTGCGTGTGCATGCCGGAGCCCGGAGCGTCGGCGAGAGGCTTCGGCATGAAGCTGGCATGGATGCCTCGCTCCAGCGAAATCTCCTTGACGACGGTGCGGAAGGTCATGATGTTGTCGGCCGTGGTGAGCGCGTCCGCATATCGCAGATCGATCTCGTTCTGGCCTGGCCCCGCCTCGTGGTGCGAGTACTCCACCGAGATGCCCATCTGCTCGAGCATGTTGACGGTGGCGCGGCGGAAGTCCATGCCGGGGCTGCGCGGCACATGGTCGAAGTAGCCGCCCTCATCGATCGGCTTCGGAGTCTGCGCCCAGTCATCCTGCTTTTCAAACAGATAGAATTCAATCTCCGGATGCACGTAGAAGGTGAAACCCTTCTCCTTGGCCTTGGCCAGCGCTTGCTTGAGCACGTGGCGCGGGTCACCCAAGGACGGCTCACCATCAGGCGTGAGCACGTCGCAGAACATGCGCGCGGTGCCCTGCGGGCCTCCGCGCCACGGAAGAATCTGGAACGTCGACGGATCGGGCTTGACGATCATATCGTCTTCGGACACGCGGGTGAGGCCTTCCACGGCGGAACCGTCGAATCCGAGCCCTTCCTCGAATGCGGCTTCCAGTTCCGCCGGCGCGATGGCCACGGACTTCAGTGTTCCCAACACATCCGTGAACCATAGACGAATGAAGCGCACGTCGCGTTCCTCGACCGTGCGCAAAGCAAACTCTTGCTGTTTATCCATAGTGTCCAATCGTTCCATGCGCATGTTACGAACGTCGTTAACACATGCCGTGTCGCGACATGTCAGCGTGCGACTTCGAGGGCTTCCTCCAGCGTGAAGGCGCGCGCGTACAGCGATTTGCCGAGAATCGCGGCGTCCACGCCCAGTTCGGCGAGCTCCTTGATGTTGCGCAGGTCGTCGAGCTTGGAGATGCCACCGGATGCGGTGACCTTCGCGTCGGTGCGGGACGCCACTTCGCGCAGCAGCTCGATGTTCGGGCCGCTCATCATGCCGTCGCGTGCCACGTCGGTGACCACGTAACGGGAGCAGCCGACGGAGTCGAGGAACTTCATGGTCTCGAACAGGTCGCCACCTTCCTTCACCCAGCCGCGGGCCGCGAGGGTGTGGCCGCGCACGTCAAGGCCGACGGCCACACGGTCGCCGTACTTCTTGATGACGGAAGCGGTCCAGTCGGGGTTCTCCAGAGCCGCGGTGCCGATGTTCACGCGGGCCGCGCCGGCTTCGAGCGCCGCGTCGAGCGAGGCGTCGTCGCGCACGCCGCCGGACATTTCGATGTTGACCTTGTCGCCCAGTTCCTTGACGATGGCGCGCAGCTGGTCACGGTTGTTGCCGGTGCCGAATGCGGCGTCGAGATCGACGAGGTGGATCCATTCCGCACCCGATTCCACCCACGTGCGGGCGGCTTCCAGCGGGGAGCCGTAGTCGGTTTCGGAGCCGGATTCGCCTTGGCGCAGGCGCACGGCCTTGCCATCACGGACGTCGACGGCGGGAAGCAGCGTCAAAGACATGTCATACCTTTCGTTGCGTTGAACGGTTTTCGGCCGTTCAACGGATCTTGCGATTACCGATTTGAATTTACGATTTTGCGATTGTTGCGATTGCCTTGCGCGAATCCGCGTTCAGAACGTCGCAACCCAGTTACGCAGCAGCTGCGCGCCGGCTTCGGCGGATTTCTCCGGATGGAACTGCGTGGCGAACAACGGTCCACGTTCGTAGGCGGCCACGAATCGGCTGCGCCCGTAGGTGCACCACGTCACATGCTCTTCCGCGTCGCCGAAGTCCAGCTGGTCGGCGGAGGTGTCGGCAGGCGAAGCGCTCATCGCGGCAAAGGAGTGCACGAAATAGAATCGTTCGTTCTCCACGCCCTTGAGCAGCACGGAACCTTCCGGCGCTTCGACGGTGTTCCAACCCATGTGCGGCACCACGTCGGCGTCGAGCAGCTCGACATCGCCCTTGATCAGACCGAGACCGGGCGTGCCGTCGCCATGTTCCATGCCACGTTCGAACATGATCTGCTCGCCCACGCAGACGCCGAGCACCGGGCGGCCGGCGCGCAGACGGTCTTTGATGACCCTGTCTCCGCCGACGCTTTTCAGTCCTTCCATGCATGCGCCGAACGCGCCCACACCCGGCACCACCAGTCCGTCGGCTTCCAGAGCCTGACGATGGTCGGACGTGAGGGTCACGTCGAGGTCGAGATTGGCCAGCGCGCGCACCATGGAACGCACGTTGCCGAAACCGTAATCGAACACCACCACGGAAGTCATGGGCGCTCTCCTTCTTTTGCTTGCCGAAGAATCCATCCTTCGGGGAAAAACTTATTCGATGCTTGACGAACCACGACCGAATCGCGTGTGCTCGGCGAGGATCTTCATGGCGTCATCACGGGTCAGGCTTGCGGAATCGACGGTTTCCACGCCGGAATCACGCACCCCCTGAACGTCGGTGATGCCCAGCAGCAGGTCTTCGACGAACGGCGCGGTGGAGGTGAGCAGCACCGGTGGCGCGAACGTCTGGCCGACCTTGCCTTGCAGGTACATCGTCGCCTCGAGCTTGTCCGCACGGTTGATCGCGAGGACGGCAGGCATGCCGGAGACCACGGTGGTCAGATCTTTGATGGCCGCTTCCGGGCCATCGCCGTCGAGATTGCGTAATACAGCGACCGCGCCTTGCGGTGAGGCGAGGCATTGCGCGGAGATGTCGGACAGTTGGCAGAATGCGGCGAACAGGCGTGCGGAGGCAAGTCGGGTGATGATCACCGCGACTTTCGCACGGTTGCCCAGCAGTCCCTGCAACTCGTCGTCGAATGACAGCGAGTTCTCGGCTTCGGACAGTACCGCGTCGGCTTCCTTCGATTGCAGGCCGTCCTGCGATTCGTCGGAAGACGCATCGGAATTAACCGTCTCATCCGGCTGATCGAATGGCACCTGCGCGGGAGCATCGTTCTGTTGGGCAGCTTCCTCGTCCTGGAATTCCTTTTCGAAGCCGGCCATGGCCGCTTCCAGCTCCTCTTCGCTGAAATGCATGCCGTCGTCGTTGGTCTTCCCCAAGCCGTCGAAACCGTTCAAATCGTCCTTGTCGTCGGACATCACAGCGCGCCCTTCGTGCTGGGAATGCCGTCGACGCGCGGATCGGGTTCGATGGCGAAACGCAATGCGCGGGCCAAAGCCTTGAATTCGGCTTCGGCGATGTGGTGCGGGTCGCGGCCGGAAATCACGTGCAGGTGCAGGCAGATGCCGGCATGCATGGCGATGGATTCCATGACGTGGCGAACGAGCGAACCGGTAAAATGCCCGCCAATCATGCAGTATTCGAAGCCTTCCGGCTCTCCGGTGCACACGCAGTACGGGCGGCCGGAAATGTCGACGACGGCTTTGGCGAGTGCCTCGTCGAGCGGCACGGTGGCGTCGGCGAAACGGCGGATGCCACGCTTGTCTCCGAGGGCCTGCTTCAGAGCCTCGCCGAATACGATGGCGATGTCTTCGACGGTGTGGTGCGCGTCGATGTCGGTGTCCCCGGCGGCTTTGATTTTCAGGTCGATCAGCGAATGCTTGCCGAGCGCCGTCATCATGTGATTGTAGAACGGCACGGATGTGTCGATGTCGGTTTTGCCGGTTCCGTCGAGGTTGAGACTCAGCTCCACCTTGGATTCGCTGGTTTCACGAACGATGGTTGCAGTACGTGCCATGTTGCGACTCCTTTTGCGATGTTGCAGTTGCGATATTACAGCTACGATATTGCGATTGCGGTGGTTGCGTCTTCCGCAGCCACCGCGATTCTGTTCTGTTTCAAGCTTATTGCCGAATACTGTCACGAACTTCCGTTCCGGACAGTATCCCAGCTTGCGTTCCGGCTTGTTCAGCCCTGTTCCACGATGCGCAGCACTTCGACCAACGCCTCACGGAACCGTGCCATTTCCTCGTCGGTGCCCATGCACACTCGCATCCAGCCTTCCGGACCGACGACGCGGATGAGCACGCCGCGCTTCAACAGTTCGTCGAAGATGCGGTCGCGGTCGTCGAAATGGCCGCCGAAGAGAATGAAGTTCGACTGGGTTTCGGCCACTTCGAGCGGCTGGCCCTTGTAGGTCTGCTCCTTGAGCCATGCGGAGGTGGCGTTGCGGGTTTCGCGCAGGTGCGCCACGCGGCTCAGCTGTTCGTCGGTGTGTTCGAACGCGGCGAGGGCGGCGGCCTGGGTGACGGCGGACAGGTGGTACGGCATGCGCACGATGCGCACGCAGTCGATGATGCCCTTGTTGGCGGCCAGGTAGCCGACGCGTGCGCCGGCGAAGGCGAACGCCTTGCTCATGGTGCGGCTGACGGCGAGGTTTTCGTATTCGCCGATGAGTTCCAGCGCGGTGGGCGTGCCCGGATCTCGGAATTCGATGTACGCCTCGTCCACCACGACCACCGGATGCACGCCTTCGGCGGCGCCTGCCACTTCGGCGGTACGGGCGGCTTCGAGCACGCGCTTCAGATCTTCCGGCTTGAGCGGGGTGCCGGTCGGATTGTTCGGGCTGGTGAGCACGATCATGGCCGGCTTGACGTCTTCGATCGCCTTGATGGTGGCGTCCACGTCAAGCGTGAAGTCGGCGTTACGATGCGCAAGCTTCCACGTGGTGAACGTGTCGCGCGCGTATTCCGGATACATGGAGTACGTCGGATCGCAGCCGAGCGCGATGCGGCCGGGGCCGCCGAACGCCTGGAACAGCTGCAGCATGATCTCGTTGGAGCCGTTGGCGCCCCACAACTGGTCGACGCTGAGCTTCACGCCCGATTCGCGTTCCAGATATGTGGAGAACGCCTTGCGCAGTTCGATGTGCTCGCGGTCCGGATAACGGTTGAGCGTCGGGGCGATCTCCTTGACACGCTGGGCGATGGTTTCCACCACGGCCGGTTCGGGCGCGTACGGATTCTCGTTGACGTTGAGGCACACCGGCACGTCGAGCTGCGGCGCGCCGTACGGTTCTTCGCCGATCAGGTCGTTGCGCAGCGGCAGATATGCCGGAATCGCGTTGCTGGAAGTCTCGCTCATCGGAGGCCGGCCTGCTCTTCCTGTTCCTTGATGGTCGCCTTGTTGTACGGGTCGTCGATGAAGCGGCTCAGCACGCATTCGCCGTGTGCCGGCAGATCTTCGGAGACGGCGAAGGCGTTCACACGGGCGGCGAGGGTCTTCAGTCCCTGCTCGTCGTATTCGATGACTTCGACCGGCTTCATGAAGGTGTGCACGCCGAGGCCGGCGGCGAAGCGCGCGGTGCCGGAGGTCGGCAGCACGTGGTTGGAACCGGACATGTAGTCGCCCAGCGGAACCGGGGAGTACGGGCCACGGAAGATGGCGCCGGCGTTGCGGATCTTGGCGATCACGGCATCCGGATCAGCGGTCTGCACTTCAAGGTGTTCGGCCGCGTACGCGTTGGCCGCGTCGATGGACTGTTCGATGCCGTCTGTGAGGATGATGCCGGACTGGCGGCCGCGCAGCGACGTGTTGACGCGCTCGGCGTGCTCGGTGCGAGGCACGCGGTACTTGAGGTTCTCCTGCACCTTGTCGGCGATGTCTTCGCTGTCGGTGATAAGCACGGAACCGGCGAGCTCGTCATGTTCAGCCTGGCCGATCAGATCGGCGGCGAGCCAGCTTGGGTTGGCACCCTTGTCGGCGATGATGGCGATTTCGGTCGGACCGGCGACGGCGTCGATGCCGACGATGCCGGAGACCATGCGCTTGGCGGTGGCGACGAAGATGTTACCCGGGCCGGTGATCTTGTCCACCGGATCGCACAGAATCTCGCCGTCCTGCGGTTCGGAGCCCTTGGCGCCGTAAGCGAACATGGCGATGGCCTGAGCGCCGCCGACCGCGTACACCTCGTCCACGCCGAGGATGGCGCAGGTGGCGAGGATGGTCTTGTCCGGCAGGCCGTCGGAGTTGCTGCGGCTCGGCGGGGTGGCGATGGCCAGCGATTCGACGCCTGCGGCCTGCGCCGGCACCACGTTCATGATGACGGAGCTCGGGTAGACGGCCTTGCCTCCCGGCACGTACAGGCCGACGCGCTGCACCGGAATCCAACGTTCGGCGACGCGCGCGCCTTCGGCCAGGTCGGTGTGGAACGGGGCCGGCACCTGGGATGCGGATACGGCGCGGCAGCGGCGCACGGATTCCTCGATGGCGGCGCGCACTTCCGGATCGAGCTCGTCGACGGCGGCCTTCATGGCCTCGACCGGCACACGCAGATGCTCGGGACGGATATGGTCGAACTTCTCCGCGAAGTCGCGCAGGGCCGCAGCGCCGCGGGCCTTCACATCATCGAGAATCGGCTGTACGAGCTCAGTGGCCTCGTTGGTGCCCATCTCGGCGCGGGGCATGGCTTCCAGCATTTCAGCTCGAGTCAGCTTCTTGCCGCGCAGGTCAATGATTCGCATATAGTTTTCTTCGCTCATAACGCCCCATGGTAACAACGCCAAGTCACGAGAACGTCCCGTCGTCTCACATTCAGCCGCATTGTGAGACACGCAGATCCGCCGTTTTCCATGCCATGCCGATTTCCGCGAAAAATATATGCCGGTCGACGCCATTCAGCATCGGCCGGCAATCAAAAACCTGTTCAGGTCAAACCGTTCAAGTCAAACCGCTCAGGCCAACGGAAGCGAGCTCGGTCCGAAGAGAATCTTGATTTCGGCGAACAGCGACGTGTCGCGTTTGACGCGGAACCGGTCTCCGAACGTCAGCACCTTGGCGTTGCCTTTGTCGTCCATCAACGCCAGTTTCACCTCGCACGGGCCGGGATGGCTGGTCAGAATCTGCCCGAGCCGCCGCACATGCGACTGGTCGAGCGCGATCGGCGGCAGCACAATCGTCAGCGGACGTTCATCCTGCGCCTCCAACGTCGGCACGGTGAATTCGGTGGCGCGCATGCTCACTGTCTCATCGCGCTTCTCCACCTGGCCGCGGATCTGTACCACGGTGTCGACGGCGAGCTCGGGCGCGGCGGCCTCGTACACCTTGCCGAAGAACATGCATTGGATGGAACTTTCCAGATCCTCGACGGTTACGATGGCCCACGGATTGCCCTTTTTCGACACGCGGCGGTCCACGTTCGTGATCAGGCCCGCGATCGTCACCTGCTGGCCGTCCGGCATGCTTCCCGCGCGGTCGATCAGGTGCGCTATCGACATTTCGCGCAACGACACCAGAATCGACTGCATGCCGCTCAACGGATGGTCGGACACGTACAGGCCAAGCATCTCACGTTCGAAGTTGAGCTTGGTTTTCTTGTCCCACTCCTCCACGTCGGGCACCTGCACCATGGCGTCTCCCATGGCGGAATCGTTCTCTTTGGAATCGTCCAGGTCGGCGAACAGGTCGAACTGGCCTTCCGCCTGCTTGCGTTTCAGGCCGACGACCGAATTGATGGCCGTTTCGTGGATGGTGAACAGCGCACGACGGTTCGGGTCGATCGAGTCGAACGCGCCGGCCTTGATCAGCGATTCCACCAATCGCCTGTTCAGCGCCTCCAACGGCACGCGTTTGATGAAATCGGTGAAGTTCACGTACTTGCCGTGGCCGTTCTCACGTTCCGCGATGATCGCATCGACCGCGTTCTTGCCGACGTTGCGGATGGCGCCGAGGCCGAATCGCACGACGTCGCCGACTGCCGAATACTCGTACACCGACTCGTTCACGTCCGGAGAAAGCACCTGGATGCCCATGCGTCGCGCCTCGCCCAGGTACAGCGCGGTCTTGTCTTTGTTCGTGCTGGCGCCTTGCAGCAGGGCGGCCATGAACTCCACCGGATAATGCGTTTTCAGATACGCGGTCCAGTAGGAGATCAAACCGTATGCGGCCGAATGCGCCTTGTTGAACGCGTAGCCGGAGAACGGTACGAGGATGTCCCACACGGCCTGCGCGGCCTCTTCGGAATATCCATGCTCCTTCATGCCGGCGAAGAACGGAATCTTCTCCTTGGCCAGCACTTCCGGCTTCTTCTTGCCCATCGCTCGACGCAGCACGTCTGCCTTGCCCAGCGAATAGCCGGCGAGGATTCGCGCCGCGGACTGCACCTGCTCCTGGTAGACGATCAGACCGTAGGTCTCGTCGAGCACTTCCTTAAGCGGTTCGGCCACTTCGGGGTGGATTGGCGTGATCTTCTGCAGACCGTTCTTGCGCTTCGCATAGTTGGTGTGCGAATCCATATCCATCGGACCTGGACGGTACAGCGCGATCAGTGCGGAAATATCGTTGAAGTTGTTCGGCTTCAACGTTTTCAGCAGCGAGCGCATGCCGTCGGAATCGAGCTGGAACACGCCGAGCGTGTCGCCACGGGACAGCAGGTCGTAGGTGGGGCGGTCGTCCAGCGGAATCTTCGTATGGTCGATGCGTTCCTTGCCGTTCGCCTCGATGTTGTTCAGGGTGTCTCGGATCACCGTCAAGTTGGAAAGTCCGAGGAAGTCCATCTTGACCAGACCAAGCGTTTCGCACGTATGGTATTCGAGCGTGGTGGTGACGGTGCCGTCGGTACGTTCCAGCAGCGGCGACGTGTTGGTGATCGGCTCGCTGCCCATGATGGTGGCGCAGGCGTGCACACCGGTCTGACGAATCAGACCTTCGATGCCCATCGCCTCGTCCGTGATGCGTTTCGCGTCCGGGTCGGAATCGTACAGTTCGCGGAATTCGCGTGCTTCCGCGTATCGTTTCGCGCTTGGGTCGAAGATGTCGTGCAGCGGAATGTCCTTGCCGCCGGTCTGTGCGGGAGGCAGGGCTTTGGTGATCTTGTCTCCGACGGAGAAGTCGTATCCCATGATGCGGGCGGAGTCCTTCAGCGCCTGCTTGGTTTTGATGGTGCCGTAGATCACGCACTGCGCCACTTTGTCACGTCCGTATTTCTCACCCACGTAGTCGAGCACGCGTCCACGACCGTCCGGGTCGAAGTCGACGTCGATATCAGGCAGTGAGACACGTTCCGGATTGAGGAATCGTTCGAAGATCAGACCGTGTTCAAGCGGATCAAGTTCGGTGATGCCCATCGCATACGCGACCATGGCGCCTGCGGCGGAGCCACGGCCCGGCCCCACCATCACGCCGTGGGCCTTCGCCCAGTTGATGTAGTCGGCCACGACGAGGAAGTAGCCGCAGAACTGCATCTGGCAGATCACGCCGCATTCGTAGTCGGCCTGCCGCAGCACTTCGAGCGACGGCTTGCCGTTGTACCGGCGTTCCAGGCCTTCCTCGACCTTCTTCAGGAACAGCGACGTCTCGTCCCAGCCTTCCGGACAGTCGAATTGCGGCATGAACGCGCCGTCTTCATGATCGTCGAACATGACGTTGCAGCGTTCGGCGATCTCCAACGTGTTGTCGCACGCTTCGGGAAGGTCTTTGAACAGTTCGCGCATTTCCTCGGCGGATTTGATGTAGTAGCCGGTGCCGTCGAATTTGAATCGGCCCGGCTCGTCCAGCGTGGAGCCGGAGTTGATGCACAGCATGGCGTCCTGCGCGCCGGCGTCTTCGGCACGCGTGTAATGGGAATCGTTGGTGGCCAGCAGCGGCGCGTTGAGCTTTTTTGCGATGTCGAGCAGCCCGTCGGTCACTTGCTTTTCGATTTTCAGGCCGTGGTCCATGAATTCGATGTAGAAATTATCGCGGCCGAAAATGTCTTGGAATTCGCCGGCGGCACGCAACGCGTCATCGAACTGGCCCAGGCGCAGACGAGTCTGGATGATGCCCGACGGGCAGCCGGACGAGGCGATGATGCCTTTCGAATATTTGGCGAGGATTTCCTTATCCATACGCGGATAGCGCATGACTCGGCCTTCAAGGTTCGCGTCGGTGGAGGCTTTCATGAGGTTGACGAGGCCTTCGTCGTTTTCTGCCCACATGGTCAGGTGGGTGATGACACCGCCGCCGGACACATCATCCGGGTTACGGCGGCGATGCAGCGGATCCAGATCCGGATTCCAGTTGGTGTCCCAGCTCACACGGGTGGGGTCCTGACGTGCGGTTTCCGGCGTCACATAGGCTTCGATGCCGATGATCGGCTTGATGCCGGCGTTGACCGCGGCGCTCCACATCTCATACGCGCCATGCATGTTGCCGTGGTCGGTGATGCCGACGGCCGGCATGCCCAGTTCCTTGGCGCGCTTGACCAGATCCGGTATTTTCGATGCGCCGTCGAGCAGCGAATAATGCGTGTGATTATGCAGTTGCACGAAATTTGCGGAAGTAGCCATGCGTTCCAATTTAGCTGGGCTTCATGACGGCGTGGAGTCGTTTCTGGCCGTCCGGCCACACTTTTATAGGGACTGGTCGGCGTGCCGTGCGCGCATCACGTCAAGCGCATGCTGCAGGTCGGCGGGATAGTGCGATTTCACCGTGGTCCACACGTGCGTACGCGGATGGCGGAATTCCAATTGCATGGCGTGCAGCCATTGCCGTTCAAGGCCAAGCGCCTCGCTCAGCTGCGGATTCGCGCCGTACATGGCGTCCCCCGCCAACGGATGCCCGATGGATGAGAAATGCACGCGGATCTGATGGGTGCGGCCGGTTTCCAGGTTCACGGATACGAGCGTGGCTTCGCCGAAACGTTCCATCACGTCCCAATGCGTGATGGCCTCTTTGCCGGCCGGTGTCACGCAGAAGCGGAAGTCGGAGACTTTGGCGCGTCCGATCGGCGCTTCGATGGTGGCTTTGTCTTCTTTGAGATTGCCCTGCACGAGTGCGTGATATGTTTTGACGACCTCATGTTCGGCGAACTGCCGGCGCATCTCCACGTACGCAAGATCGGACTTGCATACGAGCATCAGTCCCGATGTGCCCACGTCGAGTCGTGACACGATGCCTTGACGACCTGCCGCGCCATATGACGTGATGTGCACTCCCCTGTCGATCAGGCTGCCAAGCACCGTCGGACCGGTCCATCCGACGGATGCGTGCGCGGCGACGCCGACCGGCTTGTCCACCACGACCACATCGTCGTCCTCATAGACGACGGCCATGTCATGGGCGATCGGTTCCGGTTCGGACCGTTCCTCGACGATGTCGAATTCTACGGTTTCGCCTGCCTGCAGGGTCGACGATTTGGAAATGTCCCTGCCGAGCACGCGCGCCTGTCCGCTTTCGATGAGGTCGGCCGCCTTGGCCCGGGAAATGCCAAGCATTTTGGCGACCGCGACGTCGAATCGTTTGCCGACGAGCGCGTCGGGAGCGGGTACGAGACGGCTCATGCTGCTTTCGCCCCGTCGTCGGTTGCGTTCGCATCATCACCAAGCGTCTTGCCGTTGGCCTCGTCAAGGTCCTTTTGGCTGAACGGTTCCCCGAGGAACAGCAGCAGCACCGCCGCAACGCCCGCGAGCATGAGGAAGATGTCCGCCACGTTGCCGATGGACCATCCGTAGTTCAGGAAATCCACGACCTTGCCGTTGAGGAACCCTTCCGCGTAGATGACGCGGTCGATGAGGTTGCCGAACGCTCCTGCGAAGGCGAAGGCGAACAGCACCGTCCATTTCATGGAAATGGTGCGGACGGCAAGTACGACCAACGCCACGCAGGCCGCCATCGCCAGCAGGGAAATCAGCCACGTCATGCCGGAGCCCATGCCGAGCGAGGCGCCTGGATTACGCACCAATGTCAACGAAAGCAGGCCGGGAATCACGCGTATGGTACGGCCATCGGCCAATGCGGACAAAGCCCACATCTTGGTGAGCTGGTCAATCGCGATCGTCGCGATCGCAATACACGCAAAGACGGCCACGCGGTCGCGCAGCCGTCTTTGATCATTCTTCATGATGTCAGACACAGGCTAATCTCAGTCGTTGTTGTCCTGAGGGTCCTGGTCGTAGTTGTTCGTATCGGACACCTGGTTGACGAGCTGGCCGAGGAAGTCGGTGAGTCGTGCACGGTATTCGGTTTCGAACTGCTTGAGGCCCTTGATGTTGCCTTCGATGACCTTGGTCTGGGTCTCGAGGTTGTCGCGGACCTGCTGGGCGTAGTCGTCGGCAGCGGTACGGGTCTTCGAATCGTAGTCGAAGGCGCGCTTCTGCACTTCGGCTTCGTAGTTGTCGGCCTCGGTGTGCTTGTCGGAGAAGTACGTGTCGGCGTCCTGGGTCTTCTGAGCCAGGTAGCCGTCGCCCTCTTCCTGCTTCTGCGCGAAGTAGGCGTCGCCTTCCTGCTGCTTCTGCTCCAGATAAGCGTCGCCATCCTGCTGCTTGCCGGCCAGATAGGCATTGCCTTCCTCGGTCTTCTGCGCAAGGTAGGCGTCGCCCTCCTCGGTCTTCTGGTTCAGGTACGCATCGCCATCCTGCTGCTTCTGTGCCAGATAGGCATCGCCATCCTGGGTCTTGCCGGACAGGTAGTTGTCGGCGTTGGCGCGGGTGTCGGTGGAGTACTGGTCAGCCTCGGAACGAGTGCGGTTGGAGTAGTCGTTGGCGCTGCCGATGATCTCTTCGTACTTGCGCTGGCTTTCCTCGGTGATCTCCTTGGCCTTGGCCTTGCCCTTGTCGACGTACTGGTCGTGCAGCTGCATGGCCAGCGTCAGCATGGCGGTGGCGCGCTCCGGCTCGGTATTGGCGCTTGCCGCGGCACCTGCGATCTTCTGCAGGCTGCCGGTTTCGGTGCTCGGCTCGGACTTGGCGACCTGTTCGCGCAGCTGTGCCTCGCGAATCTGGGAATCCTTCAGTTGCTGGGCAAGCTGCTGGATCTGCATGGCCTGCTGCTTCACCTGGGCATCCTGCTGCTGGGACTGGGCAGCATGCTCCTGAGTGAGCTGCTGGGCCTGAGCGACCTGGTCCTGCGCTTCCTGAAGCTTTGCGGTGAGCTGATCGATCTGCTCCTTCTGACGCTGAGCCACGACCACCTGCTCCTGGGCCGATGCCAGCTGACGGGACAGGTCCTCGGTCTGTGCGCGGAACGTGTCACGCTCGTGCTGCACGGCGGTAAGCTGCTCGCCAAGGTCGGCCTGACCGGCCGCTTCGGCTGCCTGGGCGGTGAGCTGATCGACCTGCGCGGACAGACGATCGATCTGCCCCTTGAGCTGCTCGTTCTGGGAAGACAGCGCACGATTGCTTTCCTCTGCCTCGGAAAGCTTGGCGGCCGCGGCCTGAGCGGCCTGAGCGGCCTGGTCTCCCGCACCAGCTGCCTGCTCGGAGGCGGACTTCAGCGTCGCGTTCTCCTGCTGCAGGGACTGGATCTGAGCATTCAACTCGGAAATCTTGGAATTGAGTCCTGCGACATCCGGGCCAAGAGACTGCGTGGCCTGTCCGCCGGCAACTGCCTGCTTGCCAAGGGCTTCCACCGTCTCGGTTACCTGATCGAGGAAGTCATCGACTTCATCGACGTCATAGCCTTCCTTGAACCTTACGGTCTGGAAAGTATGCTCCCTAATATCTTTCGGCGTCAACAGAGCCATAAATCCTTACACCTCGCTTTGGGCTTGATGCCTTACTGTTGTTGCTTTCAGTGTTCGACTCTAGCACGAAACCATAGATATTTTGCGGAAAAACGGTTTTTTAGAGGTGCTAAATAAGGAAATCAATGACCACAAGAACGAAATAAAGCACAAGATACGCGACGTCAAAATAGATCGGTCCGAGCGGAACGGGACGAATATACTGCCGCAACCACCTTAACGGCGGCTCCGTCAGCTGGTAGATGGCGTCGAACAACGAGGCCACGATTCCGCTTGGCCGCCACGTCGGCGACAATGCCAACACCCAGTCGAGAATCATGCGGACGAACAGCACCAGGATATAGGCGTTGACCAGAAAATGGACGACGCTACCAATTATCGAGAGAATCACGTTGCCACTGTATCAAGCGCGCATAACAAAATGCCCCCGCTTTCAGTGGGGGCATAATCGTCTGATTTGTGCTTGCTCTGTGCTACACGGCTCAGTCGGCGAACAGGTCGTGGGCCGGACCCTTGTCTTCAGGCTCCTCGACCTTGATGTTCACTTGGGCCGGGCTCAGCAGGAACACGCGCGGAGTGACGCGTTCGATGGAGCCGCGCACGCCGAACACCACACCGGCGGAGAAGTCGACGATGCGGTATGCCACGGCTTCGGCCACACCTGTCAGGTTCAGCACCACCGGAATGCCGTCACGAATGGCGCGACCGACCATCTGCGCATCGTCATAGGTCTTCGGATGGATGGTGGTGATGCGGCTAACTCTACCCCCCTGGAACGGGTTGGACTGCTCACGCGGAGCGGACGGCGTGGAAGCGGAAGCCGAAGAGGAAGGCATCGGGGTGACGGAATGATCCGAATCGAACGAGGTCTCGCCGGTGTCGACGTCATCCTCGAAATCATCCTCACCCTCGGCGACGTCGGACATTCCCAAGTACGACATCGCGTTCTTCATGAAACCTGCCATGTATGTTCCTTTCGCGTCTACGCGTTGACTTTAGCGCAGGAAATCCGGAATATCGAGGTCGCCCGGATCGTTAGCCGAAACCACTTCATGCTCGGTGGTCTGGTCGAACGAGGCGACGTTCTGGTCCGGAGTGGACGGAATGTAGCTGGACAGCGGCTGCACCTGCGGCACCGCCGGAGTCTGCACCGGCTGCGGCTGCTGGGCGGGAGCCTGCACGCCGGCGGACAACGCGGACAGCGGTACCGTGTTTTCCTTGGCCGCGGCCGGCTTTTCTTCGGCCGGCTGGTCGGGCTTCTTAGAATTGGCATCGAAACCTGCCGCGATGACGGTGACACGCACCTCGTCGCCGTAGGCGTCGTCCAGGGACAGGCCCCAGATGATCTGCGCTTCCGGATGGATGGCCTTCTGCACCAGCGCGACCGCGGCTGCGGCTTCCTGCAGCTTCAGGTCGGTCGGACCGGCGATGTTGATCAGTGCGCCATGCGCACCCTCGATGCTTTCCTCCAGCAGCGGCGAGCTGATGGCGATTTCCGCGGCCTGCGTGGCGCGGTCCTCTCCCCGAGCGGAACCGATGCCGAACAGCGCGGTGCCGGCACCACGCAGAATCGCGTTGACATCGTTGAAATCAACGTGGATGTACGAATTCGAGGTAATCAGGTCGGTGATGCCCTGCACGCCGGCCAGCAGTGCGGTGTCGGCGGTCTTGAACGCGTCGACGATGCCAATGGTGCGGTCGGACAGTTCCAGCAGTCGGTCGTTCGGAATGACGATCAGCGCGTCGACTTCCTTGCGCAGGTTCTCGATGCCGAGCGCGGCGGAAGCGGAACGCTGCGGACCTTCGAAGCTGAACGGACGGGTCACCACGGCGATGGTCAGCGCGCCCTGCTGGTGGGCCGCACGTGCCACGATCGGGCTGGCACCGGTTCCGGTGCCACCGCCCTCACCGCAGGTGACGAACACCATGTCGGAGCCCTTAAGCGCCTCTTCGATGTCGGACTGGTGATCCTGCGCCGCCTTGGCACCCTTTTCCGGGTCGGCGCCAGCGCCCAGACCACGGCTGGAGGCATCGTTCAGCGAGATCTTGACATCGGCGTCGGATCGCAGCAGATCCTTTGCATCAGTGTTGATCGCAATAAATTCGACGCTTTGAAGACCCTCCGCAATCATGCGATTGACAGCGTTGCCTCCGGCTCCACCGACACCGACGACCTTGATGTTGGTCTTGTCGTTGAAATTGTCAGTCTGGGCAATCTCGCTCACCATTGTCTCCTGTTCACTCACGTATATGAACAACTCTATCGCAATCGCGCCGATGATACGCGCACTTTTCCAGGCGTGTACCACCGTTTTTTCACTTTTTTGCTGTCAGCATGTTCATTCTGCCTGCGTTGACCCCTTCAGTCATTTGTACACGGCTCTTCGAACATGCGTGACGAGCTTTAGTAGCTGGCATCCATCGGGTCATCCCCGAACAGCGCCTCACGCTCCTCGTGCGTGGTTTCCCGGGATTCCAACCATCCGTAAGGCAGATGCACCTTTTTGGCGAAGCGCACGCGCCCCCTTGGCTTGTCGGCGATGCGCTCTGGGAACCGAATGTTCGGGTCGAGTCTGCCTATCTCGCGCCGGACATCCTCAAGATTTTCACATTCCATGAACGCACGGCGTGTGGAACCGCCCACGGGGAAGCCCTTCAGATACCACGCGACGTGCTTGCGCAGGTCATGCACGGCCATCCGCTCGTCGCCATCATAGAATTCGGTCAGCAGTTCGGCATGCCGTTCGATCACGCGGCACACGTCGCCCAGCGTGGGGTCGACGCGCTCGTCACTGCCGGCGAACGCGTTCTTGATGTCGGCGAACAACCATGGACGGCCTTGGCAGCCGCGGCCGATCGCAACACCCGCGCAACCGGTTTCGGCGACCATCGCCAACGCGTCGTTGGCACCCCAAATATCCCCGTTGCCGAAGACGGGAATATCAAGCTCGGAAACCAACTCGCCGATGCGGGACCAATCGGAATGCCCACCGTAATATTCGGCGGTGGTGCGCGCGTGCAGGGTGACGGCCTTGCAGCCTTCCTCCTGCGCGATGTGCCCGGCTTCGAGGAACGTCTCGTGTTCATGGTCGATGCCGACGCGGATTTTGGCCGTGACTGGTACGTTGGCCGCGTCGCACACCTTGACCACACGTTGGATGATCTCACGGAACAGGTCCGTCTTCCATGGCAGCGCGGAACCGCCACCACGACGCGTCACCTTGGGCACCGGGCAGCCGAAGTTGAGGTCGACATGGTCGGCCATGTTCTCGTCGATGACGATTTTCGCGGCCTGCTCCACAATCGAGGGATTGACGCCGTACAGCTGCAGCGAGCGAATCTTCTCGCTGGGTGCGAAACGGCATAGGCGCAGGGCTTTCGGATTGCGGGCCACCAATGCGCGCGCGGTAATCATTTCCGCCACGTACAGACCGTCGGGACCGTAGCTTTCGCAGATCACGCGGAACGGCCAGTTGGTGACGCCCGCCATAGGCGAAAGCACCACCGGCGTTTCGACGTGCACCGGACCCAGATCAACGGGCTTTATAACGGGAGGAACCGACGGCCGTTCCGCGTCGGTACGCGGGTCGAGCACGTCGGATTCCTCGTAGGCATTCACAATGCTATCTGGCATAGGTCAGACTTGTTCCGTTCAATATGACCGATTCGGGGCGATCAGTACAGGCCACCGGCTTCGGCGATCTTGACGGACTCAGGCCAAGCCTCGCCGCCCATTTCGACCGGCATCTGCGGCACGCTGACGCGCTTCTCGCCGATACGCTCGGCGATGTAGTCGGCCACCTTGTCGAGGCTGACGCGCTCCTGCTGCATGGTGTCGCGTTCACGGATGGTGACGGCCTGGTCGTCGAGGGTGTCGAAGTCGACGGTGACGCACAGCGGGGTGCCGATCTCGTCTTCACGACGGTAACGACGGCCGATCGCGCCGGCCTCGTCGTAGTCGATCATCCACTCGTTCTGGCGCAGGTCGGCGGCGAGCTTCTGGGCCACGGATTGCAGGTCCGGCTTCTTGCTCAGCGGCAGCACGGCGGCCTTGACCGGAGCCAGACGCGGGTCGAGGTGCAGGACGGTGCGCTTGTCCACGCCGCCCTTGGTGTTCGGAGCCTCGTCCACGTCGTAGGCGTCGACGAGGAAGCACATGAGGGAACGGGTCAGGCCGGCGGCCGGCTCAATGACGTACGGCACGTACTTTTCGCCGGTGGCCTGGTTGAAGTAGCTCAGGTCCTCGCCGGAGTGCTCCGCGTGCGCGGACAGGTCGAAGTCGGTACGGTTGGCGATGCCTTCGAGCTCGCCCCAATCGGAGCCCTGGAAGCCGAACTTGTATTCGATGTCGACGGTGCGCTTCGAATAGTGGGCCAGCTTCTCCTTCGGATGCTCGTAGTGGCGCAGGTTCTCCGGCTTGACGCCGAGGTCGAGGTACCACTGGGTGCGGGCGTCGATCCAGTACTGGTGCCAGGCTTCGTCCTCGCCGGGCTTGACGAAGAATTCCATTTCCATCTGCTCGAACTCACGGGTACGGAAGATGAAGTTGCCCGGGGTGATCTCGTTACGGAAGGACTTGCCCATGTTGGCGATGCCGAACGGCGGCTTCTTGCGGGAAGAGGTCATCACGTTCTTGAAGTCCACGAAGATGCCCTGCGCGGTTTCCGGACGCAGGTAGTGCAGGGAGTTCTCGTCCTCGACCGGGCCGAGGTGGGTGCGCAGCATCATGTTGAAGTCGCGCGGTTCGGTCCACTTGCCGCGGGTGCCGCAGTCGGGGCACACGATGTCGGCCATGCCGTTCTCCGGCAGCTTGTCTCCATGCTTCTCGGCGTAGGATTCCTCAAGCTTGTCGGAACGCTGGCGCTTATGGCAGTTGAGGCACTCGACCAGCGGATCGTTGAAGACGGCCACGTGGCCGGAAGCCACCCACACGGGGGTCGGCAGGATGATGGAGGTGTCCACGCCCACCACGTCGCCACGGGTGACGACCATGGAGCGCCACCATTCGCGCTTGATATTGTCCTTCAGCGCCACGCCGAGCGGACCGTAATCCCATGCGGAACGGGTTCCGCCGTAGATTTCACCGGCGGGAAAAACAAAGCCACGACGCTTGGCAAGGGATACGACTTCATCGAGTTTGGATACAGCCACAATGCACCTTCTGGATTGAATGGTTTGGGGTCTTTACAAGCGCAAAGCCTACCGTCACATGCTGACAGTTTTGCCTGACAGTTTCACGGCATGGCAAGTTACGTGATTTCCGATGGGGATGAACGGCAAATTGATGCAAGAACCGAATGAAAACACATAAGAATATGTGAAGATACATAAGGGGCTTCCCGCGAATGCGGAAGGCCCCATGTAATGGATAAGGAGAGAATCGTTCTTTATGTATTGTTTGTCACTGCTTGGTAACGTTCTCGTCTTCGACGGTGTCATTGTTAAGCAGCAGCGACCAGATTTTACAATTGATGGTCACGTTGTTCTTGGTGGCGTCGCCGCCCTTATCAAGGGTGTACGTCACATCTTCAGGAACGGCAATACGGTTGATGCCCTGCACGGCCTGAACGAAGCCACGCATTGCATCATAGCTGCCATTCGCAGTAATGCTCACCGGAACCTGCACAAGCCGGCCGGCTTTGATGGTTCCCTGCATTTCGGACGGCACTTCAGCGGTGGTGGCCTCATCGAAGGTCACAGACTGGATGGAGACGCCCGCACCATCAGCAGCGGCATTCAACGAATCGATGAATTCGTTTTGGTTATAGCCGTCAGGAATCTGGCGCTGCAGCTGACGCAAACGATCCTTCTGCAGGCCGATCGTCTCGCTCGCCATACGCAGCGTTTCAATCTGGTCACGCGTTTTCTTGTTGCTTTCTTCGATCTGCGCAGTCTGCGCGTCGGCTTCCTTAATGTGTGTAAGACGCGGAGATACGCCTACAAGCCATGTCAACATCAGCACCACTACGATGCCGACGGCCAGTGCGATCCATGCGATTTTATGCTTGTTCATATTTCCTCCTGCTTATCAGTTGGACGATCCGCTGGCATCGGATGAGGTGTCAGTCGACTGGTTGGCAGAAGCATCAGACTGTCCGGACGCAGCCTTGTCGAGGCTTGCGCGCAGCTTGGCGAGCAAATCACGGTTGGCCTGGGTCGCGCCTGCTGAGTTGTCGCTTCGCGAAGTGGTGTTGCCGTCCATCACCAGTGAAATCGTTCCGGTATACGTGTAGGTGGTGCCGCCTTCACTGTCATTCTTGGTAATAGAGCTCACATAACCCGTCTTGTACGTGGGGATCGAGGCGAAATTGTTGATAAAGTCCTTGGCCGAGTAGAAATTCGGCGATTCGATGGTGAAGTCCGCGGAAATCACGCCGTTACCAGACCACACAGTGGACGTATTGTCGGAGGATGAGGACGAATTGTTCGATGAAGCGATCTGGAAACTTTTGAGTTCCAGATTCGTATACTGGCCGCCTTCCGGAAGCGAGCTGTTCAGCGAATCGGCGACCTTCATCCAGTCCATTTCGTCATACAGCATGGCAATCTTCGCCTTCTGCGCATCGTCCAGCGAATTCAACGTGTCTTCGACATCCTTGAACTGCGCTTTCTCCTTTTGCAGGGAAATGGTCTTCTGTTGAGCCACTTCCACACGATGGTCCGCCCATGTGGATTGGGCGAACATGAACACGCTGACCACCAAAGATACAATGAGCACGCCGATCAGCACATACGTTAACAGGTATTTGATGGCTCGATCGCGATTCAATCCGACGATGGAACGCGGAATCAGGTTAGCGCGCATGGTCCAGTCGGCTGGGTTTTCCGGCGCGGTGCTACGCTTGCCGATACCGCCCGCTTTCAACGCATTGCTGATATCGGAGACGTTCATGGATAGCAGGGTGCCCTTCTGACCGTCCGAAGTGTCCGGATAGGCGACTTCCTTGCCACGTCCACGGTGGGAGTTGGCCTTGTTTTTCTTGGATTTCATATCAAGTTTCATAATCACACTCACCTCGGCTTCTTTCCGATGACCAGTCCCAGCACCCCGCCTAAATCGACCGCGTGCGCCACAATGTTCTGACGTTCGACTTCCTTGGACAGCTTGAAGCGGATGAACGGATCGCCAATGCGCACCATCTTGTTGATGGAGCTTGCCAACACTGGAGGCAGACCGATAAGTCGCGCACCCGTACCGGTGAGGATGATGCCGCTGATGGTGCTGTCCGCATGGTCGACGTCGTACATGTTCAACGTATTGCGAATACCGACGATGAGCTGCGCTGTGGTTTCACGAATGACTTCCTCAGCTTTTTCGAGACGTTCGTCACCGGTCACATTTTGCAGACCAATCTGGTTTTTGATGCGTTCCGCGTCTTCGAAGGAGATGCTCAGCGCATTGGCGATGGCGTCGGACACGTCGTCGGCACCGGACGGCACGACGCGCATGTAGGCGGGTTTTCCGTTATTGAGCACGATCACGTCGGTGCAGTTGCCGTTGATGTTGACCACCGCTTCGGTCTGCGCCTGGTTGGTGTCGCTGAACAGGCGGGCCAACGCGAACGGACCGGCGTCGATGGAGGTGATCACGAAACCCGCTTCTTCTGCGGTATACGCAGTTTTTTCCAGACCACCGCGCAGAGTGGCTACGAGAATGCCATGAAGCTGCTTGCCGTTCTGCTCGTCATCCACTACAGACAACGGCACGAAGTCAAGTTCGGATTCCTCAATGGGCAATGGAATCATGCCTTTGGCCTGGAATGGCAGGGTTGAGCGTAAATCAGCTAGGGACATGTAGGGGAAGTCCGCCTCACGGAACACCATACGACGGCTCGAATAAACGAGTATGGTGTTCTCACGCGGGAACTTGAAGCGTTGCACCAACGTTTTCAGTAGACCGGTGACCACTTCGGCGTCCACCACTTCGCCATCCACCACAGCTCCAACGGGCAGCGGAAGCGCCTGGAAGTGTTTGATGGTCGGCGAATCCGTATAGGGGTCGGCTATGACCGCCGCTCGTATGGCGTCGCTCGCAATCGACAGCGCCGTTATTGCTCTCATGGTCTCTCCTTATATATATGGGTCTTGTATGCGGATGCGTTACGCAAGTCCGGTGAGTTGCAGGTATAGTGTGGCGATTGGTACGCCGGCGAAAATGCCAAGCCATGCGCCGAGCAGCATGGATGGCCCAAAGGGGATGCCTCCATGAAGGTCGACCTTTTTGCTGGCCAGCAATACCAAGCTGATGGCACCGCCGATGAAGAACGCGGCGAACGATCCAATGATGAATTGCGGCCAGCCAAGCCAGCCAAGCAGCAATCCGAGAATGAACGCGAGTTTGATGTCGCCGTCTCCCATGCCACCTTTCCAGATGAGTGAGAGTACGAAATAGAACACGAAGAGAATCAGCGCGCAGAGCGCTCCGCGACCAAGACGATTCCACTCCCCTATGCCAAACGATGCCACAACCAGCAGCAACACCGTTGCGATAAGCGTCGGCAGTAGCACTACGTTGAGGATGAGATGGTGGTCCAAGTCGATGAACGCTATGACGATGGACACGCATGCGAACACGTACAGCACGGGTAGTGCCCACAACGGGTATGCGCCGAACATTCCACCTGCGGTTACGGCAAGGAAGGACAGTCCGCCAAGCGATTCGACCAGCGGATATCGTGCGGCAATCGGTTCCTTGCAGTGTCGGCATTTCGCGCCGAGTGCCAACCAGGAAAAGATGGGAATATTGTCATACCAAGCGATTGGCGCTTCGCATTTCGGACAAAAGCTACGTTTCGGATTGGTGATGCTTATGTGGTTCGGCACACGCCATATCACTACATTCAGGAAAGATCCGAAGATACAGCCGATGATCAGCGAGGCCACCAGCAGTATCACCACGGTAGGAACATCATTCACTATATCCATGCCGTTCACCACTTTCTGGATGTGACGGTGGAGTCCACAACCGCTGAGAAATAGGTACTGGTAGGGATAGATACGGTGGTCGTTGTCGTTGTCCAAGTAATGCTACCGGCCGATCCGGCATCACCATAATTCACTGAAGCGTTCCATGCCTGCGATTTCACCAGTCGCCCACGCACGTCACGATCGGTTCCGCATGAAACCATTTTCAGCATGGAATGACCGTCTGAGCGATTGTATTGACGGTCTTTCTTCCCATTGCTTTCCACATAGTCTCCCGGATAGATTTCCGTCAGGCACATGCCTTCGCTGGTTTGGAAAGTGCCAGCCCATGGATACTGCGTCTTGCCGCCGTAACTCACCGCTTTCGAGGTGTTGTGCTCGTTATATCGGCGGAACTTTGTGGCGTCACTTGGATTATCGGTCAACGACACCTTACTGCCGGAAACATGCAGGTACTTCGTGTTGCCGTTGGTGTCGTGCAGGGCTATGGTGGTGTCGATGCCAGTGCCATCGGCGCTGGCATCTTCGGTATAGGAGACGCGGTCGGATGTGAAGTTGAAGTTCTCCTTGTCGGCGGTCGAACAGTGAGAGGTCGAGATGAAATCGCTGCCTTGCCCCATGATCGTCTTCTGGTAGCATTTCGCGTCGAAGTCCGCACTATGCACGTCGCAGGTGTCGGCGTATACGTCGTTGCCGTCCATCACCATGCAGAATCCGGATGCGGAGTTCACCATCTGATTGGTGCCGTATCCCGCTTCGCCTGCTTGGCTGAAGGATGCGGTGGCATCCTGCATGTCGGCACCGTTCGAAAAGTAGGAATCGCTGAAGTTATAGGTCCATTGCGACACCATATACGCCTGACTGTAGGGGGTGGCTTTGATATTGCCGCCCGCAAAATGCGGATCGCCACTGTCTTGTGGGCTACCGCCGTAATGGGTGACTTCCAGACGTTGGAACTTGGTCTTTTTGCCGCTCTGCACGCCGGCTACGGCATATCCCTTGCTTTCAGGCAGAGCGGAATCATATGACGCTGCTTGCGCACTGACATCGCCCGTCAGCTCGTTCCAGTATCCGGCGTTGATGAACCCGTTGTAGAAGTTCCATTTCTGGTATTTGTTGAGCAGACTGTTCGGGTCGTTCTTCTCCGTCTGCTGCGCAACCTTATTCGGATCCGTATAATAATCGCCCTGGAAGTGGACTCCGTATGATGTGCCGCATGGCTGCAGGGTGGCCGGAGTCTTGCCGTCGGTGTCATCGATGCTCACGCCGGTGACGCACAATCCCATATTCGAGGCCAGACGGATGGAATTGTCCTTGTAGTACACCCACGTGTTCAATGAGGAGTACGCACCGTCAGCACGGCATTCCTCAGTATATTGGTAGGTGTCACCTCCCGCGTTGTATGCGGCGGGCAATACCACCAGCCCAGAACCAGCTTGAGGCGATTTGCTTAAATCGAGGTTCTCGGCAATGCTTTTCTTCTCGTTGGTAACCGGAATGGTGGTGGCCAGCATGCAGGTGCGGTTCACTGGATTCAACGTCGCAGTGCCATCGGACAGCTGGCTGGTATTGGTGTGTCCGGAATCCACCGTGCCGGAGAATTTAACTTCGCCGGTTGGATCGGATCCGATGGACACGCCATCATAATCCACGGGTACCCATACGAACTGCGAATCGAGCCTGTTGTAGGGCGCCGCGGCATAAAAACCCATGCCCATGCGGCCACCGACGCCCAGGGTGCTGGAATGGTTCGTGGTGGTGGAGTCCGTTTTGGCTTCGATCTTGCATATAGCGCGTTTCATGGCCTGCGGTTTTTGGGCGTTGCCCGCCGTACGGCCATCCTTATAGCGGTTGATGAAGCCCGTGGCCACGACTTCGGCGTACTGGAGGCTTTTCAGATCGGAGGGGGAGTTGATCATCTCCGCCGATGCGTCATCCGGATTGGTGTCATAGAAATTGATGCGCACACGATAGGACAGGTCATCCGGCGTATATGAAGCCGTATCCGATGTTTTTACCGTCTTATTCAAAGCAACATGATTCAACAATACGGATGCGCCATCATATTTGGCAAATTCACCATCCTTGGAACTGTCGTCCATATCAGCATCAACGGCAGGCAACACCTTCTGCAAATCATCAAGACTCGTAGAACCTTGCAACTTCGCCAGAGTCTCATTGATATAGCTCAAGCCGACTTCAAGGCCGGATTCGGCCGCATAGTTGGCTTGGGAATTTTCCTTATTGTTCTTGTAAGGAATCGCCTGGGCAAGCAGGGTAGTCATGACCAGAGCGGATGTGGTGAGCACCACCATCACGAACAGAACGGCCAGCATCATGGCGGCGCCGCGCTCCCCCATGCGTTCGCGTAATGCCGCACGGTACCTGCGGTTGAGTCTGGACCACAATCCGGTCTGTTTCATGCTTGCTCCTATATATAAAGGTATGTTTCGCTCGGGTACTCGGATATCAGATCAGGCCTGACCATTGATGGCGTCGAACATGGAGAACATCGGCATATACAATGCCACCACCATGAAGCCGACCACCACGCCGAGGAACAGAATCATCAGCGGTTCCAGCAACGAGGTGAGCTGTTTGGCCATGGATTGGGCCTCTTCGTCATACGCTCGGCCCGCACTGGACAGCATTTTGTCGATGGCGCCGGAGTCCTCGCCAATGGCCACCATCTGCACCAGCATGTTCGGGAAGATCTTTTCGGTGCTCATGCTGTCGGCCAGACGGTAGCCACGTTCCACCAAACGGCCCACACGCTTCGAAGACGAATCAATCACATAGTTGCCCGAAGTCGATCCGACGATATCAAGTGCCTGGAGAATCGGCACACCGGAAGCGAGCATGGAAGAGAAATTATTGCAGAAACGGGCCAAGGCCACGTTGGTGTCCAGCTTGCCGAACACCGGTGCCTTGAGTGTGAACGGATCCCACCAAGTGCGGATGATGTCTTTGTTACGGTTGCGCTTCCAGAACATGGCCAGCGCCACGACGGCCACGATCAGCATCGGAAGCACGTAGGGCATCACTTTGCCGAGGTCCACCAGGATCTGGGTCACGAACGGCAACTGGGCATTCATGGAATCGTACATGCTGGCGAACATCGGCACGATGGTGAGCAGCATCACCATCACCAAGATCAGGGCGATGCCCAGTACCACGACCGGATAGGCCATGGCGCTTTTGATCTGCCCTTGGAGCCTCACATCCGCTTCGAAGCTGTCCGCCACGGTGAGCAGCGATTTGTCTAGGAAGCCGCCGGTCTCGCCAGCACGAACCATGTTGACCATGATCGGCGGGAACAGGGAATCGGGATCCGCCGACATGGCTTCGGAGAAGGACGAGCCGCCTTCCACTTGCGCCACGCAGGCCTGCACCGCCTTACGGAGCTTCACGTTCTCGATTTGTTCGGTGACGATGTTCAAGGCTCGGATCAGCGAGACGCCAGCCGCCACCATGGTGGCGAGCTGCCGTGCCGTTACGGCGAAGTCTTTTTTGCTTGGATATTTCTCGAACGCTTTGATGTTGATTTCAGTGTTGAGACCGGTGCCGGCAGCTGTGTCGGTCAGATCGGTCGGATACAGTCCGATTTTTTTAATGCGTTCAATGGCTTGGTCGCGCGTCTGCGCTTCGACCACACCCTTCTCTTTACGCTGGCCGTCGAATGAGACGCCCTTGTAACGCCACTGCCTGGTGCCGTTATCCATTGAAACCTGCGCGTCGTTGCCGGCCATACTTTCCCCCCCAAAGAATCAAATGATGTTCGATTGTGTTTGATTACGGTTGATACAAGAATGTCGGGGACATACAGGGTCCCCGACATCCGCGGTACAGCATTGCTACAAATCACTTAGCAGAGATCTGACCAGTAGCAGAATCATATATAAAGGTCTTGCAATTCCCGTCGGAAGAATTTGTACCTGTAATCTTGTAAGTGTTCGCACCCGCTGTTGCGTTGAATGTCAGAGTCACGTTCTTGCTGACATTAACGGTATTGCCATCGTAGATATCGCAGCCAGCGGTATCAGAGCACGTGGTCGCCTTGAGTGTTGGAACCTTCCCTTGATTCTCGGTCATGATGGTTTCCATAACGAGGCTGGCGTTCTTAACGTCGGTCTGGGTCGCGGAATTCCATGCGGCCTTGCGCTGGTTCAGGTAGATCGGCACGGCCACTGCGGCGAGGATGCCGATGATGATGACGACCACGAGCAGTTCGACGAGGGTGAAGCCCTTTTCACCCTTGGCGCGGCGATTGAGTGCGTTGCGTACGCTCTTCATAATGAACCCTTCTTTCCAATTGGAAGGACATACCGTGGGACCGTCCAACTTCGGATGATCCACAGCGATTCTTCTTTGCGTTATTACCCCTTGTAGGGGTGGCTGGCTCACATAACCAACAACTCTCAGCGTAGTCGTATTGACATCGTTTGCAGTACCAGATGCAGTGCATCAATCACACCAATGATGTTTCATCCACCGTTTTCATCACAACCCCGAATCAAACTTTTTCAATACGATTGCATAACCCCTCTTCACACAATCACCACCGTCCGATTCCGTAACATGCGTCGAATCCGTCGGTCTATCGGTGTATCTCTTCGTCTGAAACGTTTGCCCCGGAATAGTTATATTTTCAATAGTGTTTCAGAAAATATTTTCAGCATGTTTTGACGAAAATTCATCAAAAAACCATTTTCCCCCGGGCATGTCGGGGGTATTTGAAAGTATAGAAAAAGGGCTCCCCCACAAGGGAGAGCCCTTACAGACACCGTCATTCAACGACATTGACTGAAGTCGACCGAAGCACTCGAACCCACATTGCGAGCTGTAAACGATGTCAATGTGTTCGAGGTGACCGGCTTGCCACCCACATACGAACCCGTCACCGGCGAATACCGCACCACGCGCGTACCGCCATCCATGCTGAACAGTTTGTTTTTGAACAGCGAATCATCGGACGTTGAAGCGGTACTGTTGTTCATCACCGCCGTCAACACCGCATGCTCGCTCCACGCTCCCCCCGCACCGGTTGCGTATGGTCTGGTTTTCACCACGACGGAACCATAATCATCAACTCGCCCGCCGGACCACGTGGCCTCTGTGTACTCAATCACAGCGCATTGCCGAATCCCATCGGCATCAGTGGTCACCAAAGTCAACCTGTCACCGCTGGCAGCCTCTTCCACACCTTCGGCATTGCGAACATATCGGTCCAGAGCCTGCACCGATGTAGCTATTTCCGTAGCCGATCTGGTGCGGATAGCATCGGCTGTGGCGGAATGCAAATATTGCACGATCGACACCGTGAACATGGTGGAAACAATGGCAAAAATAAACAATGAAACCATCATCTCCACCAAGGTAACGCCGCCTTCCCCACGAGCACGCCTACGGAGCGCACGTAATAATCGGCGATTCAGACTGAATCCAGAGTTCTTCTCTTCCATAAGCCGTCCCGCTCCTTCAGGCCCCGATCACATTCAACAGTTCATTGGTGGTATACACGGCCGTTTTGTCTGCGTCAATATTGTCCGACCAGGTGACGCCTACCACCACGCGTACCATCGGCATATACGTTTTCGCCATAAAGGTGAATCCCTTAGTAGGAATGTTGTCCTGACTCAGGATGCTGAATCGCAGCGAGGCGTCAGGAGTACCGTCAAGACCGCTAATGGATGCATGCCCGTCAATACCCAGTTCCGAAGCGGTTCTACAATCCATGGTGCCGCTTTCCCGATAGCACTTCTCAATCACGGTGTTCACCGTATATGTAGTATGTTTGGCGTCTTTGCCCGTGGTAGTGCGCACCGGCTGAATGTACTTGCTCGTATCGGCATCCGGAGTGGCCGTAGCCTCCAAATCCGAGAATTGCGAGGTGATGGCCCCCACTGCCGTGAGATTCGCATGTGCTTTCTTCACATCATCCACACCCATGCCAGGCAGCAAATCCGTGTAATAGGAGGATGGCGCAGAAGTATGATCCGCTATCTGTGCGCGCATGCGTTCGATACCATCACTACCCAAAGCAATGGCTGCTGAACGCTGCTGCTGGGCATAAGAAGTACGAATCGCAGTAATCGCGAACTGTGCGGCGGCAAGACCTGTGATGCTCAGCACCACAATCGCCACCAATACCTCAACCAATGTGAAACCCGACTCGCCACGTTTCGGCAATCGTTTGACGTTATGTATTGCAAGCCCTGTCGCGGCATCATTTACCGCCCTACGCCAGCTGTGCTCCATGAGCAGCTCCTTCATGCAGTATCACCCCATCATCGGAGGCAACAGGAAAAATCACCGCAGAAAAGGCGGTGCATGAATATCTGTACTGTATCACGATTCCCTGCCAACGTTTTCACACCCTTCCAAACACCACATGACAATTGGCGTTTCAGTCACAAAGCCGCTAAACTATGCGAGTAGTAGTGCACAACACTGCAATCGTTAGCTCACATGACCATGAACAACTGAACATTCTCAGGCCCGCAAACACCTGTGTTCGCAAAGGGTCATAAGTCATACCGTGCGTTCCGGCGCATGGTCCAGGAGGTCATTATGAGCGACGCCGGTTCGGGAAGCCGTTTCCCTTTCCTCAAGCGCAATCGAAACGACGACACGCCGAGCGATTTCTCGCAGCGCATGGATTTGAACTCCCCGGTCACAGGAGAAATCAACCAGATTTTCACGCCGAGCCAGCCACGCCATGCCGCTGCACCCAGCGACGCCACTAGCGACTTTCCCGCCATGCCCACATCCACCGAAGGCATGGACGAAAACACCGAACGCGAATATGCTATGGCGCTAGCTCAAGGCATGAGTCTGCCGTTCGTAGACCTCAACGAATACCAAGTAGACAAAGAAGTCATCAGCATGGTGCCGGACGACCTGTGCCGTCGCAACCAGCTGCTGCCATTGTCCATTGTCAACGGACGCATCACCGTGGCCATGGCCAACCCGAAAAACTTCGCCGCCATCGACGACGTGTCCGCCAGCACCGGCATGCCGGTCATTCCCATGGTGGCCATGCCATCCCAAGTGAAGGATGCCATCAATCGCTATCTGCGCGCCAACGCGGAATTGACTGAGCTTTCCCACGAAATCGCCGCAACCGCGAAAAAGGAAGTCGACCTCGAATCCGACAGCGGCGAGGACGCTTCCCCCGTGGCACGCTTCGTCAGTCTACTTATCAACCAGGCCATCGACGACCACTGCTCCGATATCCACATCGAACCGCAGGAAGACGGTCTGCTCGTGCGCTACCGTATCGACGGTGTGCTGCACGTATTCCAAAAGGCGCCGAAAGCCATGACCCAAGGTGTGATCAGCCGCATCAAGGTCATGTCCGATATGGATATCGGCGAGCGCCGTAAGCCGCAGGATGGCCGTATCACCGTCAAGCACAATGGTCAGAAGGTGGATCTTCGTGTGGCCGCACTGCCGACGGTATGGGGCGAGAAGATTGTTATGCGAATCCTGAGCACGCCTTCGGGCAATCTCAAGGTGGAGGATTTGAATTTCAGCCAACGTAATTTCGACGTGTTCTCCAAGGCGTACAACCGTCCGTATGGTCTGGTGTTGGTCACCGGTCCTACCGGTTCGGGTAAGTCGACCACGTTGTATGCCACGTTGGGCGATGTGGCGAAGCCGGAAATCAACATCATCACGGTTGAGGACCCGGTGGAATTCCGTATGAGAGGCATCAATCAGGTTCAGGTGAACAACAAGGCCGGTATGACGTTCGCCGCGGCTCTGCGTTCGATCCTTCGTGCAGACCCTGATGTGGTGCTCATCGGCGAGATTCGAGATCAGGAGACCGCCAACATTGCTATTGAGGCTTCGTTGACCGGCCATTTGGTGCTTTCCACCCTGCACACCAATGATGCGCCAAGCGCGGTGACACGTTTGACGGAAATGGGTGTGGAGCCGTTCCTATTGAGCTCGTCGCTTGCTGCGGTGATGGCTCAGCGACTGGCTCGCCGCCTGTGCAAGAAGTGCAAGCGTCAGGATACTGCCACCGAGGCGGAGCTTCGGACGTTGGGTGTTCCACACATGCCAGATACCCCTCTTCCGACGATATGGCGTCCGGTAGGATGCCGAGAATGCGCCAACACCGGCTATAGCGGCCGTGTGGCCATCCAGCAGGTCATGGGCGTGGATTCAACAATGGAGGATCTTATAGCCCGTGGCGCCACGTCGATTGATATTGACAAGGCGGCGAAGGAGCAAGGCATGACCACACTTCGTAAGGACGGTTGGCAGAAGGCGCTTCAAGGCATTACCTCCGTGGAGGAAGTGCTTCGCGTGACGGTGTAGGTTCCACCTGACGTTACATGCACCTATGCACCTCTCCGCACTTATAAAACACCTATAAAACGTTCGGTTGCGTCGGCGCGTCGAAGCGCCGGCACGACCGACATTTTCAAACAGCAACCCACCTATTAAAAGGACAATGATGACCATCGAGCAAACGTGGAACAATGGCGGATATCTTTCCGGTCTCAAAGGCGTGACCATTCCCAACAACACTCCATCGTTCAATGAGGATCCCCGCAAGGGACGTCATTGGTCTTCCGACAATGCGATTCAGGCAGATGATGAAAGCCTTAAGGGCATTTTCGCTTCGCTTAATTCAATGCCGACTGTAAGCCAGCAGGATGTGCAAATTCCCGACCCGCAGCCAGTTTCACAGTCTCAACCATCCGAACAGTCTGTTGCTCAACAACAGACTACGCAAGCCATACAACAATCGCAGGAAGCGCATGTTTTTCCAACAACAATCGACCGTCAACCAGTCGGTACCGGCAGCCTGCAGTTTGATGAGGACACTGACGCGACCCAGCAAAATCCCGCATATGAGGAGCATGGGCCGATCCAGCAGATCGACAGCAATCCACCGTCCTTCGTACCGGGTGCCACACCATTCGCTAAGCGACAGGCCGACATCGCCGAAACCGCAGCGCAGCAGATGCCTCCGACCATCACTCACATTCCGCAGGACGCAGCTTTCCAAAGGCCGCAGCCACAGCAACAGCAGATGAGTCAGCCCCAGCCGCAGACCAGGCCATTCGCGGATTTCGTAGTGCCTGAAACCAACGACGCCGACGAGGATGCCGTTCCGGAAGAACGTAAGATCAAGGCCGAGCAGGTCGAACAGACGCTGCGCACCGAACATCCGGACGCGGACGACGAATTCGTGTCGGCCATCCGCCAGCTGGTTAAGCTCAATGCGTCCGATTTGCACTTGGTAATCAACGACCCGCCAATGCTGCGCGTGGATGGCAAGCTGCGCCCCGCCAAGGGATTGAGCGTGTGGACGAAGGATCACACGTACGAAGCAGTGAAAGTCATGACCAACGAATTAGAGATGGAACGTTTCAAAGATGATCTGGAACTTGATATCTCCTTCGCCATTGGCGATCTGCTGCGCTTCCGCGTGAACGTATACCGCGACCGTATGGGCGTATGCGCCGCGTTGCGTACCATTCCTACGGAAATCAAAACCGCGCAGGAACTGGGAATTGACCCGCGTATCGCCAACCTTGCGCTGTTGCCACGTGGTCTGGTGCTTGTATGCGGCCCGACCGGTTCCGGTAAGTCGACCACACTGGCCGCAATCGTGGACAAGGCGAATGCGGAACGTGCCGACCATATCATCACCATCGAAGACCCGATCGAATTCGTGCATCAGCATAAGCGTTGCGTGATGAGCCAGCGTGAGGTGGGCACCGACACGAAGAGCTTCGCGGAAGCACTGAAACGCGCGCTGCGTGAGGATCCGGACATCATCGAAGTCGGCGAGCTTCGAGACCTGGAGACCATCTCCACCGCATTGACCGCAGTGGAGACCGGCCACTTGGTGTTCGCTACCTTGCACACGCAGGACGCAGGTTCCACCGTGGACCGTCTGATCGACGTGTATCCGGAAAACCAGCAGCAGCAGATTCGCGTGCAGGTGGCTTCCACCCTGCGCGCCGTAATCGTGCAGACGCTGATTCCGCGTGCCAGTGGCCATGGTCGTGCGCCGGCAACCGAGGTGATGATCAACAATCCTGCCGTCGCCGCGCTGATTCGCAGTGGCAAGGCGCATCAGATCCGGACCGTGCTGCAGTCTGGCGAGAAGGAAGGCATGCACACGCTCGATCAGGATCTGGCGCGACTGGTGAACAAGGGCGTGATCACATTCGAGGACGCGCTGGTGAAGGTGCAGGTACGCGAGGAGTTCGAGAAGCTCTGCGGCGCGCGCAAGTCGTTCTAAGGATGGCCGGCACAGCTGGCGCGATGGTGTGCCCATGCATCCAATGGCGGTTCCGCAACATGGAATATGACGGAACCGCCATGGTCCATGCGCGGCCACGCAATAATCGCAAAGTCACGCAGCAATCGCTCGTATTTCGAACGCAACGGGAAACAGGAAACATGAGTTCTGCAACAGTAGCAGCCACAGACAACAGAACACGATGCGACGCAATCCGGCATTGGCTCTCGCCGCATCGTCTGCACTGCATCGTGCTCGCGGCGTACGTCATCGTGGTGGCCACAGTGATGTGCTTCCACGAACCATGGTTCGACGAGGCACAAGCCTGGCTCATCGCGCGCGACTGCTCCTGGCGGGAGATGATTCTGGAGCGCCCGCACTATGAGGGGCATCCTCCACTGTGGTGGATGATGCTTGCCATACCCGCCAAGCTTGGCGTGCCGTACGAGATGGGATTGAAGACCATCAACCTCACATGCGCCGCGCTTATGATCTGGCTGTTGGAGTTCAAGACCAAGCTCCCTGAGGTTCTTAAGGGCATCCTCCCTTTCTCCTATTTTCTGTGCTACCAGTACGGCGTCACGTCGCGTCCCTATGCGCTGATGGTCGCGGCCATGCTGCTGGTGGCCATCAACTGGAAAAACCGTGACGAGAAACCGTGGCGCGAAGTGCTCAGCATGATGCTGTTGTGTCTGACCAGCTCATATGGACTGGTCATCGCAGGCATGTTCGCGGCGAATTGGGTGGTGCGGTTCGTCCGGCAGGAACACTCGCTGATACGTAACCGGCAACGGTTCGCCGCGCTGCTGGCGCTGCTCGCGGCGGCGGTGGTCATACTGATCGACGTGATGCCCGCAAAAGACGTGTATTCCGGCAATTTCGACATCTCCGGCATGACGCAGCCGGCACCACTATGGATGCAAATTTGCAATTCCTGGCTGCTGCTGCCGGCCGAAGCATTATTCACCTCGACGGTGTCGGATACGAATCTGGTATTCATCGGCCTGTCGTCGACACTGCTGTACACGGGAACCGTGTCATGCCTCATGTGGGCCCCGCTCATCCACATCAGCCGACGCCGGCACAACGCAATGCTGCTGCTGAGTTCATACACAGTGATGTGCTTGGTGTTCGCGCAGCATTTCTCCATGCACCATCTGGGCATCCTGCTGGGATTTTTCATCGCGGTGCTCGCGATTGACTGCGACGAGCGACGTATCAGCACGGACGACTGGCCGGCCTGGTGCATCACCATGGCCGACCGATTCATCGGCAAGCTTGGAGCGAGGAAAGCGCGCAACTATCTCATCACGCTGAAGGCCCTCGCTTTAGGTGCCATGCTCATCAGCGTGTATTGGACGATCAACGCCAGCATATGCGACATACGATACGAGTATTCCTCATCCCGGACGGTGGCCTCGTTCATCAAGACCAATCATCTGGAGCAATACCGTTGGATGGCTGGCTGGACTCGCATCAATTCCACGAATGCGTCCCCGGATGTCAAGGAACGAATCAATCAAGGCGGCTACTGCGCCGATGGCAAGGACTGCATCGACTACACATCGTGGGTGAGCGGAACACTGGTCACCGCCGACCCGTACTTCAAGCGTACGCTCATGTCCAATGCCTACAAAGGGCGCAGCTACATCTCTTGGGAATGGTGCATAGACCCCTATGCCGGCAAACAAGACATCGAAACCTGGAGATCATGGGGCGAACCCGAATTCTACGACACCATCTATCAGCCGTTCTTCTTCAGCGCCCTCGGCTATGACCGGAACGACTACACGAAAATACGCATCGCCGAAACCGTCACGCCATGGAAAGACCAGCGATCGCGCGGTTCCGTGGAAATCTACGTACGCAACGACATCTACAAGAACGTCCTGCACTCCCCTGACACCGGCATCGCATGGCCGGATGGAGCCAAACGGCGGTAGATGGGAGCATCGGTGCATCACACGAGCAAGGTAGTCTGAGAATATGCCGTACCACAACCCGAATTCACGCAGCCGGCGGAATGTCCTACGCATCGTGGGCGTGCTCGTCGTGCTTGCCGTCATCGCCGGCGTCGCCAATTTCCTGCACGCCACCACCAGTGAAGCGGCCGGCAATGTCAAGCCGCAGATCGAAACCATGCAAGGCATCCGGCAGACCGCGCAGGACAGCATCACGTTCGCGCAGGGCCTGGATGATCCGGACCGATTCGCCGCGCACATCGAAACCGTGCAGCAGTGCATGGACGATTACGACCGGCTTGCCGACGCCAAGCAGATCAAGTATCTGCTGTCGGACAATCTGCAGGAACGCATCATCGGACTGTTGTACCGCAACCAGCAGCGCACCATCATCGACAGCATGCGCGTGGCGGCACATAATCTCGACGGACAGACCAAGGAGCTGCTCAGCGCGGTCGACGCGGCCATGGCGGACGATTTCAGCCAGCATGCGGCGCAATGGCTGCTGCAGGTGGACGATCCGACGCAGGCGAACGAGCTCATCGACCGATACGGCAAACAGCGCGCGTATGCATCGATGAGGGAGATGCTCGCCGACCTACGGTCGCTGCACAAACTACGCTCGGACGTGAAACAGCAGGTCTCGACTGCGGTCAGCAATCTGCATAACGCGGAAGCCGCAGCGGCTGCGATCGCCGTGCCCGAACGCAACGGTGATCTCGATCCGGCCGGATGGTACACGCTCGCCACGAACGTGGCATCGACGATGGGCGTGCAGATCGAACAGACCATGGAATTCAACTGCGGCGGCCAGTCAGGTGAGAATCCGAGTGGATTCGTGGCTGCGTATTACTGCCAGATGCCCGACCGCTCGCAGAGGAATGTCGTGCATATGCTCACCACGCATCCGGATTGGACGCAGACCGCGCGAAGCCCTTGGCTGGTGGACATGGTCAAGCACGAGCTCTCGCACCGCTCGATCATGATCTCCTGCGGCACCACGCAACCGACAATCGCAGCCGACCGTACGGAGGCGGTGACGAATTCCTATTCGGTGCTGTTTTTCGGGGCCGACCGCGACCGCATCACGAATCAGCAGCAGGGTGTCGCCGAATACGCGATGGATGCATCCAGCGATCAGCTGGCCACCGCCATCCACGATGGCAATTGCGGGTGAGGTAAGCCAGTTCTCGCTTGGCGACTATTGCACATCCTTGAATTCGATAGTCCAGTTCTTCGCGTCGTCGCCAAGCACATTGCGCACATACTGCTCTAGAATAGTCCGCGCGCGAGCTTCGGCTTGGGCAAGCAACGCCGAATCGGTTTTCGCCTGCTTCAGCATGCTTTGCTGGGCCTTATCAAACATTTCCGTTTTCTCTTCGGCGGTAATCGAAGTGGCGAAACCAGTGCTCACCAGCGGTTTGCTGAACGACTTCTCATTTACATCCGGATCATCCAACACGTGAGCTGGAGGCACGGTAATGATTACTCTATGACCGTTGGCATCTGGACTAATTGTTACTTTATCGGCATCAATACCGTACTTCACGATGCCACTGTATTCCATCCACATACGTTTGTAGCCATTATTGAAGAACCACGATCCCTCATGACTGAGCTTGGCCGTGTTGTGGTAATAACATTTTAATGTGGCCATCTGTGCGATATACGTGGCATTCGAGAAAGTTGGGATAGCTTCTTTCTTTTCCTCGCCGCACCCTACAGCAGAACATGCAAGCGTAGCAACACATAATGCGGCAATCGCACGTTTCATGGAACGATTATTCGTCAGCATGCGCGGTCTCCTTAGTGAGCTTTACGGTCTCGGCCTTCTGCAATTTGTATCCTTTTGCTTCCACGAGATCCTTGGTCAACGCATCCACAGTTTGTTCAAGATTGCTGGCAGCAATAGAAATAATGTCTCCGTTTGTCTTGGTTTCCTGTTGCGCATCCTGCTTGCAAAGCTTGATCACCTCATCAATTTCAACGGACGGATTGTTCTCGAAAAAGTCGAGCCTGCCGCTATCAACCACGACGTCCCCAATAGTCGGCTTCGGCAGAATCGGAGTGACGGTCTTCGCGGTATCGTCCACTTCGAACGTGATATCGCTCATCTTGACGCCAGCAGTCACCGTCGCCTCATATGCAACATGCCACTTGTCCTTACCAGCATTGTCTTTCTTTACAGCAACACCGCCATAATGGAATTTCGCGGTCGATAGATCGTCGATATTCACAGCCGCCTGCAACTGGCTTTCCACACTGATGGTAGATTCGGTCCTTGCATTGTCAAAAACAGGTTTAACGACACCGTTCCACACAAACAGGACAACTGCAACAGTGACAATTGCCGCAACAGCGCCAAACAACACCTTACGCAACTTTTTTGCACTGAGATCGCCGAACAACCTATCGCAAAGACCGCCCCGCCTCCTTCGACTCCCGTCATTTCTCGCCAACGCACATTCCTTTCACGGTTCTCTTCCGTCAACAATTCTATCCCCGCATGCAAATACATAGGGGCGTCACAAACGTCTCAGGAAATAATACGGGGAAGCCCATCTCGTGGAATGATTATCGGAAATAATCCGATATTTGATGACGTTTCATCATAATGAAAATGCCCGCCATGTCTTCCTGCAAGGCAGGACAGCACACATACCACTTACTACTTCCACGCCGGCTTAAACATTCGGATGGGATACTCAAAAGAGCGTGGAAGAGGCGACCTGCTATTCAGCACACGAAATGCTGCAGCCGAACGTACAATGGTCGCCCCATGTCTTCGCTATTCGACGATGCCGTTTTTGGACTAAATCAGCCAATCGGTCACGTCCTCCTCGGAAACAGATTCCGAGAAACGGTGCCCGGTAAGCCATGTACCGCTGCCTGCCATTTTCTGGAGCGTGGATGCACTGTTGCCGATATCGGAGCTGGCGGAAGTGCAGAACGGAATGATCGTCTTACCTGCGAAATCGTTGGATTTGACGGAATCGTTCACCAGCCAAACAGGTGCCATCCACCAAATCGGGAAGCCCAGATACACAGTGCTGCCGGCACAGACCATGTCATGGGCCGGAATCATTCGCGGCCGGCACGTTCCTTGACATAACCGACGAAGCGGTCGACCGCCTCAGGGGTGTCGTGGCGAAAGAACATGCTGGTCTTGGTGTCAAGGCCCGCGATGGTTGTCATCTCGCTGTCGGAGAGCCGGAAATCGAAGATGTTCAGGTTTTCTTCCATGCGCTCCTTGTGCGTGGACTTGGGCAGAGCGACGATGTCGCGCTGGGTGAGCCAACGCAGGATCACCTGCGCGACGGACTTGCCATGTACCTCGCCAATCTTGGCCAGGGTGGGATTGGAGAACATGTTCTGCATGCCCTCCCCGAACGGAGCCCATGCTTCCTGAGCCACGCCCCGCTTGACCATGTTCTTGCGAGCTTCGATCTGCTGGTTGAGCGGATTAGTCTCGACCTGATCGGCCATCGGGGCGATCTCATTGAAGGCGACCATGTCGGCCAGACGGTCCGGATAGAAGTTGCTCACGCCGATGGCGCGGATCACGCCGTCCTTGTAGAGCTTTTCGAGTGCACGCCACGCGCCGTAGGTATCGGAAAACGGCTGGTGCAGTAACACCAGATCGAGATAGTCGGTGCCAAGCTTCTTCAAGGACACATCGACGGACCTCAGCGTGTTCTCATAGCCGTAATTGCTGATCCAGATCTTGGTAGTGAGGAACAGATCCTTACGATCGATACCGGAATCCTTGATTCCTTGGCCGACTTCGGCCTCGTTGAAGTACGACTGTGCGGTGTCGATATGGCGGTACCCGGTCTCGATGGCCTCGCGCACGCAGCGAGGAGCATCGTCCTTGCTGATCTGGAAGACGCCGTATCCGATCTTCGGAATCTCAACACCGTTGGCAAGTTTCACGTATTCCACTGTTTTTCCTTCCATAAATTCGTCGGTATTCAGTGCCGGCATGTATGCCGTTCTGACCCCCAAGATAAAATCCGGTAGCTGCTACCGGTCAAATTACGGCACGCCGGTACTATCTACCGGTATTAATAACCGGAAATGTGACATGATAGGTACAAACAAAAAAGAACAATGCGCCTCAAGCCCGACCCCATCCGGCGGCACCCGCCGAACGTCCTGCCGCGCAGCGTCCGAAAGGAGCCACGTATAGCAATCACGGCAGTGCCACTCCATAAGAACATGAAAACCTATACGATGAAGCAGGCCTGCAAACTAACCGGCATGAATTACGAAGCATTGAAGTTCTATTGCAATTCAGGACTCGTGCCCGGTCTCAAACGAGACCAGAACAACCGACGCGTCTTCGACGCGCGATGCATCGCATGGATCAACGACCTGACATGCCTCAAACGCTGCGGTCTGGGCATCAAGGAGATGCGGCACTACACGCAGCTCTGTCTTGAAGGTGAGTCATCGATACCGGAACGTCAGGAAATCCTTGCCGAAAAACGCGAGCATCTGGAGACGCAATGGAGGAACTGCGTAAAGCCATCGCCTACATCGATGAAAAACAGCGCTTCTACGCCGACGTGACTGCCGGCAGGACGGCATACTGCAGCAACGTCATCGACACGACGCAAAGCGACTGACTGCGTTCCGTAGGTGATTTTTGCGTTCCGTAGGCGATCAGCTTCGAATCCGGACACGAGCAAACGCCTAATTCCAGGCATCTCGCCGATGCTTATCCGGCAGCAACCACCTACGGAAGCCCAAAATCACCTACGAAATCGCGCCTGTCAAGGGACGTAGATAGATTAAGCACTGTTGTAAACATGCGGGGGTGCTTGATGGCCAAGTCCATCAAGCTGAGATAGGCATGAACGCCTGACCCTTTGAACCTGTTGGTTAGGACCAACGTAGGGAGCAGATCATGAGCGATGACTCATCCGCCAATGACGCACTCGGCGCATTGCGTGCCGCCATCAAACAAGCCGTCATGGACGTACGCGAGCAGACGCCGCTGGCGCAGTCGTTCACCAATTTCGTGACCATCAATCTCGTTGCCAACGCACAGCTTGCGGCGGGCGGCACCGCGGCCATGAGCTATCTGCCGGATGATGTGATCGCCACCGCCGAAATCGCCGGATCGAACTACATCAACGTGGGCACGTTGCTGCCGTTCTTCAAGGACGCGCTGCCGGAAATCGCGCGCAAACTGCACGAAAACGGCAAGACGTGGGTGCTAGACCCGGTTGCTGCGGGCATTGGCGAAACACGCACGTTCATTCTTGAATCGTTCCGTGACGCGCCTCCGACCATTGTGCGCGGCAATGCGAGCGAGGTCATCGCGCTTGATGCGATGTGGGGGCTGGCCGACGCCGACAGCACTGATCCGACCACGCGTCCGGCTGGAGTGGAGGCCGTTGACGAGGTCGACGCGGCCATCGACGCGGCCAAACGTGTGGCCCGCCATTTGGCGAAGCACTCCCCCGTCGGCAAGGGCGCGGTTGCGGTGTCCGGCGCGGTTGATCTGGTGACCGACGGCGAGCGCACGTTCCGCCTGCCCGGAGGCAGCGCGATGATGACGAAGATCACCGGCGCCGGCTGTTCGCTCGGCGGCGTGACCGCAACGTATCTTGCCGTGGCCGAGCCGCTGGTCGCCGCCCTTGCCGCGTCGCTGCTGTATGATCGTGCGTCCGAAATCGCCGAAGTCAAATCCGATGGCCCCGGTTCGTTCCAGGTGGCGCTGCTCGACGCGCTGTGGAACGTCACCGCCGATCAGGTGGCCGCGTCCGACATCATCGAAACCAACTGACCGCAACGTTCCGTGGATGGTTTCGCACCATCGCAATCGTATATACGGAATATATACGTTCAGTGCGGTGCGACGGAAAATAACAAGACTTCTTCTGGAGCACTTACCCAAAGAACAACAAAGGGGAAACCAATGAATAATTATCCATTCGCCTCGATGCGCGACTGCTTTGATATGAGCGCGTATTTCGTGGTCGGTCCGCAGGATTGCAAGGGCCGGCCGGTGACGGATGTGGTGGATGACGCGTTGCGTGGGGGCGCGACGTTCATCCAATTGCGCGCCAAGAACGCGGATGCGAAGGATATCACCGAAATGGCCCGCGATATCGCGCAGGTCATCAAGAACAGCGGCAAGTCCGATTCCGTGGCGTTTGTGATCGACGACCGCGTGGATGTGGTGTGGCAGGCGCGCGACAAGGGCATCAAGGTGGATGGCGTGCATATCGGCCAGACCGATATGGAACCGCAGGAGGCTCGCGCGCTGCTCGGCGAGGATGCCATCGTGGGCCTGTCCGCCGAGACCGAAAGTCTGGTGAAGCTTATCAACGAGCTGCCGAGCGGCTGCATCGACTACATCGGCGCCGGCCCGCTACATGTGTCCACCACCAAGCCGGAGGCTTCCGTGGGCGGCAACGACGGTTCCGGGCACACGCTTGACGAGGAACAGATCAACGCGATTTGCGCGGCGAGCGAGTTCCCGGTAGTGGTCGGCGGCGGCGTACATGCCGACGATATGGAGATGCTGGCCCGTTCGAAGGCGGCCGGCTGGTTCGTGGTGTCCGCGATCGCCGGTGCCGACGATCCGGAAGCGGCCACCCGCGAAATGGTGACGCGCTGGAAGGCGGTGCGCGGCGACGCGAAGCACGGCTATGCGCCGCGTGTGAAGTAGTCCGTCGTACAGGAAATCGACAAGCCCGCTGAGATGAGCGAGAAGTTCCGCAAGGGTGGTTCTACACTGTATCAGTGAGCTCAGTGAAGATAATCAATGAATCAGTGAGCCTAATAAGGAGAGTTACCATGACTAGCACATTGCCACCGGTATTGAGCATCGCAGGATCGGATTCGTCCGGCGGTGCCGGCATTCAGGCGGATTTGAAGACCATGCTCGCCAACGGCGTGTTCGGCATGACCGCGATCGCGGCGCTGACCGCGCAGAACACCACCGGCGTGACGATGGTCACCAACACTCCCCCGGAAATGCTTGCGGCGCAGATCGACGCGGTGTTCGAAGACATTCCGCCGGTGGCGGTGAAGATCGGCATGGTGTCCAGCGCCGAGCTCATCACCGTGATCGCCGACCGTCTGACCGCGCACAACGCGAAGAACGTGGTGCTCGACCCGGTGATGGTGGCCACGTCCGGCGCGAAGCTCATCGAGGATGATGCCATCGCGGCGCTGACGTCCAAACTGTTCCCGCTGGCCACCGTGATCACGCCGAACATGCCGGAGACCCAGGTACTGTGCGACTTGGCCGTAGAGCAAGGTGCGGGCGCAATCGACTATGAGAACGGCGAATCCATCTCCACCGAGAACGACATGGTGACCGCAGGTCATCTGCTCGCCGGCCATTTCGGCTGCGCGGTGCTCGTCAAGGGCGGCCACGGCACGCATGACGCGAGTGACGTGCTTGTCGAGCCGGATGGCAAGATCACCTGGTTCCGTTCCCGTCGCATCAACAACCCGAACACGCACGGCACCGGCTGCACGCTGTCTTCCGCCATCGCCAGCCATTTGGCTCTTGGCGAGGCGCTGCCGACGGCCGTCGACCATGCCAAGCTGTACCTGACCGGCGCTTTGGAAGCGCAGCTCGATCTTGGACATGGTTCCGGTCCGATGGACCACGCGTGGAAGTGGCGTTGAACCAAGCCACGCAAACCACGCGAACCACGGCAGCCGTTGGAACAGTACAACAAGTAATCGCACGAAAACACACGAGACAACGCTGAGAAAGGTAATCATGACGCTCGATCGCAACGCAGAAAAGCAGGAAGTGCCCGTCAATCCGGAAACCGGCAAACCGTATATCAACACGCTTGCCGCAGTAGCCATCTCCCCCGCCGGAGCCAGCCCGGAGAAGTCCACGTACGTGGCGCAGGCCGTGGACGTAATCCGTGAATCCGGCCTGCCGAACGAGACGAACGCCATGTTCACCAACATCGAAGGCGACATCGACGATGTGCTCAAGGTGATCCGCGACGCCACCATGAAGCTCGCCGGACAGGGCTACCGCACCGACGTGGTGATCCGTCTCGACATCCGCCCCGGTTTCGAAGGACAGATCCACGCCAAGCAGGAACTGGTAAACGAGATTCTGTCGAAATAACCCCCTTTACAGTGGTGAAACGAAACCATTCCATGTAAAAAAGCACGCTTTTTCTCGAAAAAGGCGCGCTTTTCGTGTTCATTTGGGTATAGTGTTGCGATTATGACGACAATGAAGGAAATCGCCGAACAAACGGGGGTATCCATCTCCACTGTATCCCTGGTGCTCAACGGACGCGACGAAGGCAGGGTAAATCCCGCGCTCGCCAAACTCGTACGCAACAAAGCGACCGAGCTCGGGTACAAAATCAATCCGTTGGCGCGAAGCCTGCGTACCAACAAAACCCGAATCCTCGGCTTCATCAGCGAGGAAGTCGCCACCACACCGTACGCGGGCGGCATCATTCTGGGCGCGCAGGACGCGGCCAGCGCCTACGGCTACATGCTGTTCACCGTCAGCACCGACGGCAAGGCGAGCGAGGAAAACGAGATCGCCACACTGAAAAGGTACGGCGTGGACGGATTCTTCTATTCGAAGATGTCGAACCGCATCGCACATGTTCCCGAATCGTTGAACGAATACCCCGTGGTGATGGTGGACGCCACCGACCACGAGAACAAAGTGCCCAGCATCGAGCCGGACGAGTTCATGATCGGCTACGACGCCACGAATCGGCTGATCCAGGCCGGATGCAAACGCATCGCATACGTGGGTTGCGCGGAAAACATGATCGCGCAGGACGGTCGTCTTGCCGGCTACCGCACCGCGTTGCAGGAGGCCGGACGTGCGTTCAACCCATCGCTGGTATGCAACGTAATGAACAACGGTCCAGCTTTACGCGCCGTGAACAAGTTGTTCGACGACGAGCATCCGGACGGCTTCTTCTGCTTCAATGATGCGCGCGCCTGGTATGTGTACGAATGCGCGGCAAGAAGAGGGCTTACGGTAGGCAAAGATATTTCCGTGGTCGGCGTGGACAACCACCGCGTGTTCGCAGAGACACTTGAACCGCAGCTGACCACCGTCGAACTGCCACATTACGAAATGGGCTATTGGTCAGCCTGCAAGCTGATTTCCATGATTGAAGGCAAGGATGTGGATACCAGTTCATGTCCATCCGCCAGAGCTTCCCTGCCGCCGCTTGATGCGCCGATTCCGGCGAAGATCCACTGCGCATTGTTGGAAAAAGATTCCGTCATATCCTGATTTTTCTGTTTTTACAACGATTCAAATGCTTACGATTGTTCGCACAGCCATTTTCTATACATGAAAATTGTGCGTTTGTTCACGACACGCCGAATAAAGCAATCGTGCCAACAGTCCGCCAGCAGTTGATTCAGGCTTAATTTCAACTATCCGCAAATCCTTACAAACGTTTGACGTCAAACGATTGACGTCAAACGTTTGACGAAGCAGTTGCCATATGCTATCTTGAAGCCATGTTCGCTTTTCGGCACGGCAGCTGAAATCCGAGCAGGCGCAAGCCAAAACAACATCGGAAGCGATCGATGCCGCGCGGCAGCGGCACCGCGAAGAGAAAAAGAGAATCAAAATGGCAAGTAAAACACGTTCTGTATGGAAGAATCCTTCCTATCTGCAGAGCTCCTTCGGCATTTTCATGTTCTTCTGTTCCTGGGGCATCTGGTGGTCCTTCTTCTCCCGCTGGCTCACTGACCCGACCCACGGTCTGGGCATGAGCTCCGCGGAACAGGGCCAGATCTACTCCATCAACTCCTTGGCCACCCTGGTCATCATGTTCGTTTACGGCACCATTCAGGACCAGCTGGGCATCAAGCGCAAGCTCGTGATCTTCATCTCTGCGGTCGCTGCATGCGTTGGCCCGTTCGTGCAGTTCGTGTACCAGCCGATGCTGACCGCCGGCGGCACCACCCGATTCATCGGCGTGCTTCTCGGCTCCATCGTGCTGTCCGCGGGTTTCATGGCCGGCTGCTCCCTGTTCGAAGCCATCACCGAACGTTACTCCCGTAAGTTCGGCTTCGAATATGGTCAGTCCCGCGCTTGGGGCTCCTTCGGCTACGCTGTCGTGGCGCTGTGCGCAGGCTTCCTGTTCAACATCAACCCGATGCTGAACTTCTGGGTTGGTTCCATCTGCGGCCTCGGCATGCTGTGCGTCTACGCCTTCTGGGTTCCGGCCGAGCAAAAGGAAGAACTCAAGAAGGAGGCCGATCCGAACGCGGCTCCGACCAACCCGTCCTTCAAGGAAATGGTCTCCGTCCTGAAGATGCCGACTCTGTGGGTGCTCATCGTCTTCATGCTGTTCACCAACACCTTCTACACCGTGTTCGATCAGCAGATGTTCCCGAACTACTACGCCTCCCTGTTCCCGACCACTGAAATCGGCAACGCCACCTACGGTACCCTGAACTCCTTCCAGGTGTTCCTTGAGTCCGCCATGATGGGCGTCGTCCCGATCATCATGAAGAAGATCGGCGTGCGCAACTCCCTGCTGCTCGGCGCCACCGTGATGTTCGCCCGTATCGGTCTGTGCGGCGTGTTCCATGACCCGGTCTCCGTCTCCATCGTCAAGCTGTTCCACTCCATCGAGGTACCGCTGTTCTGCCTGCCGGCGTTCCGTTACTTCACCCTGCACTTCGACACGAAGCTGTCTGCCACCCTGTACATGGTTGGTTTCCAGATCGCTTCCCAGGTCGGCCAGGTGATTTTCTCCACCCCGATGGGTGCTCTGCATGATGCCATGGGCGACCGTCCGACCTTCTTCACCATCTCTGCCATCGTGTTTGCGGCTCTGGTCTACGGCTTCTTCGTCATCAAGAAGGATGATCAGGAAGTCGGCGGCGATCCGTTCTACACTGACAAGCAGCTCAAGGCCATGAAGGCCGCTGGTGCGGAAGTGAAGGCCTGAGTCTCAGCCCGTACTAAGTCGGCGTACGGCGTCGATGGTGGTCGCAACCTACATCCCTTCTCCCGCGATCATCATCGGTACCGTACGCGTCATAACAACAATCGTGGTGTCCGAAGCGTTTCCCTTTTTCCGCTTTGGGCACCATCTTCAAAAAGCTTTTTACCCAACAATTCATAACCCAGATTCAGAAAGGCATTCAACGATGACTGGCTTTACTCCGGACGCACCTGTCCTTCACGAAATCAAGAACCACGGCGAGGAACTCACCAAGGCAGAGGCCGGCGTCGCGGCCTTCGCAGCCAAGCGTAACAACCGCTGGTATCCGAAGTTCCACATCGCATCCAATGGCGGTTGGATCAACGATCCGAACGGCCTGTGCTTCTACAAGGGCCGTTGGCACGTCTTCTACCAGCTGCACCCGTATGGCACCCAGTGGGGTCCGATGCATTGGGGTCACGTCTCCTCCACCGACATGGTCAATTGGAAGCGTGAGCCGATTATGTTCGCCCCGTCTCTGGAAGAGGAAAAGGACGGCGTCTTCTCTGGCTCCGCAGTGATCGGCGACGATGGCAAGCTCAAGTTCTACTACACCGGCCACCGTTGGGCCAACGGCAAGGACAACACCGGCGGCGACTGGCAGGTACAGATGCTCGCCGAACCAGACAACGATGAGCTGACCAGCGCCACTAAGCGCGGTATGGTCATTGATTGCCCGACCGACAAGGTGAACCACCACTACCGCGATCCGAAGGTCTGGAAGACCGGCGACAAGTGGTACATGACCTTCGGTGTCTCCTCTGCCGAGAAGCGCGGCCAGATGTGGCTGTTCTCCTCCGACGACATGGTCAAGTGGACCTATGAGCAGGTGCTGTTCGAGCATCCGGATCCGGACGTGTTTATGCTTGAGTGCCCGGACTTCTTCCCGATCAAGGACGTCGAAGGCAACGAGAAGTGGGTTATCGGCTTCTCCGCCATGGGTGCCAAGCCGTCCGGCTTCATGAACCGCAACGTCAACAACGCCGGCTACATGATCGGCACTTGGACTCCGGGTGAGCAGTTCAAGCCGGAAACCGAGTTCCGTCTGTGGGATTGCGGCCACAATTACTACGCGCCGCAGTCGTTCAACGACGGCAAGCGTCAGATCGTCTACGGTTGGATGAGCCCGTTCGTCGAGCCGATTCCGATGCAGGACGACGGCTGGTGCGGCAACCTCACCCTGCCGCGTGAGATCACGCTGGGCGCCGACGGCGACCTGCACACCGCGCCGGTGGCCGAAATGGAAGGCCTGCGCGAGGATACCGTCGATTTCGGGGCGATCGATCTGGACGTCAGCGGCGAGAAGACCATTGTGGACGATGCCGAAGCCGTGGAAATCGAAATGACCATCGACCTGGCCAACTCCACCGCCGAGCGTGCCGGCCTGCGTGTCCACGCCACCGAGGATGGCGCCTACACGTCCGTTGCGTATGACGATCAGATCGGCCGCGTGGTGGTCGACCGTCAGGCCAACGCTCAGGGCGATCGCGGCTACCGTACGGCACCGCTGTCCGAAGCCGAACTTGCCGCCGGCGAACTCAAGCTGCGCGTGTACGTGGACCGTGGCTGCGTGGAGGTGTACGTCAACGACGGCCGTCAGGTGCTCAGCTCGTACAGCTACGCGTCCGAAGGTCCGCGCGCCATCAAGCTCGTGGCCGAATCCGGCACGCTCAAGGTCAAGTCCCTGGTGCTTCACCACATGAAGTCCATCGGACTGGAATGATAGACGTCTGTCATGGTTGACAGGCAAACGACCATAAGGCAGTAGCAAGGGGTATATGGGAAGGCCTTCGCATCGGAAGGGTGCGGAGGCCTTTCTATATCTGTCTCTCTATATCTAAAGTGATATCTGGGATGGTATCCAACGCACGTTATCTCTCGTTACTGCCGTACTTGCTGTGCGGGTTTGCCTACGTTCCGCCCCACCGTCTATACTGGCGAGCCGGTAACAATCTTTTCTGGCCGATTGGCGGGCAGGCTCCTCACCTTACTGATTTCCCGCAGTCGGTCACGTGCGCGTCCACTTTGACGCAGAAAGCAAGGTGAACGATGGCGGAATCGCACGTTCAACACAAACTACTCGGTATGGCGAAGCGTCGTATTCCAACGCTGATCGCCGTCATCACACTGCTTGTCGTATGGGAGGCATGGGTGCGATTGGGGCACGTGCCATCCACGATGATCGCCACCCCCAGCGAAATCGCGCAGGCGACCGTCGAAACATGGCCGACCCTGTGGCCCGCGACCGAAGTCACGCTGTTGGAAGGCACCGTCGGCTTCCTGTTCGCCGTGACATGCGGCATTCTGATCGGCATTCTGCTGTACTGCTCCCGTATTGCCGATGCCGCGTTGTTCCCGCTGCTGTCGGCCGCGCAGACGATGCCGTTGATTTCAATCGCGCCACTGTTTCTGATCTGGTTCGGTTTCGAGATTTCCGGCAAAATCGTGATCGTGGCCGTGTTCGGCTTGTTTCCGATCGCCGTGCAGACGGTTCGCGGGCTTGAGGCGGTGCCGCAGTTCTATTCCGATGTGGCGTTGACATGCGGCGCGACCCGCGCATGGACGCTGTGGCATGTGAAGCTTCGCGTCGCCGCACGGCAGATTTACGGCGGCATCCGCGTATCCGCCGCATACATCTTCGCCACCGCCACCACTGCCGAGTATCTGGGTGCGCGCAAGGGTCTCGGCATCTGGCTGCAGGCAGCCTACAATTCGTTCCGCACGCCGCTGATCTTCTCGGCCACGCTGGTCATCATCGTCATCACCGGCATACTCATGTGCCTCGTGAATCTCAGCGAACGCCTGCTGCTCGGCCCAGCCGACGCGGACGCCGATCCGGACGCGGACCAGTGAAAACGCAACAATCACCATTGCGGCCCTCATCATCGTCATGCACACCCGTATAATGGGACTCGCTGTTTAGCCAATGTGTGGCAAACCGGCAATGTTCCACAGCTTCGGCGTCAAACGGTCAACCGTGTGGCGGCAGGCACCATAAGGAACGTCGGGGGCATTGGACGAGCGGGGGCCTTAGCCCTTCGTATCGTTTTCTGCCCGAACCCCGCCCGCAGCGTCATCCCTAGAAAACGGTAGAGAAGCAAGATTCAAGGGAAATCGCAAGGTATGAAGAAGACCATCTTCAGCAAAGCAATCGCAATCCTCGGCTCGATCGCCATGCTCGTCGGCGTGGCCGCATGCGGGCAAAGCAACGACTTCACGAAAACCGCGACGGACGGCAACGACCTCACCAAGGTGACGTTCATGCTTTCGTGGGCGCCCGACACCAACCATATCGGCGTGTATGTGGCGAAGAACAAAGGCTATTTCAAGCAGGCCGGTCTTGACGTGGACATCGTGGCGGTGGCGCAGGCCGGCGCGGAGCAGGCCGTGAACAACGGCATGGCGGATTTCGCGCTGTCCAACCTCACCAACGTGGGCATTTACACGCTTAAGGGCGCGAAAATCAAACAGGTCATGCAGGTGCAGCAGAAGCCGAGCGCCATCTGGTGTTCGCTCGCGTCGAACAAGGACATCAAGTCCCCGAAGGATTTCGACGGCAAGACCTTCGCCACGTTCGGCTCCAACGAATCCGACGCAGTGATCCGCCGCATGATCCAGACCGACGGCGGCAAGGGCACGTTCGACAAGGTGACCGTCGGCACGTCCACGTTCCAGACGCTGTCCAGCAAGAAGGCCGATTTCGGCGGATTTTACGCCACATGGGAAGGCGTACAGGCCGACATGTACGGTCCAAAGCTCAACTGCTTCACCGAGCCGGATTACGGCGTGCCTGGCAATGCGGACACCATCGGCGTGATCACCAGCGACAAGACCATCTCCTCCAACCCAGGACTTGTGAAGAAGTTCGTACAGGCCACCAAGAAGGGCTACGAATACGCCTACTCGCACCCTGATGACGCCGCTGCGATTCTCGTCAAGGAGGCTCCGGACGCGAATCTGAAGCTCGACTTCGTCAAGAAGAGTATGAAGACTATCGTGGACGACCAGTATTGGGGCGATCCGGCCAAGATCAAGGACGGCTCGTTCACGTTCGGCACCAACGACACAGCCGGCGCGCAGAAGTACTTTGACTTCCTCGCCGAAGAGAACGCCTACACCGACTCGCACGATAAGGTGATTCACACCGCGCCTGTGGCCAAGGACATCTCGACCGACGAGTTCTTGAAGTAAGCAGTCGCCTGCTCCATCTTCAGCTTTCATAGTGCCAAACATGTGAAACGCGCCCGAAATCACGGGTCGAAGCGCATGTTTGGCACTATTGGTTATTGAGGTGCTGACGCTGTTGGCACATATGGTACCGTACATTTTTGTGCTGGAAAATCGCAGTTGGAGGTTGTGACTATGGCTGTGCCTATGAAAACCACGAACGGCAATCGCAAGCTAATTCTCGATGTCGATACCGGCATTGACGACGCGCTTGCACTGGCATATCTCGCCTCGTTCAACAACATCGAGATACTGGGCGTCATCGGCACCTACGGCAACGTTGCAGCCGACACTGCCGTATACAACACGGCTTACGTACTGGAACGGTTGGGGTTCCGGAACGTTCCGGTATTACGTGGTTCGACACGTCCCTCCTGGGCGGCCTCGTTCATTCCCGACGCAGGTTGCGCGCAGTTCCATGGTACGGATGGGCTGGGCGGATTCGGTCCGGCTGTTGGCTCTCCTGCCGTTGCTTGCGTGTCCGATTCTGGTGAAACGGACATCTGGAAGTCCGATTCGGCACCCTATGTGTCCGATTCTGCAGAATCGGACATTCAGAGCACCACGAACACCGTCTATGCGTCCGATTCGGGTGAATCGGACATTCCCGGTACCCTCAGCACTACTTATGTGTCCGATTCAGGAGAATCGGACACTCGAGTGAGGCGCGGGCTGATTTCCGTCGGCGGATACGACGTACACGACCCGCACGCGAATCCTGCCGCCGATTCGTTCTCACTTTCGTTCACGACCTGCGATGGCGCTGCCCACTCCCCTGCGTTACCGGAAGGTGTGCGATTCATCGTCGATATGGTCCGTAAATACGGCAGCGACGTCACGGTAGTGGCGACCGGCCCACTGACTGACGTCGATGCGGCACTTACTGCGGCGCCGGAAATCGCAAGCAAACTGCGATTGGTGATGATGGGCGGAACGCTCACGCAGGAAGGCAATTGCTGGGACACGACCGCCGAAACGAATATCATCCAGGATCCGGAGGCTGCCGACCGTGTATTCCATTCCGGCGCGGACGTGACCATGGTCGGCTTGGACGTGACGCACCAGTGCCTGCTGGGTTCCGACGCGACTATGCGGTGGCGCCAGGCAGCATCGCAATCGCATGATCCGCGTACCGATGCGCGGACGTTTCTTGCCGATATCGTCGACTTTTCGATTGCCGCAAATATTCAGGCGGACGCACGCCTTTTCTCAACGGGCATGCCATTGCACGATCCGCTCGCCGCAGCCGTAGCGGCGGATCCGAGTTTGGTGGAATGTTTCGATCTGCCGATGAAGGTCGAAACGGAGACAGGCGATTTTCATGGCACGCGCGGCCGCACCATCGGCGATCCGGCCGGACTGATTGACCCGTCGGCGCCACGCGTGCACGTGGCGCTCACCGTGGATCATGATCGTTTCATAACTGATTTCACGTGGCGAATCGCGCAACTGGCAGGCGATTAAAAGCCGTTTTAGGAGCAGAATAGAAAAAGACCCCCGCGGGGGTCTTTTTCTTATTTCTTCACGTCCTGCAATTATTGACGGCCTACGGCCGGCTCAACATTACCCTCGCGGCATAGCCGCTCGGGCGTGAAGCTGGAACAGCCCACCGGGCTGTTCCTTATCGCTTCACGCCACCGAAACGACGATCGCGGTGGATGTAGTGGTCGATAGAACGCCACAGCACCTCACGGCCGCAATCCGGGAACAGTTCCGGCACGAAATCAAGTTCCGCGTAGGCGGCTTCCCACGGCAGGAAGTTGGAGGTACGCTGCTCGCCGGACGTGCGGATCACCAGATCGCAATCGGGAATATCCGGGTTGTACAGGTGCTCGGCGATCATCTTCTCCGTCACACGATCGCCGGAGATCTTGCCGTCACGCACCTCACGTGCGATGGCCGCGCAGGCGTCCGCGATTTCGGCGCGGCCACCGTAGTTCAGGCAGAACACCACGTCGATGGTCTTGTTGTTCTTGGTTTTCTCCTGCGCCACTTCCAGCTCGTCGATGACGGATTTCCACAGCTTCGGACGGCGGCCGGACCAGCGCACGCGCACGCCCCACTCGTTCATCTGATCGACACGACGGTGGATGATGTCACGCGAGAAGCCCATAAGGAAACGCACTTCCTGCGGCGAACGCTTCCAATTCTCCGTGGAGAACGTGTACAGAGACAGGTAACGCACGCCCGCTTCGATGGCGCCGGCGATGGTGTCGAACACCACCGGTTCGGCCGCCTGATGGCCGTCGGTGCGGATGAGTCCGCGCTGCTGGGCCCAACGGCCGTTGCCGTCCATGATCACGCCGACGTGGCGCGGAACCTTGTTCTTTGGAAAATCGGGAATGATCGACGGATCAGAAAACGGTGCCGCCGGAATGTCAAGGGATTTGTAATCCACGTTCTCAAAAGCCATACCCGCTAATCTAGCAAGCGCATGGAACGAATCGGCCGTTCCAAATAGTATTCGCCCCATTCTTCCACTATTTGGTGGGTTTCCCGTTGAATCGACGCGGCCGCCGGAACACCGTCCAGCTCCCCCCAATCGCCATCGACAAGCGCCGAAAGCCGGCAAATCGCATCCCACGACACCGCTTCCGATTCGGGGGTGTGGTCGGCGGCGCACATCAGGCCGCCGGCGGGAATCGAAAAATACCAGGACAGCGTGGACGAAATCGGCTCGCCGCACACCACGCAGACGCGCAGACGGGGTGTCCAACCAGCGATCGCCAGTGCGCGCAGCACGTACGAATCGCCAATCGTGGACGGCTCGTGCGCATGTTTGGCAAGCGCGTTCAACGCGCCCAATACCAGCCGGTATTGTGCGACCGCAGGCTCCTTTTCCGTGGCGACCAGCTTGTCGGCGGTTTCGCAGATCACGTTCGCCGCCGTATACGCTTGAAAATCGGCGCAAATCGGCCCTGCATACGCGGCGATCGATTCGGCTTGGGACACGACGTCGAGCGAACGGCCTTCCGCAATGAGCAGCGCCACGCGCATGAACGGTTCGAGTCGGCCTCCGAAACGCGATTTGGTACGGCGCACGCCTTTCGCGACGGCGCGTACTTTGCCATGGTCACGTGTGAGCAAGGTGAGTATGCGGTCGGCTTCGCCGAGTTTGGCGGTGCGCAGCACCACGCCTTCGTCTTGATACAGCGGCATCGCACCTCCTTTTCTTGCCGTTCATCGCATCCTGTTATGCATACGCTCGCCGCACGTGCGCGTTCCGAGATACATTCGCCCCGTCAGTAGATGAACAGCCCCCAGAACGCGAACACCAGCAATACGCAGAACATGGCGGCCACGGTCAGCCAGAACATCACGCGTCCGAACCGCGTGGAAGCCAGCACCGGCTGCCGTCCGCTGACGATTTCGCCGATAGCACCCTTACGTGGCGGCCACTGCGCGATGCCTCGATGGGTTGCCTCTTCGATCAGCCGCATGAACACGCGGGACCATGCCCACACCACGGCGACGCACACGATCTGGATCACCGGCCAGCTCCAATACATCACGCCCGGATTCTCCACTGGGGCACTGCCCCATGCCAGTTTGACCACACCCATGATCACATCGCCAAGGCCGGCGCAGAACAGCACGAACGTGGCCATAGTGGCGATAGTCAACGTGACCAGCGAGTTTTTGAACCCTTGCGCAAGCCCCAGCCGATACCGTCGTCCGTGGGCACGCGCCCAGATCTTACGCATCAGCACGGCGAGCCACAGCACGCCTGCGGCAAGCAGCAGCACCAGCATGCTGGCATGCAACGCGACCAGGTAGATGGTCAGGCCGCGATTGGCTTTGAGATCCAATGGCACTGCGATTGACTGGTACATTCTGGTGCCGGCCACGCGTTCGCTGGTCTGTTTGAGTCCGTGCGTGGTGCCGACGGCCCAATCGACCACATCGTCCACGTACGCGTCGGCGAACGGGGTTCCGGAATTGGCTTCGTCGCCGAGCCTCAGCACATGGTTGGCGATGGGATACGTGCGTATGGTGACGTCCCAGTTGCCGGCCTGGTGAGCCAGATCGACGATTTTCTCCGTGCCTTCCACCTGCGCGGTCATGACGTCTTTCGTGCCATACGCCACCAATGTCGGAATGGCATACGCTTTCGGCGTCAACGTGTCGATGTCGAAGTTGGTGAGTCCGAACAGGGACGCGTCGATATTGAATACGCGGCGGACGATCGACTGGTAGCCGTCATGCGCGCCGACGAGCGCGAAGTCCTGTGCGGCGAGGAAGCCCAGCGAATACCGCGGCTCGTAGACCATCGGACTGAGCAGCACCTGAAAAGCGACGTCCGGATCGCGCTGCAGCAGATACGATGAGATCCATGTGCTTTCGGAAGTGGCGTAGATGCCCACTTTGGAGGCGTCCACCGTATCCATTTTCCGCAGGAGGTTGATGACCTGGTCGTAGATGGCGGCGGAACCCGGGTAGTCGCGATTGGCGTCGTTGGTGGACCAGACCGGCTTGTCAAGCACCGCCGTCACGAATCCCGCCGAAGACAGGTCGGAGGCCATGTCGCCGAAGGAATTGTCGCAGGTGCCATAGCCGGCGCCGTGCATGAAAACCACACCGGGACGTCCGTTCCCAGCCCCTTCCGGCTTGCGGATCAGCACTTTGATGTTCTGTATCTCACCGGTGGAAGGCCGTTTCGCTTTGATGGTGACGTACCGTTTCGCCACCTCGTAATCGCCTTTTTTCGCCAGTTTTTCGCCGGATGGATTGGCGAAGGTCACGACGGTGTTGGCGTCAAGCGTTTCGATGGTCTGCTCGGTCGGCTCGTAGTTCCATGTGGATGCCGTCAGATTGGCCACGGACACCAGAATGCCCAGCAGCATGATGAAAATAGGCAGGTTGACCATGAGTCGCCGCCCGCGCGTCCACGGTTGATGTTGCGGTTGCGGACGCGCGGGCGATGAAGCCGATTCTTGCCGTAATGATTGGCTGGCGGCTGATGATTGACGTTCCTGCTCTGACACGCCGCTCATTCTACCGGCCTTTGCTGAGAAGCCTGCGATTGCATGCTACCGACGGCACGCTGGAACATGGCTTTCAGCAGTTGCCGTTTTGCGTCACCGGCACGACCACCGGACCGGTGGCGGTGGCAGGCACCTGGCCGTCGGCCTCCATCTGCGCGGCGATCTCCTGCGCCTTGGCGAGCAGGGTTTCCACGATCTGGTCTTCCGGCACGGTCTGGATGACCTTGCCCTTGATGAAAATCTGCCCCTTGCCGTTGCCGGAGGCCACGCCCAAATCGGCTTCGCGAGCCTCGCCCGGACCGTTGACGATGCAGCCCATGACGGCCACGCGAATCGGCGCGGTCACGTCCTTCAACCCTTCGGTCACCGCGTTGGCCAGCTGAATCACGTCCACCTGGGAACGGCCGCAGGACGGGCAGGAGATGATGTCGAACTTACGCGGGCGCAATCCCATGTATTCCAGCAGCTTGCAGCCCACCTTCACTTCCTCCACGGGAGGCGCGGACAGTGAAACGCGGATCGTATCGCCGATGCCTTCGGCCAGCAGCGCGCCGAATGCCAGGCAGCTTTTGATTGTGCCTTGCCAGGTCGGGCCGGCTTCGGTGACGCCCAAATGCAGCGGCCAATCGCCCTTGGAAGCCAACAGACGGTACGTCTGCACCATGGTGACCACATCATGGTGCTTGACGGAAATCTTGAAATCGTGGAAGCCGACGTCTTCGAACATGCGCGCTTCCTTCATCGCGGACGCCACCAGCGCCTCCGGTGTCGGGCCGCCGTATTTGGCGTACAGCTCCTTATCGAGCGAACCGGCGTTCACGCCGATGCGCAGGGAAATGCCCGCATCCGTGGCGGCCTTGCAGATCGAAGGGCCGACCTCGTCGAATTTGCGAATGTTGCCGGGATTCACGCGCACGGCCGCGCAGCCGGCGTCAATGGCCTGGAACACGTACTTGCTTTGGAAGTGGATGTCGGCAATCACCGGAATCGGCGATTTTTTGACGATTTCCGGCAATGCGTCGGCATCATCCTGGCTTGGCACGGCCACGCGCACGATGTCGCAGCCGGCCGCGGTCAGTTCCGCGATCTGCTGCAGGGTGGCCGGTACGTCAGCCGTCAGCGTATTGGTCATGGATTGCACTGAAATCGGCGCTCCCCCGCCGACCGGCACCGGGCCGACCATGATGCGGTGGGACTTGCGGCGCGGATGCAGCGGGCTTTCGCTGATGGCCGCGTCACCGGTTTTGCGGAACGGTTTTTCGATTTCTGGCATACGTGATCCTTGCATGTGCGAGGCGCGTTATGCGTCCCGCGATGGTTCTTACGGCTTGTGCTCTTTACTTGTTTATCAGCTTGTCGGCGCGGGCGCGAGCCTCCTGCTCGAGTCGGCTCATTTCCTCCACGGAAGCGAACAGCGGGTTGCCGCGCAGTTCGGCGTCCATCTCGTCAAGCACTTCGCGCACGGTGTCGACGATGCCGAGGTATGGCAGACGGTGTTCGAGGAACGCGTGGACGGCCTGCTCGTTGGCCGCGTTGAGCACGGCCGTATGCTTTTCGGACGATTCGAGGCAGTGCCGGGCCAGGTTCACCGCGGGGAACGCCTCGTTGTCGAGCGGCTCGAACGTCCACGTAGCCGCCTTCGTCCAATCGCATGCGGCGGCGACGTTTCCGAGACGTTCCGGCGCGGACAGGCCGAGGGCGATCGGCAGGCGCATGTCCGGCGGCGAAGCCTGCGCGATGGTGGCGCCGTCGCGGAATTCCACCATGGAATGCACGATGGATTGCGGGTGCACGGTCACGTCGATGCGGCTCGGTGGCACGTCGAACAGTCGGCTTGCTTCGATGACTTCAAGGCCTTTGTTCATCAGCGTGGACGAGTTGATGGTCACGACCGGCCCCATGTTCCATGTGGGGTGGTTCAAGGCCTGTTCCGGCGTGATGTCGGTCATTTGGTCGCGCTTCCAGCCGCGGAACGGACCGCCGGAAGCGGTGACGACGAGCTTGGACACTTCGCCGTGCGTGCCGGAACGCAACGACTGCCAGATGGCGGAATGTTCGGAATCGACCGGATTGATCTGCTTGTCGCGTACCTGCGCGCTAAACAGCAGGTGTCCGCCGGCCACCACGGATTCCTTGTTGGCCAATGCCAGCTGGGAGCCTGCCTGCAGTGCCGCGATGGACGGTTCGAGGCCGATGGAGCCGGTGATGCCGTTAAGCACCACGTCGGCGCCGGAGCCTGCCATGGCGATCACCGCGTCAGGGCCGGCTGTGATGTTGACGTTGCCTGCGCCGGCCTGTTCCAACGCCTCACGTAGCGCGGGGACGGCTTCCTTGTAGAAGATCGCGACGGTTGGCACATGGAATTTCGCCGCCTGCTGCGCAAGCAGTTCGACATGTGCTCCGCCCGCGGCGAGACCCGTCACGGTGAAGCGGTCGAGATGACGTGAGATGACGTCAAGGCCTTGGGTGCCGATGGATCCGGTGGAGCCCAGAATTACTACGGTTGATGGTTGCATGGGTTATGCGCTGCTCTCCGTATGATATGCCGATGTTCCGGCATTGGTTTGGACTATGTAAGTTGGGACTGTGTAGTCGAGGCTGTGTAGTCGAGGCTGTGTAGTTGGGATTGTGTAAACGCGAGAACAGGCTGACGATTCCGCCAGCCTGTTTATTACCGTTGGTTCACTCGAAGGACGGGAACGACAGATCCGGAATATCGAGATTGTCGTCGTTGCCCGACGCCGGGAAAATCGACCTGAAAGCCGGGCTTGGTTCCGGCTTTTTGTCCTCCTGCTGCTTGTCCGCATCGGATTCGGCGGACGGTTCAGTTGCCGGGGCAACTGCCGGTTCTACGGCAGGTTCAGCCGGAGCGGCCGGCTCGGCCGGAGCCTGTTCAACAACCGGAGCCGGAGTGACAATTGGGTTCGAATCCGGAACCGGAGCGGCCGGTTCAGGCGTGAAGGATGGCGGCACCGAGGCTGCGAGGGAGCTCAGGCTCGTCGAACCGGTGGTGACCTGAGGCAAGTCGGACGCGGACAGGCTCGGAACCTGCGGCGTGAACGTGTTTTCCGTCTGGTTCGTCTCATTGATGGTGTGGGCCAGATGCGCCAACGCGGCCAAAGACGGATCCTGCTGCGGCTCGGGTTCAACCGGAGCCGGCGGGAATGCCGGAGCGGCTGGAGCCTGCGAATCGGTCGCGGTCGGAGCCGGAGCCTTTGGCGCGGCATCTTCCATCGCATCATCGGCAAGCGGATCGAACGCCTGGGTCTCTTCAACGGCGCTCGGCGCGGAAGAAGCGGAATCGGTCTGCGGCTGGAACACCGGAGGAACCACCGGAACCGCAGGCGGAGTGTTCGTCGGCGTGGCAGGCACGCTCACCGGGGAGGTGACCGCGGACGTGAAGATCTCATGCTCGGCCTTGTTCAGCGCATCGAAGGAATCCTCTTCGCTCGGCGTGACGGTTGGCACAGTAGGAGGAACCGGAGCAGCCGGAACCGTGGCGGAAGGAGCTGCGAACAGCGGTGCGATCATCTGGGTTTCGCCAGCTGCGGAATCACTGGAAGCCGGGGCAACGGACGGTGCGGCCGCGGCCATCGCCTCTTCGGAGGGTTCGCCGACGAAATCCGCGACGCGCGCATACGATTCGAGTCGGGTCAGCAACTGCGCGCAGGCGGCCAGATAGTAATCCACCTGACGTTCGTCGTATCCCCTCTTGCCTTTGCGCTGAGTGAAGATCACGTTGCTCAAGGTCTGGGAATTCGTGTCGGCGATCGCCTTGGCGTCCGCTTCACTGACTTCCTCGACACCCAGCTCGCCGGCGGCTTTCGTCAGGCACTTGTCGATCACGCTGTCGACCTGCTTGCGGTCGTAGCTCGGATTCTTGCCCTCGCCCGGCTTGAACCGTTGGCCGTGCTCGCGTTCGGCATGCGCGTCGAGCTTCTTGAACAGGTCCTCGGTCTGCGCCTTCCATGCCACACGGCCATGCTGGGAGATTTCCCACGTGGTCTGCTTGTCGACCACGGCACGTTCCAGACGGGCAAGCGCGGCATCCACTTGGGCGATCACATAGCCGCCCTTGACCAGTTCGAAGGAGACGTTCTGAATATCATGCTGGGTGAGTTGCGCGCCCTCACCTTCATACAGCATGTGCGCACGTTCAAGGAAAGCATCCACCTGTTCCGCATCGTAGCCCCACTTTCGCTTCGCGGCATGAGCGATTCCCGATGCGTTCTTCTCGGTTTCAGGTTCCTGTGCCATTGGCGTTCGACCTCCTGCTACACGTATTAACGCCACTACTTTACGTGATTGATTCGACGCAGACGCCGCAAAAGATGAAAATTCAGTGAATCGACACGTGCGGCTCATCGCCCACACGGCGGTTTCGTACCGATCAAGCGGCATCATATCCGCCATGCCGACACACGAGTGCGGCTCATCGCGCGGATACGGTACAGTAGTTCGTTGCGGGCGATTAGCTCAGTTGGTTAGAGCGCCACCTTTACACGGTGGATGTCGGGGGTTCGAGTCCCTCATCGCCCACTTTTCGCAACGCCGTGAAAAATCAAGGAATCGCATATCATCCCGCGTAATATCAACGCGCGCACCCGTGTTTTGCCCACATTCCGCCCACGTTTTGTTTGTGTTTTGCCGGAAAGTCCACGTAATAGCGAAATCCCCCAAACCCAATGGGCCCGGGGGATTTTCGTATACGCGAGAAAATCGCGAAAAGTCTTGGTTTACTTGCCCTTGCCGAACGCGCGCAGGTGAATACCGTTCCAATCGGAGCTGACGGTCAGCGGAGTGGCGGCGTTCATGCCGGCGGTCTTGGCCGCGGACTGCACGGTGCTGGAGCTTGCGGCACCCGGACGTCCCGGCTTCGGGGTGAGCACCCACAGCGGGCCGTCATCGCCGAGAACCGCATAGGCGTCGACAATGGTGTCGGCCAGTTCGTCCTCGTCATCGCCATCACGCCACCAGATGATCACACCATCGACTGCGGAGTCATAATCCTCGTCGACCAGCTCTTCACCGGTCAGTTCCTCGATCTTGGCGCGGATCGAGTCATCCACATCATCGTCCCACAGCCATTCCTGTACCAGGTCGCCGGCGTGGAAACCGAATTCTTCAGCGTTATCAGATGCCGTTTGATTCACGTTCGTCAATATACCAACACTGCTCGAACATATACGTTACGAACGCCGGAATCGCCCACTTTTCGAGATGAAACGGCGATTTCCGCCTGTATCACGCCTATCTCCTTCCGCCGCACGCTCATTGCTTGACGGTGCATTGCGGCAGTGAACCGCCTTTACCATCGCGGATGGCGACCAGCGCGTCGTACGCCTCGTCCAACGTGCCCACCTTCACCACGTGGAGGCCCTGTGGCACGTGCCCGACCACGTCGGAGCAGTTGGATTCCGGGGCAAGGAACCACGTGGCCCCGTCACGCTTCGCGCCGATCATCTTCAACCGGATGCCGCCGATCGCGCCAACCTTGCCTTTGGCGTTCATCGTGCCGGTACCCGCGATGGTCTTCCCGCCGGAAAGCTGCTCTCCGGTCACCTTGTCGATCAGACCGAGCGTGTACATCATGCCCGCGGACGGGCCGCCGATGTCGTCGACGTGCATGGACACCTTCATACCGGACACGTCATAACCGTGCGCCTTGAGGAACCGCTTCGCGGCCGTGGCCGCGGCGCTCTGCGATGAGGACATCTCCTTGTTGCTTTCCTTCGCATAGTCCTTGGCGCTTTGTCCGACGGGGAACACGGCCTCCTGCGGAATCACCGTGGCCTTCGGATTGGCCCATGCCAGCAACGCCTGCGCGTTGGTCACAGGATATCCGGGAACGCCTGAGGCGTTGACGGTGACGAGCAGTAGTTTGCCGGAGTCCTTATGCGTCTTCACGCCGGACACGTCGATGACCTGCTTGCCTTCGACTTTTCCGAGCACGTCCTGGGTCGGTCCCGGCTCCTGCACCACGTACGCGCTGGGCGCAATAAGCACCAGCACGCAGAGCACGGCCACAATCGGTCCGGCGAGATATCGCCAAGGGCGAACATCGAACCACCGTCCGACCTGACGCCAACGTCGTCTGATACGTGGCAGAAGGCCTTGAGACGACCCGTTACGTGTGCTTTTGGCGTGAACTCGCTGTGTTTCCTGCATATCGGCCATGCCTCCCATACTATGGAAGGCAACGAACTTAACAATCGCGTGGAACAAAGGCAGGAAACGGTATGGATGAGAATGCGATCCGCCAGTGGCTTATCGATTGCTTCGGACCGATTCAGGGCGAGATGGCATGGAACCAGCTTTCCAACATGCCGGAAGCCGTACGCGACCAGCTGATGAGTCAGGATCCGAGCACGCTGCCCAAGCCCGAAGAGGTCAAGTCCATGATGCAGGCGTTCACCGCCGGCGGACTCAACACCATGGGAGATATGCAGCAGGCCGTGGAACAGGGGCCGATCAACATCAAACTGGCGAAATCGCTCGCGTTGCAGCAGGCGAATGGTGCCGGATCGGACAGCAGCGTGAACGCCGAAACCGGCGAAATCGCAAGACGTGCCATCAGCGAGGCGAACCTGTGGCTTGATACCGCTTGCGAGTTCAACCCGGCGCAAGGCGAGACGCAGCTGCTCACCCGCGCCGGCTGGGTGGAGGACACAATCGACGCGTGGGCGCAGTTCGCCTCCCCCGTGGCCGAATCGATGAACGACGCTCTGGCTTCGATTCTGTCGCAGCGTTTCGGCGACGGCGAAATACAGACCGAGATTTCCGGGGTTTTCGCAGGCCCCATCGAAATTCCGATTCCGGACGAGATGAAGAATCCGGCGAAGCTGATGCGATTCGTCGGCAACACGTCGTTCGCCATGCAGTTGGGGCGTGCCGCCGGCGACCTGTCCCATGAGGTGCGCGGCAGCTTCGATCAGGGCATCGCGCTGCTGAAGAATCCCGCCGGCGGACTGATCGTGCAGAACGTGACCGAATACGCGAAGTCGCTGGATATCGACGTGAACGAAGTGATGGGCTATCTTGCGCTGCAGGAGCTTGCGCATGCCAGGCTGTTCGCCTCCGTGCCGTGGCTAATGCCCCGCTTCGAGGCGCTGCTGGGCAAATACGCGCGTGGCATCACCATCGACATGGATGCCATGGAGGAGCAGATCCGTGAGGCGGAGTCCATCGATCCGGATTCCATGGCCAGCGCGGTGAACATCACCAAGGTGGCGTTCCCGGACACTCCGGAGCAGAAGCAGGCCATGAAGGCGTTGGAGAATCTGCTTGCCTTGGTGGAGGGCTGGGTGGATGCCGTCGTGTGGCGTGCGGGCATGGCGCATATTCCGCATATCGAACAGCTTCGTGAGATGTTGCGCCGCGAACGCGCCATCGGAGGCCCTGCGGAACGCACGTTCGAAAGCCTGATGGGCATGCAATTGCGCCCCAAGCGCATGCGTGAGGCGGCCGCGCTGTGGGAAAGCATCGGCGCGCAGGAAGGCCCCGAGGCGCGCGACGCGAAATGGTCGCATCCGGATCTGCTGCCGCAACTGCCGGACGAGCAGTCCGAGGATAGCTCCAACGAAGAGAACGGCGCCGCATCCGCCACTACCGGTACGGAACAGACCACGGCGCAACAGGATATTCCGGACAGCATCGATTGGGATGCCGAACTGTCCAAGCTGCTCGACGAGGAAGAGCACAAGGGCGATGACGCCGACAGCACGAACGACGCCGACGGCACAGATGACGCCGGCGATACGAACGCTTCCGGCGACCCGCAGTCACCGGAAGAAGCGTGATTTCCTGCGCCCGCGATCGGACCCATCGTCCTCGCGGGCGCGCGCATAGGACACGTCGAGCGTGTCTTCGGCACGCGTGACCGCCACGTACATCAATCGCCGTTCCTCTTCCAGAAGGTCGCCTTCGGGCGGTGAACCGTATGGAATCAGCCCTTCGGAGCACCCGATCAGGAACACGTGTTTGAATTCCAGGCCCTTGGAGGCATGGATGGTGGAGATGGTCACGCCTTTAACGTCGCCGCCTGCGCCAAGTGCTTCCAACATGGCCAAGCGGGTCTGAGCGTCATCCGCGAGCCCGGAGTTCTGCCATCCGCTGTCTCGTTTAACGCGGTAGCGCAGGTGTTGTTCGTCCAGTGCCCGGCAGAGGATTTTCTGCTGCGCGTTGACTCGGGTGAGGATGGCGCAGTCGCCCGGAGATGCTCCCTCGTCCACGAGTCTGCGGATGCGTGCAGCCACGCCCCGGGCTTCTTCGAGATCGCTGTTGTAGACGGTTTGCGCGACTCGGCGGCCTTGGTCTCGCTTGGAGTTGAGTTTGAGATAGTCGGCGCGTTGCGGTGAGACTTCGAGCACGCGGTTGGCGTAGTTGACGATCTGCGGGGTGGAACGGTAGTCGTTGTTGAGTCTGACGTCGGCGGTGAGGGGTCCGAATTCGGAGGCGAAGTTGAGCAGGTTGTAGCTGCTGGCTCCGGCGAACGAGTAGATGGTCTGTGCCGGGTCGCCGACCACGCAGATGTTGCGGTTGTCACCGAGCCATCGGGTGAGCAGCCGATGCTGCAGGGGCGAGACGTCTTGGTATTCGTCGACGGTGAGCCATGTGATGCCGGAGCGGATGTTGGCCGCCACGTCTTCGTCGCTTTCGATGAGGTGGCAGGTGATGAGCAGGATGTCGTCGAAGTCGATTTCGTTGCGATTGGTTTTTTCGGTTTCGTATGCTCTGTAGATGTCCACGAATTGGCTTGGTTCCAGTCCTGCCGGCGGCTGGTGGTGGATGGCCGCGCAGACGCGTTCATAGTCTTCCGGCGCGATGAGCGAGATTTTGCACCAGTTGATTTCGGCTTGCAGGTTGCGCACGGTGTCGTCGTCCACCTGCTGGGTGGTGACTCGGCGTAGGGAATGTTCCACGATTTCGCGCGGATTGCGTGAGATGAACGGCATGGGCCCTTCGCATACGTCTGGCCAGATCCGACGGAGTTGGTGTAGTGCCGCGGAGTGGAAGGTGGCGGCTTTGACGTCGGATGCGACGTCGAGTTGGGATAGTCTGTTGCGCATTTCCGCGGCCGCTTTGACGGAGAAGGTCACGGCGAGCGTGGCGCGCGGATCCCATGCCTTGGTGGCGCATGCGTAGGCGATTCTTCGGGTGACGGTCCGCGTTTTGCCGGCACCTGCGCCGGCGATGATACGGACGGGTCCGCGCACGGCGGTCGCCGCCATGCGCTGCGCATCGTCCAGTCCGTCGAGAATCGCTTCCGCTGTTGCATCCATATGCTCCATTGTGGCAGATTGCGTGACGAGACGGACGTCATCGGCGCGATTAACCGTGAATTCGTGGCAAGTCGCGCCCTTATTAGCCTTCAGTGTGTATTAAGGTTGGAATTGTGACCGAACGAAGCAGATTTATGATGGCCGCCTTGGCGAGCGCGGCGATGCCGAACGCCACCATCGCTGGCACGCGTGACAGCGAGCAGGTCAACGCCACCGACAAGGGGTATGGCATTGATCATGCCGTGGTGCAGGACGCCGCGGGCAAGTTGTATGACACGTTCGCTTCGAACACGCCGAAGGGACGCAAACGTCTCGTTGGTCGCGTGCGTGCCGCGCAGACGTTGATGGGCAACCGCGAGTTGGGCGGATTGGGGTTCGACGTCGATCGCGTTCTGGCGTTCTCCAACGGCGAACAGGAGAGGTCCGTCACAGGAGACGTTTCCGTGATGGTCGCCACGCATCATGATGGTCAGGCGCGTCCGCTGACGCTGCTGACGTTGGACGACTGTGCCAGCGTGGGCACCGCGTTGGGCGCGATACACCGTCTTCGTCCGGATTTTCTGCAGGAGGCCGGCTATCCGGTGTTCTCCACGGGGCAGATTCGCGCGCAGCTGACCGCATGGATCAAGCGTTTGCGTCAGGCTGGCCATGTGCCGCAGGAGATCACGACGAGCTGGTCCGACGTTCTTGAAACGGACGGCCTGTGGTCGTTCGCCACTTGTCCGGTGCATGGTGGCCTGTCCGACGGCGATGTGCTGTTCTCGGGCTCGTCGATCACCGCCATCACGAACTGGCAGGATATGCAGGTCAATGATCCGGCACGTGATTTGGCGTGGATTTTCTCCAAACTTGACGAAAACCACCGTAATGCGTTGCTCAGCGCGTATGGACGCATGCTGGGCAATCGTTTGGACGATCTGATCATGCTGCGCGCCAACCTGTGGCTGCAGATGGAACAGGTGGGCGATTTCATCAGCGCGTTGAATCAGGCCGATAGCGTCAAGATCATGCAGTTCAAGGCGCAGGTGGAGCGTTTGGCTCACCAGTTGGGTATGCTCACCGCGAAGAACCATAGGCCGAGCGAGACGCGTCAGGACGAGCAGAAGGCCGGCAACCGTCCGCCGAGCACCATCACCGTGGGCACGTTGCTGGACGAATCGGAACGTCGCAGGCAGGCGGCGGCGCAGCAGAATAACGATGCCGACGCGACCGGCGAACGTCATATCGACGCGACCGATATGGATGATGACAGGACCGGCGATTTCGATGTTACCGGCTCCCAGCCCGTCCGTAAGACGAAGCAGATCGTCGATGACGCCACGGAAGCGTTCGATGTGACTGCCGCCGAACATATCGTCTCCGCCGGCATGGTTTCCGGCAATGCCGATTCGGACGATACGAGCGAACGTGAGGAATCCCCCGTCAGCACGTTCGTTCCGGAGCAGTCCGCGAGGGAGCGTCACGAGTCGTTGCCGTCCAGTTCGACCATTGTGATCAGCACGTTGCAGACCGCCGATGGCAGCGATGACACGAACGAGGAGGAAATTCCTCAAGCCCATAGCGAAGCGGCGACCATGCTCATTCCGCTGCTCGAACGCGATGAGGCCACTATGCAGAAGGCCAAAGCGGAGGTCGACCGGCTGCAGGCCGAGGACGCCACCGATGAGAAACCGCGCGTAGAATAAGCGCATACATTGCAAACGAATTTGCACACGAACACCCTTACAAGGAGCATCATGGATATCGAACTGGGCATTCAGAACGTGGCGCGCACCGTCACCTTCAGCACCGAGCAGAGCGCCGACGAGGTGAACAACGTCATCGCCGAGGCCGTGGAGAATGGCAAGACCATCAACCTGACCGACGACAAGGGCCGTCGCATCGTGGTGCCGGCCGGTTCTCTCGGCTATGCCATCATCGGTTCCGAAACCAAGCACGCCGTCGGCTTCGGCAATCTCTGATCGCCACCTGCAAACGCGTTGGACACGTTCCAAATGAAAAAGACGTCGGACCATATCAGGTTCGACGCCTTTTTCATATTCGATTCATGTATCCGGTTCACGCTTGGAAATTCCATATCCGGATTTCATGCGGCATGTGAGCTGCCGACGCGACCGATCAAATCCACACCCCGATGCAGGATTTCGCGTACAGTGTCGTCGTCGGTAAGGTTCTCGCCCAGACCGTTCGGCTTGCCTTTGCCATGCCAGTCCGAGCCGCCGGTCACCAGCAGATCGTGCCGTGCGGCAATCGTCAGCAATCGTTCCCGCTGTTCCGGAGGATTGCCGCGATGCCATACTTCCAAGCCGTCCAAGCCGTCGGCGATCATCGCGTCAAGCTGCTCGTCGGACAGCAGCCGGCGGTTGCGTTGCGGATCGCCCGCATGCGCGGCGACCACCACACCGCCCGCCCCCTTGACGGCGGCGATGACCTCGTGCGTCGACGGCGACGGCGTGGGAATGTAATACTTGGATTTGGCGCTCACCGCGTCGGCGAACGCGTCGGAACGCGTCTCGTACACGCCCGCCGCGACCAGCGCGTCGGCAATGTGCGGACGGCCGATTGTGGTGCGCTCCCCTTCCTTCACTTGGGCGAGCACATCGTCCCACGTAATCGGAAAATCCTGCGACAGCCGCTCAACCATGCGTTTCGTACGCCGCAATCGCGCCGCACGCGTGTTGGCGAACATGCTGGAAATATGCTCGTTGGACGGATCGTATTGGAAGGCGAGCATGTGCACGGACACATCTTCGTCGACGGCGGTGATTTCCGTGCCCAGCAGCAACGGCAAATCGATTTCCTCCGAGGCTTCCGTCGCCTCGCCCCAGCCGGCGGTGGTGTCATGGTCGGCAATCGCCACACCATGCAAGCCAAGCTTCCTTGCCTGCTCCACCAGCGTGCGCGGCGTCTCCGTACCGTCGGAAAAGACGGTATGGCAATGAATATCCCAACCTTGTGCGGGTGGTTCCGCGTAACTCACGTGACTCATATGACTATCGTAAGCTCGAATCCGCGGTTTTTCGCGTAGACTGAGACATGACAACGTTTGTATTTTGATTTTCCAAGGATTGACGATGAGCGATTTTGAAGGCCAGGCCGCTGTGGACGCAGCCGATGACGAAACGAGCGTCGGCACAGCCGTCGCCATGGACGACGACTACACGAAGCCGCGCGGGTGGCGTCACGGCGCAACGTGGACGTATCTGATCATGCTGCTCGCTTCGGCGGTGGCATTGCTCGTATCGTTCATTCTGTCGGCGGACACGCTGAAAATGGCACGCAATCCCGGGCAGAAGCTCAACTGCGATGTGAACGCCGTGCTGTCCTGTTCCACGGTGGCCGAATCCTGGCAGGCGGAGATCGTGAAGTTCGCCGGATTGAGCTTTCCGAACGCGTTCTTCGGCATTGCCGCCGAATCGGTGTTCGTGACGATCGCGGTGATCGGACTGGCCAAGGTGGCCGTGCCGCGTTGGTTCGCGCTGTGCACATGGCTTGGAGGCCTTGCCGCGTTGGCGTACTCGTATTGGCTGACCACGCAGTCGCTGTTCGTCATCAACGCGATGTGCCCGTGGTGCCTGGTGCTGATGTTCTCCACCACCGTGCAGTTCATGGCGTTGTCGCATGCCACGGTGGCCGTGCAGGATATGCCGTCCGGTCATGCTGGATTGCGCAAGTATTACCGGCTGAATTTCGATCTGATGGTCGATGTGGTGTGGATTGTGGCGTTGATTGTGGTCATTCTCGTCAAGGACGGCCCGATGCTGTTCGCCTGATACGGTTTGCATCGAGCCTTTTACGATGAAGGCCGACCCTGCGGGGCCGGCCTTTTGCCTATCCGCTTTTCGTTTGCTGCCGCAGCGGTTACAGCAGTTCGATTTTGCCCACGATGGTGGCGCTGCCGGTAAGCTTCACGTCTTCGTCGGTCACGTCGACGCGCAAGGTGCCGCCACGTACGGTGATGGTCCAATGGTCGATGCCGGTTTTGGCGCGCAACGTGATGGCGGTGGCACATAGGCCCGTGCCGCACGACAGGGTTTCGCCACAACCGCGTTCGTTGACGCGCATGGTGGCCTCGCCCGCATCGTCGCCTTCGCTTTGCTCGTCGATGCGCACGAACTCCACGTTCTGGTCCGACGGAATCTCGGGCGCGACGACCGGCTTGGTGACCAGATCAAGGTCTTCAACGTTCGGCAAGCTGGCGAACGCATCCTCAAGAACGGCCACGACGTGCGGATTGCCCATGTCCACGAACGTGCCGCGCGCGGAACCGGACGTGCCCGGAATGGTCACTTCGTAACCGTCGACGTCGCCGCGCTTCCATGCGCCCATCTCCACCTGGAACACGTCCTTGCCAAGCCCTGGCACATCGCCGAGCGAAGTCAGGATCTTCACGCCGGCGCGGGTGCCGAGATGGAATGGCTTGCCGCCCGGCTGGTCGGCGATGCCCTGCCGCTGCGCGAACAGCGTGATCGCACGTGTGCCGTTGCCGCACATCTCGGCCAGCGAGCCGTCAGCGTTGCGGTAGTCCATGAACCAGTCCGCATCGCCCGCCGCGCAATCGGCGATCTGCCTTTCGTTCACATCGGACACCGCCTGCGGATGCGCCAGACGGATCAGACCGTCGCCGCCGATGCCGAAATGGCGGTCGCACAGGAATCGCACTTCATCGGCGGTCGGCTCGTGCGTACCGTCTTCGTCGAGATACACCACGAAATCGTTGCCGGTGGCGTGCGCTTTGTAAACAATGCTTGGAATGCTCATACCAGTTCACTCTACACGCGGTAGGCTATTGAAAGCGTTTGGCGTATGCGCCTGCGGGCATGCGCGCGATGGCAAAGGAGGACGTATGGCTTCAACGGCACCTATCGGCGTTTTCGATTCCGGTTTGGGGGGTATTTCCGTGGCGCGTGAGATCCGCCGCGACATGCCGAACGAGCATGTGCTGTATTTCGGCGACTCCGCGAACGCTCCGTACGGCACGAAATCGCCCGAACAGGTGCGCGAACTGTCCGACGTCATTGTGAAACGATTCGTGGAACAAGGCGTGAAAGCGGTCGTAATCGCCTGCAATACCGCCACTTCCGCCGCAGCCAACGAACTGCGCGACACATACGACATTCCGATCATCGGCATGGAACCGGCATTGAAGGTGGCTTGCGACCGTGGTCACGGCAAGCGTCAGCGCGTCATCGTGGCCGCCACTCCCCTGACGTTGCGTGAACGCAAGTTCGCCGTGCTGATGGACCGGTTCAAGGCCGACCATACGATTTTTCCGGAGCCCTGCCCCGGTCTGGTGGAGATCGTGGAGCATGGGCAGCTTGACGACCATGATGTGGTGATGCGCACGCTGCACCAGTATTTCGACCAATACAATCTGTCCACGATCGACTCCGTTGTGCTCGGCTGCACGCATTTCGTGTTCTACCGCGATTATTTCCGCGAACTACTGCCCGATACGGCGGCGATCATCGACGGCAACGAAGGCACCGTACGTCACCTTGGCGTGGTGCTCGAATCGTTGGGCAAGCTCGCTCCGGAAGACGCGGAAGGCGGCATCGATCTGGCCAATTCCGACACTTCCGCACGAATCGCGCAGTTGGCGCAGTCGCTGCTTGATCGCTGAGCGCGAATGTCCCGACAGACCGCGTAAAGTCGAATGAAACCCGGCAAAAGGGACGGACTTGCGAAAGGACGGGCGCATATGGCCAACAGGACAGCGATGATCGACGTCGGCGGCGGTTTCCGCGCGATTTACGGCGCGGGTGTGATGGACCGCATGCTGGAGGACGGCATACATGTCGACCATTGCTATGGTGTTTCCGCCGGCAGCGCCAATATGGTTTCTTACATTTCCGGACAGCACGGGCGAAACCACACGTTCTACACGCAGTACGCGTTCCGTAAGGAATACGCGAGCTTCGACAGCTATGTGAAGAACCACAATTACGCGAACCTCGATTATGTGTACAGCACGCTGAGCAACCACGATGGCGAGAATCCGGTGGATTACGAGGCGTTTGCGGCGAATCCGACCGAATTCACCGTGGTGGCCTGCAATGCGGACGATGGTTCCACGAAGTATTTCGACAAGTCGGACGTCGGCTACGACAATTACGACATCATGAAGGCGTCGTCGGCGGTGCCGGTGGCGTGCGAACCGTATGTGATCGACGGCGTCCCGTATTACGACGGGGGCATCGCTGATCCGATTCCGGTGCAGAAGGCCATCGATGACGGCTATGACCGCATCGTGGTGATTCTCACCCGTCCGAAAGACACCGTACGCGAACAGAAGAAGGACATCGGCCCGGCCACGATCCTGAAGCGCACGCACCCGGAGGCCGCGGAAAAGCTGATGAACCGCTATCAGACGTACAACGACGAGGTGGCATTGGCCAAGGAATACGAGAAGGATGGCCGTGTGCTCATCCTCGCGCCGGAAAGCATGTACGGCTTGAACACGCTGAGCAAGTCGTTCGAAGGTCTGGAACGCATGTACCGCGCCGGCTATGCGGCGGCGGCCGCGATTCCAGCGTTCCTGGGAAGCTGAAATCCGTTCTTCCGCAGCGCTGTCATGCGTTTCCAACGGCCCTAACGGCAACCGTATGACAGTGATCGCATGACAGCAATCGCACATACGACGATTACATGGCAGCCGTCATATGTGCGTTACGGCATCGCAACACGCGTAACCGGGCGGCGGCTATGCTGGAACGCATGGAAAAGCAGAATCGTATTTTTTCCGGCTTTGATGCCGATGCCATCGATCGCACCACCGCCGCAGATCTGGCCGAAGTCGGTTCCGACAAGTGGACCCGCTACCCCGGCTGTATCGGCGCGTTCATCGCGGAAATGGACTACAGCCTGGCGCCATGCATCCAGCAGGCCATCGACAGCGCCTGCGACCATTGCAAACTCGGTTACATTCCCGAACCGTGGAAGCGCCGCGTGGCCGAGGCGTGCGCCGGCTGGCAGAAAAGCCACTACGGCTGGGACGTGGATCCGGACATCATCCGCGTGGTGCCGGACGTGTTGGAAGCGTACGAGATCTTCCTGCGCGAGCTGGTCGGCGCCGGCAATGCCGTGGTCGTGCCGACGCCCGCGTACATGCCGTTCCTGAGCGTGCCGAAGCTGTACGACGTCGACGTGATCGAAATCGAAATGCTTCAGGGAACCGACGAAACGACCGGCGAACGCGAATGGCTGTTCGATTTCGACGCCATCGAACGCGCGTTCGCGGCTGGCTGCCATGCGTTCGTGCTGTGCAATCCGCACAATCCGATCGGCAAGGTGCTTACGTTGGCCGAGGAGCAGCGGCTGTGCGAGCTGGCGGAACGGTACGACGTGCGTATTTTCAATGATGAGATTCACGCGCCGTTCGTGTTCGAGGGGCGTCATATTCCGTATCCGACCATCAGCGAGGCGGCCGCTCGGCAGTCTATGACCGCTACCAGCGCGTCGAAGTCGTTCAATATTCCGGGTACAAAGTGCGCGCAGGTGCTGCTGACGAATCCGGCGGACCGTGAGATGTGGGCGGAACGTGCGGAGTGGAGCGAGCATCAGACCGCCACGATCGGTGCGATCGCCACCACCACCGCCTACAACGAGGGCGATCCGTGGTTCCAGGACGCGCTTTCCTACGTGCGACGCAATCTTGGGTTGTTCGATGAGCAGATGAGCACGCGGTTCTCGGGCGTTGGCTATATTCGCCCGCGCGGCACGTATATCGCATGGCTGGATTTCGGCCCGCTTGGCATTGACGATCCGGCCGCGTATTTCCTTAAGAAGGCGAAGGTGGCGCTGACCGACGGCCGTTCGTGCGGCCGTGCGGGAGCCGGCTGCGCGCGCGTGAACATGGCGATGCCGTATCCGCTGCTGGTGGATTGCCTCAACCGCATGCATGACGCGTTGCAGGCGGACGGTTTGCTTTAAAGTTTTCCGTCTTTCGTGTGTGACCGACGCTATGGGCGGCCACACACGCCATATTGCGGGAAAATCCGCCGAATCATTGCGATTGCAACGGTTGCGCTATGGGCGAATAGCAGCATGTTACGATGGCCGCACACCACCGTCGGTGGACGCGCGACGCGAATCCAGCGTATGCGTTTCATTGAGAAGAAGGCTTTACGAATATGCGATTCCCCTACAGCGGCAACGGCACATGGACGCCCGACTACCACTGCGGTTTCATTGATGCCGTCAAACGTTTTTTCATCGGCTACATGGAGTTTCGGGGGCGTTCCAGCAGACGCGAGTTCTGGCTCGCCATGCTGTTCTTCATTCCGGTCAGCGTGCTGATATTCCTTATTCCGGCTGCCGGAACGGTGTCCGGAATACTGTGGATGCTGGCCACCATGGTACCGATCATGGCCATCTCCTTCAGAAGGCTGCATGATGCCAACCGCACCGGCTGGTGGTTTCTGCTTGGGCACGTCGGCACCATTCTGGCCCTTGCGATGCTGGTCGTCATTGCGTTCGGCCTGGTCATCATCGAAATCGGCATGATCATGGTCATCCCCCACGAGCCACCGAAACTCGACTTTCATGACCCGAACAGCTTCCCGGGAATGCTGCTCACGCTGTTCTATGTCAGCCTCGGCATGGCCGGCATCTCGCTGATCATCCAAGCATTCCTGTACTCGCTGCCCAGCAAGCCCGAGGGCGTCCGCTTCGACTGATGTTCTCAGCGGCATCCCGCCCCTCTTCCCTCCCTGCATTACCCTCTTAGCCCTTTTGTATGGAAACGTTCCATCTCACATTGAGACAGAGCAGTGAGCTCGGTTAACAAAACTCCTATAATCACGTCTATTGTCTTTCCGCCGTCATAAGCGACGGAATGTCAACATCAGAGGAGAAAACAATGAAGAGAAACATGCTCCACCGCCTGGTCGCCATGGCCGCGGCGGGAACCATGCTGATGTCGGTCGCCGCGTGCGGCTCGTCATCCGATGACAACGCCGCCACCAGCAATTCCAGCGACACCTCGCTGATTTCCGTGAACAACAGCGAGCCGCAGAACGGTCTGATTCCGAGCGACACCAACGAAATGGGCGGCGGCAAGGTCATCCGCTACCTGTTCGAAGGTCTGGTGAGCTTCGACGCGAAGGGCAAGCAACATCTCGAAGTCGCCGAGAGTATCACCCCGAACGAGGATGCCACCAAGTACACGATCAAACTGAAGAAGGGTTGGAAGTTCACCAACGGCGAGGCAGTAACCGCCCATTCCTTCGCCGACACCTGGAGCTTCGCCGCCAATGTGAAGAACGCGCAGAAGACCTCGAGCCGCTTCTCCACCATCAAGGGCTATGACGAACTGCAGGATCCGAACGTCGATCCGAAGGCCACACTTTCCGGTCTTTCCACCCCGGACGACTACACGCTGATCGTCGAACTGAACAAGCCGGATTCCGTGTTCCCGACCAAGCTCGCGCACCAATCCATGTTCCCGCTGCCGAGCGTGGCATTTAAGGACATCAAAAAGTTCGGACAGGCTCCGATCGGCAACGGTCCGTACAAGTTCAAGTCCTGGTCGCATGACAAGAACATCATCATCGTGCCGAACAAGGATTACAAGGGCAGCCGCAAGGTATCCAACAACGGCATCGAATACCGCGTCTACACGAACGAGGATTCCGCATACTCCGACGTGCTGTCCGGCAACCTCGACGTGATGGATCAGATTCCACAGTCCGCGGTGAAGACCTTCCGTCAGGATTCCAGCGTGATCGCCTACAGCCAGGCAGGATCCTCATTCCAGTCCTTCGTCATTCCGGAACGTCTTGAGCATTTCGGCAACGACGAGGAAGGCCAATTGCGTCGTCAGGCCATTTCCATGGCCATCAACCGCGACCAGATCGTCAAGAAGGTTTACAACAACACGAAGACCCCGGCCACCGATTTCACCTCCCCGCTCGTCCCCGAATACGCGAAGAAGCTGGAGAAGAACGGCGACAACCTGAAGTACAACGCATCCAAGGCCAAGGAACTGTGGAAGAAAGCCAACGCCATCAAGCCATGGTCCGGCAACTTCCGCATCGCATACAACGCTGACGGCGGCCATAAGGAATGGGTCGACGCCGTGTGCAACCAGATCAAGAACACACTCGACATCGACGCCGCTGGCGAGCCGTACGCCACGTTCAGCGACGTGCGTAACCAGGTGACCAACCGCACCATCAAAACCGCGTTCCGTGCCGGCTGGATGCTGGATTACCCGTCCGCTGAAGATTATCTCAATCCGCTATATGCCTCCAGCTCCGCTGACGGTCATGGTTCGAACGATGGTGATTACAAGAGCGCGGAATTCGACAAGCTCCTGAACGCCGCGCTCGCCCAGACCGACGTAAAGAAGCGAACCGAGGACTTCACCAAGGCGCAGGAAGTGCTGGCCAAGGATCTTCCGGTGATTCCGCTGTGGAACGACAACGTCGCCGCCGCGTCCGCGACGAACGTGAAGAACGTGTCGTTCGACTACACCAACCTGCCTACCTACAACACCATCACCAAGTGACGGCTTCGTTGTGACGTTTCGCTGCCAATCGGTAACGAAAAACGAGTGGGGGTTCGAATCCTTAATGGATTCGAACCCCCACTCGGCGTTTTGCAGCCGTTTCGTTTATTTGCTTACGGCGTCAAACCTATGGCGTCAGCTCTGCACGTAGCTGCCCTTCGGGGACTTCCAACCGCAGTTCATCATCTCGCTGTTGAACACCATCGCACCGTCGCCATGGGCGGGGACGACGATCATGCCACCGTCGCCGTGGTGACGGGCCACACCGTCCAGCGCGGCCTTCGCAGCCTCGACCGGATCTTCCTTGGCATACAGCACACGGTCGGAAACCTGGTGTGCGGCGACTTCCTTGACGAACGCCTCACCGATGCCGGTGCAGGAGATCGCAACGGAATCGTTGTTGGCGTAGGTGCCGCAACCCGGCAGTGGCGAATCGCCAACACGGCCCGGCATCTGGTTGGTGATGCCGCCAGTGGAGGTGCCGGCTGCGATATTGCCGGACGCGTCACGTGCGACGGCGCCGATGGTGCCATGCTTCTCCCATTCGTCGCCATTGGACTGCGCCTCACGCAGGGATTCCTGACGGGCCGGGGTGATGAAGTACTCGCTGTCGCACAGTTCGATGCCCCACTCCTTGAGCAGGTTATCGCCCGGCTTGGCGAACATGACGTGCTTGGTCTTCTCCTTGATGGCGCGCGCCACATTGATCGGGTTCTTGGACGTGGTCAGACCGCATGCGGAGCCGACTTCGCCGTCAACGCCAGTCATCAGGCAGGAATCCATGGACACGATGCCTTCGCTCGTCAACGCGGCACCACGGCCAGCATTGAATTCGGGAGCATCCTCCATGACACGAATGGCCGCGCAGACGGCATCTTCGGCCGGAGCGCCCTGTTCCAGCAGCGCATAGCCGGCTTCAAGGGCCCTGTTCAGATCCTGCTCCACCTGGGCGCGACGTTCCGGCGTGTCCTTCTTGCCGCGATTGCCAGCGCCTGCGTGGATCACCAGAAGGATTCCATCCGGATCAGCCTGGGCAACCCGGACCGTCGACTGCGGCAATGCTGCTTCGTTTGTTGACATCTTCTCTCCTTCAGATATCTCGCTTATGTTTGACATTCGCAGATATCTTACGCCGGTGGCGGCAACGAAGCGCCCGACATGCGCAAAAGCGATGCCGTCGCGCCGTTACGCAATCAAAAACATATCGAAGCGCGACTGCGTCCTTTCTTACGTTTCATACTTTTGCAAATCGCAATCTCGTATTTCATGATGCTCCTCCGTTGGTAGTGCCAGTATGTGTCAAGCGCATCGTTCCCCGGACAAAATCACGTTCTTAAGCAAAGCCACGCTTGTAAATCGGAACCACAAGTCGTTGTGGCCCCTACGGATTCATTGTATGTCGAAATGGCTGAATAATTATCCATCGCAAAAACTCTCGTAAGCAACACCTATCGAGATAAATGTAGCTTATTTTAACGTTAGCTACACTTATGCGGATAAGTGTAGCTAACGCACATGCGATGCGACTGATAGATTGACAAATACAATCATCCCCGCATGTGCGGGGAACACTTGAAACGCTGGCGCAGCTTGTTTTCGAGCGCGGGATCATCCCCGCATGCGCGAGGGACACCTGCCGAGTGGCTGGTAGTCCTGCATGTCGTGGGGATCATCTCCGCATGTGCGGGGAACACGGTGCCGTGGTGGTAGAATTGGATTGCTCGAAGATCCCACGCGACCAGCTTTCAAGACTGGAACATCAGTCGGGGGGTTATCTTCGGGTTTTCTATTTCAGTTGGATCTGATGCAGTCCCGATATGTCGAGCACCCATAGCTCGCGGATATGCGTTTCGTACCGTTGGGGATCATCCCCGCATGTGCGGGGAACACGCGAACGTCTGCGTTTTCATGACATATCTGCAACAAAATCTATTAGCTTATCCTGAACACTTATCCATGCTTCAGAATCCAATCCAACATTGGTTTTCCTGTTTTTCTCTTCATCAATTTTGCTTTTGTCTGGCGGGGTGCCATGATGCCCTCCAACCACGCAGGCATACTGCGTGCAGCTTTTCTCCCCCAACCTCGGACTCGCAGGAGATATCCCTCAAGAATAATCTCTCCTGCGATGGGATGTGTGGGATGATCGGTATCTCGCAAGCCAGCTGCGTCTGTTCAATAGAAGTTAGGCCGATGGGGGCGGCGCCGTTTTGTTGGACTGCTTCAATTTGACAAAACACAGAGGACCGCGGGGCCCTGCTGCCCCTGCCTATATTTAGGCAAGTCGGCGTTTCGCAACCAATCACAAAACGCCGACTTGACTAAATACATAAATATAGCTAACGCGCGTGTGATACAACGAATATTTGAGTTGGAACGCGAGCTTTGTCAGCATCTCGTTTTGCCGATAACTACAAACGCGTCCGTATAATTGGACATTAAACGGCACGAGCCAGGCACTTGCGCATCAATAAACAGAGGACATAATCATGCAAAGAGATTTAGCACTGGTCAAGCCAACGCGAAAATACGCGAGCCAAGTGATGCATTACAAGCAGGAGATGCTTGCAAACAACGACAGTCTCGATGGATGCGCCGGTCTCGAAGACACGGATTCTTTTGATGAATGGATCGATTTCGATAATCGATTGAAAAAGAAATACGGCGAAGGCTATGTGCCGTCGGAAGTATTTTTAGCTATTCGGAAGGCGGATGACAAGCTCGTCGGCATCATTGATTTCAGACGTCCGCTATCCCCTTTTCTACTGCAATACGGAGGAAATATTGGGTATAGCATTTTGCCATCGGAACGTCAAAAAGGGTATGCCAAAGCGATGCTCGCCTTACTCCTGCCCATCTGCAAAGAGCAGGGCGAGCAACGTGTTCTACTTACCTGTCACAAGAGCAATGAAGCATCAAGACGGACGATTATCAGCAATGGTGGAAAGATGGAGAATGAAATCGTGAACGGTACGGGACGGAACGAAGACAGTATCATCCAGCGATTTTGGATAGACCTCTGAATATTGGCTTTAATCTAAAAAACTGGAGACGGTTGCGCTTCTTCGCCCACAGCTCCTCAATGAAATCCCGAGTTTGAATACTCAGGAATCTTTGGTTCGGCACTTCGCTTGGCATGTCGCCGGGTCCTCAATGAAGTCCTGAGCTTGAATGCTCAGGAATCTGCGGTGCCGCGTCTGCATACGCGTTCGCCCGCTCCTCAATGAAGTCCTGAGCTTGAATGCGCAGGAATGTCTGGTTATCGTCAAGGCTGGAAGGCAGACGCAGTCCTCAATGAAGTCCTGAGCTTGAATGCTCAGGAATAAGAGTTTCCAGAATCAGCTCATCCAGACCGCTCGAGTCCTCAATGAAGTCCTGAGCTTGAATGCTCAGGAATCGAACGTCGTGTGGCAGAAAAAGGACGGCTCGTATCTCTCCTCAATGAAGTCCTGAGCTTGAATGATATGGCCTGATTTTTGTTCCGCCCTTATAGTGGGGCGGTTTGCGCCGCTTGGTTTGCATAATACTCGGTTTCGGTCCGTTCCGGTGTCCTGTAGCCCAAGGACTGGTGCAGACGCTTCGAGTTCCACCACGAGACCCACCGGAACGTCGCCAATTCCAGGTCCCTCAAATCCCGGAAGGGCTTGCGTCGCCAGACGAGCCCGGTCTTGTACGCGCCGTCGGCGCTCTCGGCCATGGCGTTGTCGTACGAGTCGCCGACCGTGCCGGTCGAGGGAAGCATGCCGAATTCCCCGACCCTGGTGGTGCACACGAGGCTGATGTACCGCGCGCCATGGTCGGAATGGTGCACGAGACCGTCCGTGCCGCCATGCGAGGCGGCCCATGATATCGCCTGTTCCAGCGCCTGCAGCGGCAGCTCCCTGGTGTCCATGGTGGTGGCGCACGCCCATCCGACGATCCTGCGGGCGAACACGTCGGCGGCGAACGCCGTGTGGCCGAACGAGCCGTTGGCCATGCGCACGTAGGTGATGTCGGCCACGTGTGGCCGGTTCGGCGCCTCCGCCTCGAACCCGCGTTCCACGAGGTCGGGCCTGCCGCCCGCGCCCTTCGCCGGTTTGGTGGTGACGGGCGTCCCGCCGCGGCGCACGCCGCGGATTCCCGATTCCCGCATGACGTTCATCACCTGGTCGCGGCCGATCTCGGCCGGATCCCAGCCCCGCGCCAACAACTGGGCGTGCGTCTTGCGGTACCCGTACACGGCCATGAAGGAATCGGCATGGATCTCGAGGATGCCGCGGGCCGGCGCCTCGTGCCTGGCGGCCATGCGGCTGACGGGCCTGGATCTGAACATGCGGTAGCCGCGCGGCGTGATGAACCCGCAGTCCAGCGAAGCGGCCAGCATCCTGCGGATCGGCCCGACCCTGAAACGGTCCTTGAATTCGTCGATGTAAGCGACCATCAACGCCGTGTCGGGTCGAGCCGTGCCGCGAAAAAAGCCGACGCCGTCGTCAATATCTCGTTCGCCCGCCTCAATCGCGCGACCTCGGCCCGCAAACTCCTCAACTCCGCCATCGCGTCTTCGGCCGACTGCTTGGTCTCCGCCGCGACCGTGGCGTCCGTCTTGTTGCGCCAACGGCGCAGCGTCTCCGGCGCGACCCCCAGATCCTTGGCGGCCTGTTCGATCGCCTTGGTCTCCGACGAATACGAGCCGCGCGACTCGGTCAACAGCCTGACGGCCTTCGCCTTGAACTCCGGCGTGTGTCTCGTTCCTTTTGCCATGGTTCCATCATCTCCCATCGAGTTAGGGGAAATGCGGAACAAAAATCAGTTCATATCATCCTACTTCTACCTCAATGAAGTCCTAAGCGTAAAAGCTTAGGAATACCCGCGCTTGGTCAGGTTGTCGCTGAGGTTGCCGGTACCTCAATGAAGTCCTAAGCGTAAAAGCTTAGGAATGCGAACACCTCACTTGGAAAGAACGGAATCAACAACCGTACCTCAATGAAGTCCTAAGCGTAAAAGCTTAGGAATGCAGTCGCACCGCTAGCGTAGGCGTTGGCCTGTGACACCTCAATGAAGTCCTAAGCGTAAAAGCTTAGGAATTGTTCAATGGAGCCTCATAGCGCATGCGCTTGTACCAACCTCAATGAAGTCCTAAGCGTAAAAGCTTAGGAATCGCATGCACGTCCACCAGGTGCACTGGCCGTACGCACCTCAATGAAGTCCTAAGCGTAAAAGCTTAGGAATTCCGCTTCACGAAACGGCAGGAATGGCAGGACGAACGTTACCTCAATGAAGTCCTAAGCGTAAAAGCTTAGGAATTTTCATACGATTTTGAACACCACGATTAGCACGATAAGGACCTCAATGAAGTCCTAAGCGTAAAAGCTTAGGAATTCACCGTTAACGGTGCGCTGACTGATCTTGCTGACACCTCAATGAAGTCCTAAGCGTAAAAGCTTAGGAATGTGTGATTGAGTCCAAAAAGTCGTCAAGGTAAAGGATACCTCAATGAAGTCCTAAGCGTAAAAGCTTAGGACTTCGATTTTGTTGGTCTCCTTGTATGGGTTTTCGCTTACCTCAATGAAGTCCTAAGCGTAAAAGCTTAGGAATATTGGGTGCAGGACTCCCTGCCCGCGATCCTGGATCACCTCAATGAAGTCCTAAGCGTAAAAGCTTAGGAATTGCACTTTTTGCCCGCAAGCAAGAAGCTAGGCGGGAACCTCAATGAAGTCCTAAGCGTAAAAGCTTAGGAATGCACCATCGGCGCTGAGGCCGGCACACAACTTAAGTCCACCTCAATGAAGTCCTAAGCGTAAAAGCTTAGGAATTGTACAGTAGACAACGGTCGGTCATGACCTTGTCCGCACCTCAATGAAGTCCTAAGCGTAAAAGCTTAGGAATGTGTACCGTCGCGGTGACGTTCTTCATTATCACCGAACCTCAATGAAGTCCTAAGCGTAAAAGCTTAGGAATCTTCTTCCGTCCGAACATCACTCACCCTTCAACGGACCTCAATGAAGTCCTAAGCGTAAAAGCTTAGGAATGGCCACAAGGCATCGGCTAAGGTGTCCGATTGGCCCACCTCAATGAAGTCCTAAGCGTAAAAGCTTAGGAATTACTTCTCGCGGTATTCGAGCAGGTCGCGTTTCGACATACCTCAATGAAGTCCTAAGCGTAAAAGCTTAGGAATCGCGTAATCGTGTTCGCGGAGCAGCCGGTGGAAATCACCTCAATGAAGTCCTAAGCGTAAAAGCTTAGGAATTTTTCGTATGCGTTGATTTGTCCCTTCACGACACCACCTCAATGAAGTCCTAAGCGTAAAAGCTTAGGAATTTCCAACGCGTGCACGAGCAGCCACTGCTGCCACGGACCTCAATGAAGTCCTAAGCGTAAAAGCTTAGGAATTAGATCATGGCCGAGCATGTCTGCATCGTCTGACCTACCTCAATGAAGTCCTAAGCGTAAAAGCTTAGGAATCTTCTTATCGGCGGTCTCGGCCTTGGACTCGTTCTTCACCTCAATGAAGTCCTAAGCGTAAAAGCTTAGGAATTTTGCAATGGCTGGGCGGGAAAACGTGTCTGTTCGAACCTCAATGAAGTCCTAAGCGTAAAAGCTTAGGAATGCGCAACCAAAACCGACGAAACCACGAAAACGACGGCACCTCAATGAAGTCCTAAGCGTAAAAGCTTAGGAATTTTTACGCGCGAAAAGCATGTTGGATTGTAAGGTCACACCTCAATGAAGTCCTAAGCGTAAAAGCTTAGGAATACCCCACGAGAAATTCGTTACCGTGCCATCGGCATTACTACCTCAATGAAGTCCTAAGCGTAAAAGCTTAGGAATATCCTCGTTCCATACGACTTGTATCGGTTCTTTCAGACCTCAATGAAGTCCTAAGCGTAAAAGCTTAGGAATGTCGCCTACAATCCGCTGCGCCGTGATTGATTTTACCTCAATGAAGTCCTAAGCGTAAAAGCTTAGGAATTTCTGCATCCATTCGTAGAGGTTGCGGGCCACGTTCGCACCTCAATGAAGTCCTAAGCGTAAAAGCTTAGGAATCGCGACTTGCTCAATCATGCCGCGCAGCCCGTTGGCGCACCTCAATGAAGTCCTAAGCGTAAAAGCTTAGGAATTGGCCTTCGCGACCATCAACGGCGCTACTCCGGAACCTCAATGAAGTCCTAAGCGTAAAAGCTTAGGAATGTTCGAGGAGGTCGTCAATCGGCGCTCGGAGGATACCTCAATGAAGTCCTAAGCGTAAAAGCTTAGGAATTGGTGGATGGCGTCATCCCATGTGAGTCGCGAAACTCAAACCTCAATGAAGTCCTAAGCGTAAAAGCTTAGGAATGTCACGGCTGGATTCGTCGCCGTCACTGTCAATGATACCTCAATGAAGTCCTAAGCGTAAAAGCTTAGGAATAGTCACATTATAAAACACTGCAATGACACGTATCTCAAAGCTTTTTGCGAGAGGTCCTTCCCCTTGTCCAGATTAGAGATACATCCCCAGAATGCCCTCACACATAAGGCCTATTGTTCTTAGGTGCGAGCGCTCACCGCGTGTCACAGAAACGATTCAGCACTCGCACCTAAAAACAAACACTCTTCACTTATCGATAACGCCCGAATTCTTGCGCACTTTCGGATTCCGGCCCTGACGTAAGAGGGCATGGCCCGCGTCCTGTGTACGATTTTCATTCGCCAAAACAAAAAACCGCGATTGGAAGCCAGGAGACGGAACCATGCCCGAGAACATCATACAGATCGACCAGAACCTGCTCGAGACCAGGCTCGACCGGCTGATCACCGAGAAGATGACGCAGATCCTCAACGCGATGCTCGACGCCGAGGCCGACGAGATCACCGGGGCCGCCAGATACGAGCGCAGCGGGGGACGGAAGGCGTACAGGGCCGGCCACTACGAACGCAAGCTCACCGCCAAGGCCGGCAGGCTCGAGCTGAAGGTGCCGAAACTCAAGGGCGCCCTGTTCGAGTCCGCGGTGATCGAACGCTACCGGCGGCGCGAGCAGAGCGTCGAGGAATCCCTGATCGACATGTACCTGGCGGGCGTGAGCACCCGCCAGGTCGACGACATCAGCCAATTGCTGTGGGGAGACCGCATGCCCTCGCAGACATTGAGCGACAAGCTCAAAAGGATCTACGGGGAGATCGACCAGTGGCGCACGAGGCCGTTGGAATCCGAATACCCGTACGTGTTCGTGGACGGCGTGTGGCACAAGCGCTCATGGGGCGGGCGCGTGGAGAACGTGAGCGTCCTGGTCGCCATCGGAATCAACGCGGAGGGGCATCGCGAGGTCATCGGCGTCACGGAGGGCATGAGGGAGGACTCGGCCAGCTGGGAGCAGTTCTTCAGAGGCATGATCGAACGCGGCCTGAAGGGCGTCAGGCTCGTGGTCGGCGACCGGTGCGCCGGACTGGTGGCCACGGTCGGCTCGATGCTGCCCAAGGCGAAGTACCAACGCTGCATGGTGCATTTCATGCGCAACGTGCTCTCCAAGGTCCCGCCGATCCACAGGGAATGGGCGTCCGCCGCCCTGAAGGCGGTATTCGCCATGGAAAGCCGGGAATCCGCGCTGGACAAAGCCGAACAAGTCGCCGCGGAGATGAGGTCTAGGAGGCTGAGGGCCGCCGCCAACTGCCTGCGGGAGGGCGTCGGCGAGACGACGACCTACCTGCTGGACGAGTTCCCGGACGGGCACCGCAGGCGCATCCGCACGAACAACATGATCGAGCGGTTGAACAGGGAGATCCGCCGGCGCACGCGCGTCGTGGGCGGCTTCCCCGACGGGAACAGCGCGCTCATGCTCGTCTGCGCGCGCATCCGGTACGTCACCGCGAACGAATGGTCGACCCGCCGCTACCTCGACATGTCCCGGTTCGATGACAACCTCGTGGAAGCGAACTGATCATCGCTCCATGGACGGCCATGATCCAAAGTGCGCAACTTTTCGGGCACTACCCACTTATCAAGCGACATAGCTATGTTGAGCTAAGAATCAAATCACCGTTGGTATGTCTAAATCCGTATACCCACGATGTCCCAAGAAATCCAATCCCTCTTCCGTCTGTGCAATCGTCCCCAAAGAACAGAACACAACGGAATCAGTTGAACCATCAATTTCCTGTTCAACTTGCATGCGAACATCAAGCATCATCGAAGGTCTGACGCGCAATAGAAACACGCTATATTGCAGACGCTCCCCATAATGCTGAAGAATCTTCGCGATATGTGAACGACGATAATCGTCGCTCACATCGTATGCGACTAAATAGCCCCGTTGCTGATTCACCATGTCGCATCTCCTTAGCGAATTCTGATTCCACGATATCCGGACTGAGTTCCATCAAGATATCCCAAAATCATTCGTGCTTGAATTTCAATCGTCCTTCGCCAAGAAGCTTTGTATTTAAATACCGGATGGATTATTTCCGTGGCCATTCGCCGTTCGTAAGCCTTGATCACTGCCTTACGCGTTTCATCAGTCATTCGCACAGAGCCAAGCACATCCGTGAATCCGGTCGCGCTGATTTCTCCATTGTTAATCGTTGTTTGTACTACGGAATCCGCGATTGGAGCTCTGAACTCTTCCATGAGGTCCAATGCCAATGCTGGTTTGTTCCGCTTGCTGCTGTGTAGAAAACCCGCATGAGGATCAAGGCCGCAGGAAATCAACGCTCGGACGCAATCCGACAATAGCAAGGTATATGTAAAGTCAAGCAAGGCATTCAATGCATCCGGAGCAGGCCTTCTCATACGAGCAATCCAAGGCCATTCGGCTTGACGGTCTATTTTGATGAGGTGCCCAAACTGTGAGAAATATAATGCCGCAGACTCCCCCTCGAGCCCAAGCACATCCTGCCAACGATTCGCATTGCCGACTTGTTTCTCAATACGACGTAGCTGCGGTAAAACCGGATTATCTGATTCCGAACGTCGCAAGAGAACGGATTGATTGTGTATTTTCGCAACGATGAATTCACGGGCGAGTCCGAGTCGTCCTTCATGCGAAGCCACATGTTGATCGACGCGCTGCTCTCCATTCGGCCCATATGATGGAACACACCATCCATACATGCGTCCCGCCCCGCTGCACCAGACGATAGGAATGTCACGCCACATCAATTCACGAATCAGACCACTTGATAGGTCCGTATTCCCGTAAATTTGCAACCCTTGCATGGTATCAATTGGAATTGACGCTAATTCCTCTCCGTCTTTCTGAACAATCATTCTGCCAGACCGAGTAAAAGCTTTTGCACCAGGAGTCGCAAGATGGGTCACCTGATTGTCTGGCGACGAAACCATGACTCTATGTGTTACCGCACACAGCTTGCGCTCTTCCGGTAAACAAATTCCCACATGCGAGCAACGCATGCATCGAGCACTATCCTCCAATGGCTCAGGAGCTTGCTCAGAATTGATAAGAGTCCGTGTTGCTTCTACAGCTTTATGCGCGTTGATAAAATCGTCTTCATCAAGTTCAACATCGACCCGCCGATGATGGGTTGTAAAGAAAATCTCCGTTCCCGCCACGTGAAAACCCATATCTTCAAGACAAGCGGCCTGCAAGGCGAGTTGCGTCCGCATCGCCTCGGTAACGATCATCGCCCGTTTCACGGGCGTTGCCTTGTATTCACGAATGACAATGCCATCATCCGTCATTTTCGCAGCATCAAGTTTGCCACTAACGCCCCATTCCTCATGCCTGATATTTACGGCTTGGAATGAATCAGCATCAGGAGCGCCACCAGTGCGATCAACCTTGCGATGATCATATGTTCCTCGCATGATTTGATCCGAATCGACTTTTTCTCCTACCGCTTCCAGCCATGCTCTACGCGGGCAGAACATGTAGTTTGCAACCAGACTAATCGGAATGGGGTCGTCGTCCATGATTTCCTCCGTATTCGTTATTCCATTTGCATCACCGGAATGATTTCGCCAGGTTCCAGCCATCGTTCCGGAGCACTCGGATTATTCGACATAAACTGGTTAAAAAGGCAACATGCCAGAACACCTTTTTCGTCAAGCCAGTCAATTGAGGCACTTGCCAACCGCGATTGCGCATCGATCGCTCGAGCGTGTTGGATACCGAATTCTGCGAGCGCACTGCTACGAACGATGGAACGATATTTTGCAGCTGTCCAATACTGATCGAACAACGGTAAAATCGCGAACCGGATTTGTCCTTTAAGTTGGAACAATGCAGCACTGCTGTCCCGGAAAACTCCGGATCCAGCAGTGGAAGCATGAGAACCGTCAGTTGAGATACGGGTCGGAAAAGCCGAGACACCAATCAACGCACACCAGGCACGTGCATTGTCAGTCTTCGATGGAGCATGTAGACCTGTCGCGGTACGACTTGTAGCCTCATTCTTACCGGCCTCATCCTCGATGCGTAGCCCCAGAAGTCCGTCGCGAACTTCATCAACGGATCTTGCCGCGACTATCTGTGACAACGGAAGCAAGCGGTCTCTGACAAATTCCTTTCCCTGGTTACGCGTCACCATCTCCCACCGAGAGGCGCCATTATCAGATTGCAGATCATCCTTGTTCTTTTTCCCTGACCAGTACGACGGCTGCCCGAGCGCACCGAAGTAACGGTAGTCACCGGCAGTCTGCATGGCATCAACTGCAGATTCCCGGTCTTTCTGCAGTTTTTCCCATCCAAAGGGGACACCCAGATTGCTGAGTCTTGGGGACATGGTGGCATGAAGCGTCTTACTCGGCTTATCGTCTTCGCCGGCAACCGTGTAGTCGTTTTCGGAAGTCAGTGGCAATGACTGTGACCATCGTTTAGCATGAGCGTGAACGACTTCGGACATCTGGTCAACATCCAAGTCATCATTAGTTTTCAGCTCAAACGCCTGCAGAGTGTCCTTCCAACGGAAAACAATAAAAACAATATAGTTTTTTGCAATAGAGCAATTCTAAAGAGCAACCCGCTATCAAAGAATTCATACAAAGACTGTTGAAAGCTGGTTACTCCCATCACCCCCTTCGCAATCCGGCCGCGTAATCATCAAGCACGTCAAGAATGCCGCGGTGTTCGTATACAACGCTGCGTTGCTTTCCCGTACGTGCCACCACAACGCCACGCTCACTCAAAGTTTTGATCGCACGCTCCGCTTGCGGTTTGGACAGTCCCACCACTTGCTGCAGGTATCGCGTGTTGATAATCGGCTGTGCAATCAAATTAGGCAGTACACGCCAAACGGCGGCATCGGAACGCACACCGCGCAGATTCGAACGCGCTTCATCCAACTGTTCGCATAAATCATCGATGAGTTTCCTGCCGCTTGTCGCGGCGAATCGATATAGAAAAAGCCGGACGGTGGATTCTTGAATCCACCCATATGGGCGAACCGTTGAATCCGCCGTCCGGCGGCGCGACTGCTTCTCAAGAATGTGTGCTTGACTCACATGGATGGTACTGAGAACCATTCGCTTAACGATCTGCTTCCATGCGCGCCAACCACGTAAGGAACGCGGCTGCGCGGCACGGACACAAATCAAGTCTTGCGTGGCTCGGGCCGCGGTGGGCAACGCCACGGCGGCCCGAAAGCCAAGGGATTACTCTAGCCGCAGCCTGGAATAATCGCAAGCCGACCGAACTTCGGTTCAGGCTTTGGCGACTTCCACGCTGAGCTCGGAGCCGCCTTCCTTCACGTCGAAGGAGGTGGCGAGCGTCTCGGAGGTGATGAGATCCTTGAACTGCTCGACCTTCGCCACGTCATCGGCCGGTACGGTCAGCGTCAGGGCGATGCGGTCGGAGATTTCCAGACCGGCGGCCTTACGGGCGTCCTGCACGGAGCGGATCACGTCGCGGGCGTAGCCTTCGGCAACCAGATCGTCGTTCAGCTCGGTGTCGAGGATCACGAAACCGCCGGTCGGCAGGGCCGCGGACACGGAGTTGGCGGCCTCTTCGGCGTTCTGTTCCTCCACGCTGTTGATCAGCTCGTACTCGCCCTCTTCCAGCGTAATGTCGCCGTTCGGGGTCTCGCACACCGGAGCGCCGGAAGCGTCCACATGCCATGCGCCGGACTTGGAGGCCTTGATGGCGAACTGCACGTCCTTGCGCAGGCGCTTGCCTGCAACGCGGGCGTTCACGCGCAGCTCGTGGATGATCTTCAGGCCCTGGGAGCCCGCATCCTCAAGCGTGCACAGCTCCACGTTCTTGACGTTGAGCTCGGACTTCAGAATCTCGTCGTACGCGGCCACGGCGGCGGTATCCTCCACCACCACGGTGAGCTTGCTCAGCGGCTGGCGCACGCGGATCTGCTTCGCCTTACGCATGGACAGGGTGCTGGAGACGACCTCGCGCACCTTTTCCATGGCGTTCACCAAAGCCGGATCGTCGACGAGCACGCGGCCAAGTTCGGTGGCTTCGCCGGTCTTCTCGTCGGCCAGGAACGGCCAGTCGGCCAGATGCACGGATTCGCCTCCGGTCAGGCCGCGCCACACGGATTCGGCTTCCATCGGGGCAAGCGGCGCAAGGACGCGCATGAACACCTCAAGCACGGTGTACAAGGTGTTGAACGCGTTGGCGTCCTCGTTCCAGAAGCGGTCGCGGTTGTTGCGGATGTACCAGTTGGTGATCATGTCGATGAAGTCGGACACGGCGTCGCATGCATCGGAGATCAGGAACTGGTCCAGCGAGGACTGGGTCTTTTCGACCAGTCGGTGGGTACGGGCCAGCAGGTAACGGTCCATTTCCGGCAGCGATGCAACTTCGTCGGCGCGAAGCTTGCGCGCGTCGTACCCGGCCGCGTTCGCGTACAGCGTGAAGAAGTAGTAGGAACTCCACACCGGCAGCATGACCTGGCGGACGGTGTCGCGGATGCCATCGGCGGTGACGATAAGGTTGCCGCCGCGCAGGATCGGCGAGCTCATGAGGAACCAGCGCATGGCGTCGGAGCCGAAGTCGTTGAACACGCCGTTCACGTCCGGATAGTTGCGCAGATGCTTCGACATCTTCTGTCCGTCGGAGCCGAGCACTATGCCGTGGCAGATCACGTTCTTGAACGCCGGCCTGTCGAACAGGGCGGTGGCCATGACGTGCTGCACGTAGAACCAGCCACGGGTCTGGCCGATGTATTCCACGATGTAGTCGCACGGGAAGTGCTGTTCGAAGGTTTCCTTGTTTTCGAACGGATAGTGGTACTGGGCGAAGCTCATCGAACCGGATTCGAACCAGCAGTCCATCACGTCGCTGATGCGGTGCATGTGGCTCTTGCCGGTCGGATCGTCCGGGTTGACGCGGGTCAGCTCGTCGATGTACGGGCGGTGCATGTTGATGTTGCCCTCATGATCGCGCGGGTAGTCACCGAAATCGGCCTTCAGCTCGTCGAGCGAGCCGTACACGTCCACGCGCGGATACTTCGGATCGTCCGAAACCCACACCGGAATCGGAGAACCCCAGAAACGGTTGCGGGAAATGGACCAGTCGCGTGCGTTCGCGAGCCATTTGCCGAACTGGCCGTCCTTCACATTGTCCGGAATCCAATTGATCTGCTGGTTGAGTTCAAGCAGACGATCCTTGATCTTGGTCACGGACACGAACCAGGAGCTCACCGGCTTGTAGATCAGCGGGGTGGCGCAACGCCAGCAGTGCGGGTAGGAGTGCACGTAGCTCTTCTCCTGGAAGAGGATGGCACGCTGCTCTTCGGGGATGCGGGCCAGCGGGCCATCGCCGGCCCGCAGGTTGCGCAGGATCGGCTTGTTCGCGTCGAACACGTACATGCCCTCGTAATCCGGGCACAGCGACGTGAACTTGCAGCCCGCGTCGAGCACGTCCACGCTCTTGATGCCCTTGGCGTTGAGCGTGTTCATATCGTCCTCGCCGTAGGGGGCCTGATGGACCAGGCCGGTACCTTCAACGGTGTCGACGTAGTCGGCGGTGAAGATCTGGTAGCCTTCCGGCCCCGGCACCTTGCCCTCAACGGCATTCTCGTCGCCTGCGAAGTACGGGAAGACCGGGTAGTAGCGCCAGCCCTCCATCTCGGAGCCCTTGAGTTCGCGCACGATCTCGTAGTTCTCGCCAAGTTCCTTCTCGTAGGAGCCGAGCAGCGGCTTGCCGAGATAGAACTTCTTGCCGGCGAACTTGCCTTCGGTCGGGCGCACCTCGACGTAATCGATGTCGGCGCCGACCACGATGGCGAAGTTGGTCGGGACGGTCCACGGCGTGGTGGTCCAGAAGACAGCGTAGGCATCCTCCTCGTCACGCAGCTTCACGGCCACGGACACAGTGGTGTCCTGACGATCCTGGTACACGTCCGCATCCATGCGCAGCTCGTGCGCGCTCAGCGGGGTCTGGTCCTTCGGGCAGTACGGCAGCACGCGGTAGCCCTGGTATGCCAGTCCCTTGTCGTATAGCTGCTTGAAGGCCCACATCACGGATTCCATGTACGGAATGTTCAGGGTCTTGTAGCCATGCTCGAAATCGACCCAACGGGCCTGACGATGGACGTAATCCTTCCACTCGTTGGTGTACTTGAGCACGGAGGCACGGCAGGCGTCGTTGAACTTGTCGATGCCCATCTCCTTGACCTGGTCGACGGAATCGATGCCCAGTTCCTTCTGCGCCTCAAGCTCGGCAGGCAGACCGTGGGTGTCCCAGCCGAACACGCGGTTGACCTTGTGGCCCTTCATGGTCTGGTAACGCGGGATGACGTCCTTGGCATAGCCGGTCAGCAGGTGGCCGTAGTGCGGCAGGCCGTTGGCGAACGGCGGGCCATCGAAGAACACGAATTCGTTCTGGCTGTGATCGCCGGACGGACGGCGGTCGATGGACTTCTGGAAAGTGTCGTCCTTATCCCAGTAGTCGAGCACGGACTCCTCCAGCTTGGGGAAGCTGGGGTTCGGCGCGACGTTGGCGCTCTGCTCGCCGGCAGCAGCCTTCGGATACACATGATTGGTGGATTCGCTCACCGTATGCTCCTCGTTTGGCGGTTTCATTACTTACCTTACGAGGACGATGGCTTCCGTGCGATCGCGCACGTCCGGCACCGCGGTACCACCTCGCTTGCCGCACTTCCCTGTTGTTCTCACGCAGGTTGTCCGCCTGCGCAGGTTTCGTACGACCGCTTGACATTCGGCTGTCCGGGCCGATCCCGCCGGTTCTACTGAGCCTGCGATCGCACCGCGCGATTTACGCGCGACGACCGCCGCCGTTCTTCCGGAAGCTCCCCGCTGATGACGGATCGTTGCTTTGCTTTTCAGTCGACAGCGTAGCACGCACTACGAACGTAGGTAAACGAAAGAGCCGCATGGCATCCACCATGCGGCTCTTCCTGCGCGACGACCGCGGTTCAATCGCAAATCAATCGCGCCAATCGCTTTCCGAGAGCGAATCAGCCTTCGTTGAGCTGCTCTTCCAGCTGCTTGACGATGTCGGCGTGCATCTTCTCGGTGATCTTCACCTTGAGCAGGAATACAACGCCGCTCAGGATGATGACAGCCAGCGGCACATAGAATGCCCAGACCTTGAAGGTGTGGATGTTCGCGGCGGTCATGTCGGCGGCGGTGGCGGAGCCGATCATGCCAGCGGCGATGGCGACGGCACCGACGATGCCGTTGGAGCAGGCGCCTGCGATCTTGTCGAGCATCGGACGCACGGACAGGGTGACGGCCTCGTTACGTTTGCCGTTCTTCAGCTGGCCATATTCGATGGAGTCGGTCAGGGAGAGGATGGCAGTCATCTGGATGAAGGTCTGCGGCAGGTAGAAGAACACCAGGCCGACGGTGACGACAGCGAGGTTGTTGGTGCCGACGATGAACAGCAGGTAGCCGAGGACCATGAGCACCATACCGCCGAGGTACAGGTAGCGACGCGGTATGCGCTTGTTCAGAATCGGGTACAGCGGCGCCATGATGATGCCGGCGATGACCGAGACAACGCCGACGATGGAGTAGGCGGCGGAGTTGTTCAGGATGAACTTGAACATGTACATGAGCACGCCGGTGGTGGCCACGTTGGCGATGGCGTACAGCAGGTAGGACAGGGCGACCCACAGCAGCTGGTCGTTCTGGGCGAGAGCCTTGAACGCGGCGAGTGGACCACCGTTATCTTCGGCCTTGGCGCGCAGGGTGCTGGTGCTTTCCTTGGTGCCGAACGCGACGGAGCACACGGTGAGGACGCCGAGAATAGCCACGATGATGGCGAAGCAGGTCCAGCCACTTTGGCTTTCCTGGTGCTTGCCGGTGAAGACATAGCTGAAGTAGGTGACGATCGGGATGACGACGATAGTCAAACCGTTGTAACCGATGGAGCCGCCGAAGGAGCCGAGAGCAGTGTAAGTGGAGCGCTCGTGGGAGTCGGAGGACAGCGCCGGAATCATGCCCCAGTAGGAAATGTCACGCAGGGAATAGAACACGTCAAGCACGATGAACGTGATGACGAACAACACGATGAACAGTGTGGTGTTGACGTTTACCAGACCGAACAGACCGGTATAGACGAGCACAAGTAGAACGGCGGAAACGGTGCCGCCGATGAGCTGCCATGGCTTGAAACGACCCCACTTGGTCTTGGTGTTATCGATGATGTTGCCCAGCAGCGGATCGATGAAGATCTCCGCGATACGGATGACAACCACAAGGCCGGTGATAACGCCGATGAGCTTGGTAGCGAGCGCCTTGTCAACGCCGGAGAACAGCGAGCTGGTGACGTAGACGATGAAGTAGGTGCTCAGCGCGTTGTAGAAGGCGGATTGGCCGACGTTGCCGAATGAATAGGCCACGCGGGACAGCAGACTGCCTTTCCTGGTTGGCTTCGCAGACTGCTGCGTCTCCTTCGGTGCGGCTGCGACATTGGATTCTGCCATCGTACTTCTCCTTAGAAGTTGTGATTGAAGCTGTAATCGGAAATCATCATTTGATTTCACATGAGTTAAGTATATCCCTTTACCCCTGTTTAGTAAAATTTAACATCTGCGTTGTGCACTGTTGGGCGTGTCGCATTTTGTGCGATTCTGCACATATACATGTCATATTGTGTGCGATTCGCGGTATTTCGCCGACAGTAGACAAACAAAAGGCGATTGATGACGCAGCATCATCAATCGCCTTTCATATTTTTCCGCACATACGTACGCTAGGCAGCCCGTTTCGACCGGGCAGATCGCTTCGATCGGGTCTGCAATTTTGGCCGCGATTCACGTTTCGGCTGCGCCGGCATGAAACTATCTCGCACTTCCAGCGTCGTCGACAGGTACGCATGCTGCCGTACTGTGCGCTTGCTGGCAATCGCATCGGCCAAGGTGAGAATCGCAACGCGCGCAAGCTCGTTCTGGTCGATTGAGAACGTGCTCAACGGTGGCGACGTAAGCTGTGCGATCGCCTGGTTGTTGATGCTGATGACGCTGATGTCGCGGGGCACGATCACACCAACCGCGTTGAACGCCTGCAGCACGCCGACCGCGATGATGTCCGCCGAAACAATAACTGCGTCAGGCAGTGCGCCGTTGTGGTCACGGATAAACTGCTCCCCCAGCTTGCGACCATTTTCCACGGTGAACAAGCCGTCAGAATACACCAGTCCACGCAGGTCGAGACCATAACGGCCCATTTCACGCCGAAAATATGTGGCACGCCCCTCTTCGTCCACCTCATAAAAATTCGTCAGCCTCCCCTTGCCGCCGATGAATCCGACACGCTTCATGCCAGCCTTCGCACATGCTTCGACCGCGTCATGCATGGTCTGCTGTAGGTCGGGCTGCACGGAATCAAACAGGTTCGGTGCGGGATTCACATCGATGAACACACCGTATGGCATGACCTCATGCAACTTCTCAAGGTCGCTTTCGGCTATGACATTGGCGCCGATAGCCATGAAACCATCGAATTTCCCCTTCTGATTCAACATCTCGTCAAGACTGTGGAAAACAGTGAGCTCCATACGCTGCTGTTTGGCGTTATGTTCCAGCGCCGAACGCAAATCGGCAAAATACGAATCACGCAGCGTTTCGTCGGACTCCTCGTTGTCCAACAAGGCTACTTCGTGCGGAATGACGATACGCTTGGCCTGGGCGCTGTATCCCAAATCCTCGCTGGCGCGGATGATCGCGCGACGCGTCTCCTCACGCACCGACAGCGTCGGATCGCCATTCAACAGACGCGACACCGTGGCCTGCGAAAATCCCGTACGTTTCGCAATCTCCTTGATGGTCGCCATCGCTCCCTCGCCCTCCCATGGATGCCTCATCAGATTTTAGTAAAAGCATTACTAAATCCATCATATTACATTACCGAACGTATTCTTATAGCCATGACACAGCCAGAGCAATCACGGAAACCGCGAATCGCGCATCAGTCCACGGAACGGATGAACGAACTGCGTGCACAACAAAAATCCTTTGCCCTGCAGAACATGCGGAGCAAAGGACTCGGCAACGCCGGTCTGCCTTTCAAAGCGACCGGTCATAAAGGTGGCATCAGTCGGCAGGGTTCCAAACGCGGCTGACACCGTGGAGAAACGCGGTCACCGTCAGCCCCACGGGCCTGCGGCTGGAAGCGCCCGCCCTTCTGCGTGGCCGACTTGCCATGTGAGCCACCCCTCGATGACGCCACGCTCCGCATCGGTTCTACCGGACGCGTATACATCAGGCCTCTCCCCGGTGATGCTGCGGATGGAACCATACACATATCCACATTTTTCACGGAGACGGTTGCGGGGCTGCTGGCTTTCCATATACCGTCAGCGCATGGAAAGCTTCGGACACAATACATTTTTCACATTAGAGCAGGCACGGGAGGAGGCGGCGAGACGGCATCTTGAATGCAGGCAGGTGTTGTCGCGGATAAGGTCACGCTCCTCGGTTCCACTCTATGTAAGCCACGGCACAGCGCTGGAGCTGCATGGCATGATTGCCACCATGAATTATTTACCCGGATATGGTTCGGAGCTCGTTCACGTTTCGGTGTGCCGGCAACGTGACCTGCGGAAAATCCAGGGGATGAAATTCCATTACGCAAGGCATGGCGTAGACGTGGCGCACGCCGACGAATTGGTGTCAAGCGTCTCCGCGATGCAGGCGGTCTGCCAGATTGCGCCCTATGTCGACGAACGGAGTCTGGTGATCGCCATGGATTGGCTCACTTGCGCCAATCCCGATTTACGCGTCTGCACTCACGATGAGCTCTCCGACTACATCCGGAGTGCGCCGCGATTCATTGGGAGCGCCAAATGCAGAAAGGCCTTGCGCCTGTCCAAACCAGGTACCGATTCTCCGCAGGAAACGGTGCTTCGTTTGGAGAGCGATGCCTACGGGCTGCCTGAGGCACATGTCAATTATGAGATCATTGACCACATACGCGGCTCGGGCACGATGAAGGTGGATATCGCCTACCCGGATGACCGCGTCTGCATAGAATACGACGGAAATTACCACTACACCCATGACCGCCGGATGTATGACCTCGATAAGCGGAACCGGCTGAGGGATCTCGGTTTCACTCCTTTTGTCGCCACCCGCGAGCATCTGGCTTCCAAGCAGAAGCTGAACGAGCTGTTCGGCATGGTCGCCCGCGCAATAGCCAGTCACCGTTACGGCTTGGACTAGTTCCGTAGGTGGTTTTTCGCTTCCGTAGGTGGTTGGGTCTGAATACCCGGCATGAAAACGGCCAGAATAAAGCCTTTCTCCAACCCCGATACTCTGACCAACCACCTACGGAACACCCAAACCGCCTACGGAACCGCATGAGTAGTCCCCGCAATGGATTTTTCGCCATTGATTCGGGGAATCCATGAAAAGCCACAGCGGGCGCACCCTGCGTAAAAGGTCATGCCCGCCGATTCATGGGAGCCATATGCGCAAGGGCCGTGCGGAAGCCACATATGTGGCTTCCGCACGGCCCTTGCATTCGTTGAACACTACCGTTCAGCCTGTCCAATTCACCAAGAACGGGACAGGAACGAAGCAGAAGGAGCCTTACTCCAGTTCCACGGCGCCCGTGTACAGCTGGTAGTACTCGCCCTTCTGCGCGATGAGCTCGTCGTGCGAGCCGCGCTCGATGATGCGGCCATGGTCGAGCACCATGATCACGTCGGAGTTGCGCACGGTGGACAGGCGGTGCGCGATCACGAACACGGTGCGTCCCTTCATGAGGTTGTCCATGCCGGCCTGCACCACTTCCTCGGTGCGGGTGTCGATGGATGAGGTGGCCTCATCAAGGATCATGGCCGGCGGGTCTGCCACTGCGGCGCGTGCGATGGAGATCAGCTGGCGCTGGCCTTGGGACAGACCGGAGCCGTCGCCTTCGAGCACGGTCTGGTAGCCGTTGGGCAGCATGCGGATGAAGCTGTCCGCGTTGGTGAGCTTAGCGGCGGCGATGCACTCCTCGTCGGTGGCGTCGAGCTTGCCATAGCGGATGTTGTCCATCACGGTGCCGGTGAACAGGTTCACGTCCTGCAGCACGATGCCGAGCGACTTGCGCAGGTCGGGCTTGCGGATGCCCTTGACGGAGATGCCGTCATACAGGATTATGCCTTCCTGGATGTCGTAGAAACGGTTGATCAGGTTGGTCACCGTGGTCTTGCCGGCACCGGTGGCGCCGACGAGCGCGACCTTCTGGCCGGGCTTGGCGAACCAGGTGATGTCGTGCAGCACGGGCTTGTCCGGGTTGTAGCCGAAGGTCACGTCGGTGAAACGCACGTCGCCCTGCAGCAGGGTCAGGCGCCCGTCCGGCGAGGTGATCGCGTTCTCGCGCGCCTTCCTCGCCACTTCCGCGGCCTTCGGGCTCAGCGACTGCGCGGCCTTCAGGGAACGGGTGCCGTCGTCGCCTTCCTCACGCTTCCAGGCCCAATGGCCGGTTTCGTGGTCCATTTCGGTCATGGTGCGGCCGTCTTCGCCGAGCTCGACGTTGACGAGTGTGACGGAGCCGCCGTCGTCCTCGGGCTTCTCATCCATCAGCTGGAAGATGCGGGACGCGCCGGCGAGCGCCATCATCACCATGTTGAACTGCATGGAGACCTGGCCGAGCGGGTTGACGAAGGAGCGCGACAGGGTGAGCAGGGAGATGAGGGCGCCGAGGGTGAGCTTGCCCGCGCCGGCGAGACCGAAGTTGCCCATGCCGGAGAGCGCCATGAATCCGCCGACGATGGCGAGCAGAATGTAGAGGATGTAGCCCATGTTGCCTACGACGGGCATGGTCACGTTGCCCCAGGTGTTCGCTTCGGCGGAAGCGTGGAACAGTTCCTCGTTCTTCTCGTCGAAGGTCTTCTGGGTGGCGTCCTCATGGTTGAAGACCTTGATGACCTTCTGACCGTTGACGGATTCCTCGACGAAGGCGTTCACGTCGCCGATCCACATCTGCTGCTTGACAAAGTAGCGGCCGGAGCGGGAGACGATGGCGCGCACGACTACGAACAGGATCGCGGCGAACACGAGCACGAAGATCGTGACCGGCACCGACAGCCACAGCATGGAGACCAGTGCGGCCAGTGCGGAAATCGCGGACGAGAACATCTGCGGGAAGGACTGGCTGATGGCCTGGCGCAGGGTGTCGGTGTCGTTGGTGTAGCGGCTCATGATGTCGCCGTGCTCGTTGGTGTCGAAGTAGCGGATCGGCAGCGTCTGCTGGTGTGCGAACATGTCGTCGCGGATCTTCTTCAGGGTGCCTTGCTCGACGGTGACGATGAGCCACTGCCATAGCCAGCTGCAGAAGGTGCCGGCGGCGTAGAGGCAGCCCATCAGCGTCAGCGCGCGCAGCAGCGGGCTCCAGTCGGGGTTCTTCACGCCGACCAACGGCAGGATGTAGCTGTCGATCAGCGACTGCAGGAACAGCGCGGAGCCGGCTTGTGCGGCCGCACCGATCAGGATGCACAGTACGATTGCCACGACATGCCACTTGTATTGGAAGATGTAGCCGAAGATGCGCTTGGTGGTTCCGGGGGCGGCCTTCTGCATCGGCGGCTTTGCGCCCGGCTTGTTACCCGGCTTGGTCTGCATGGTTTTTTCAGCGTTGTTCTTAGTCATTTCCGTTCCTCCTTTCACTTCAGTTCCTCAGGCTGGGCCTGATTCTTGGTCTGCGATTCGTAGATGGAACGGTATTCGTCGCAGGTCCGCAGCAGTTCCTCATGGGTACCGGATGCGGTGATGCGGCCTTCCTCCATAACGAGAATCATGTCGGATTCCTGCACGGATGCGATGCGCTGGGCGATGATGATCTTGGTGGTGTCGGGAATCTCGTTGTGGAACGCCTCGCGGATCAGCTTGTCGGTTTTGGTGTCGACGGCCGAGGTGGAATCGTCGAGAATCAGGATCTTCGGCTTCTTCAGCAGTGCGCGTGCGATGCACAAGCGCTGGCGCTGTCCGCCGGAGACGTTGGTGCCGCCCTGTTCGATGTACGTGTCGTACTTGTCCGGGAACTCCTGGATGAAGCCGTCGGCCTGCGCGAGCTGGCAGGCGTGGCGGATCTCCTCGTCGGTGGCGTTCGGGTTGCCCCAGCGCAGGTTCTCGGCGATGGTTCCGGAGAACAGCACGTTCTTCTGCAGCACCATGGCGACTTGGTCGCGCAGCACTTCCATGTCGTAGTCGCGCACGTCGACGCCGCCGACCTTGAGCGAGCCGGAGGTCACGTCGTACAGGCGCGGCACGAGCTGCACCAGACTGGACTTCGCCGAACCGGTGCCGCCGACGATGCCGACGGTCATGCCGGAACGGATCTTCAGGTTGATATTGTCGAGCACCGGCTTTTCGGAGTTATCAGAGTAGCGGAAGTCGACGTTGTCGAATTCGATGGACCCGTCGGCCACTTCCTTGATGGGGTTGGCCGGGTTGGTCACCGTGCTTTCCTCGTTGAGCACCTGGCAGATACGTTCCGCGGACGCCTGGGAAATGATGCACATGACGAAGACCATGGACAGCATCATCATGGCCATGAGGATCTGCATGGCGTAGGTGACCAGTGCGGTCAGGTCGCCGGTGGTCAGGCCAAGGGCGGCGTTGTTGCCGGATGCCACAATCTGCTTGGCGCCCATCCATGCGATGAGAATCATCGAGACGTATACGCAGACCATCATGAGCGGGTTGTTGAAGCTCATCACACGGTCGGCCTTGCTGAAGTCCTTGTAGATGCGCTGGGAGATGCGGCCGAACTTGCTGATCTCATGCGATTCGCGGGTGTAGGACTTGACCACGCGGATGCCTTGAAGGTTCTCGTCGACCACGTTGTTGAGCTTGTCGTAGGTGTGGAACACGCGCTCGAACACCGGGTGCACGTACACCGCCAGGCCGCACAGACCGAAGGCGAGAACAGGGATGCACGCCAGGAACACCAAGGAAATGGACGGGCTGATGCGGAACGAGAAGATCCACGCCACGATCATCATGATCGGGGCTCGCACACCCAGACGAATGATCATGGAATAGGCGTTCTGCAGGTTGGTCACATCGGTGGTGAGCCTGGTGATGATCGAGCCGGTGGAGAACTTGTCGATATTGGTGAAGCTGAAGCCCTGCACCTTCTCGAATTCGTCATGACGCAGGTTCTTGGCGAATCCAGCGCCGGCGATCGCGGCGAACTTACCGGCAAGGAAGCCAGCCGCGAGCGAACATAGCGAGCACGCCAGAAGAATCAGACCGAATTTGACGATGGCGGGCATGCTTTTGCCGGTGATGCCTTCATCAATCAACGACGCCATCACCGTGGGGATGAGGATTTCCAGAACACCTTCGACCACCACAAATATCGGGGTGAGAATGCTGGGCTTCCTATATTCACGCAGCGATTTGCCAAGCGTGCGTACGAGATGCCGCTTTTGTTTTGGCTGCGATTGCACCGCAGCCGTTGTCACGTTTGTTCCGCTCACTTACTCTTCCTTTCCTGTTTCGTCTTCCTGTGATGTTTTCCGTACAGTTGGTTGCGATTCGCATTCCCGCGATTGCCGTTCCCGCGATTCCGCCTCGCACAATGCCAGGCTGGAGTAGCGACTTTCGTCGCCGATCAGCCCGGTGGAGACCAGATTGGTTTGCATCACGTCGAGCACGTGCATGAATTCGCGGATCTCGTCGTCGCTCAGGCCCTGCAGCAGAATGCCTTCCATGGCGATTGCGCTGGTGCGCAGCGCTTCGGCGATGTCGCGCGATTTGTCGGTAAGCACGATTTTCTTCAACCGCGCGTCCCTCGGCACGGATTCGCGCACGATAAGCCCTTTGCGTTCCATCAATGCGAGCACTCTGCTCGACGTCGACCGGGTGATGCCGAAGCGGCGCTCCACGTCCTGCGGGAAGATCTCCCGTTCCGAATGGCGTGCGAGGAAGGTGATGATGTCGATGTTGCCACCGCTCAGACTATCCACTTCCATGGGGCGCGTCACCGCAAGATACCGGTTGATGACGTTGTGCAGCGATCGGATGGCGACGCTCGGCGGCTTGCATGCGCCTCGGTCCCACGCTTCGGTGAACGCGGGGTTCACCGAAGCTGTTCCATCGTTCTGTATATCGTTCACGGAACATACGATAACACGTTGTACATACAACAGTTGCATATGCAACATTCAGCGTGTCGTGTGTGACGGAACCGGATCGCAGCACACCGAACGCAATATTGTAATCGCAAAATCGCTTAAAAATAGCCAAAAAATAAGCCCGGAACAAGCCGAAACCAAGTATGAAAAAGCCGAGGATGTGGTCCGCACCGGTTCATTCGCGGGCCACATCCTCGGTCTAAATCCTTGAAACTCCTTTTGCTTACGTCTTGTTTACGTCAATCCGTCTTATTCGGCGGTTTCGGCGATTTTGGCGTATTCATCGAGCATGAAGGCGGTGATGGCCTTGCCGCCGTCGCTCATCAGCATCGGCATGGAGTTGATCGGCATGGACTTGAGGAACATGCGCATCATGTCGTTGTCGGGCAGCTGCGGCAGATTGCCGGCCTCGCCTTCCGCATACACGGATGCGACGATTTTGGAGCCGACCGGATCGTCGGCCCATTCGCCGAACGTGGACCATTCGTCGAGCGGCAGGGCCTTGCCGTCGCCGTCGAGCGTGACGACGGCCACGGCGGCGATGTCGCGGCTGGACGTGCCGACTTCGACGGTGTATTCGCCGGCTTCGACATGCCAGTCATCGAACTTCTCGGACCAGTAGGCGAAGGCGCGCTCGTCCAGATCGAAGGAGATCTCAGCCGATTCGCCGGCCTTGAGGAACACCTTTCGGAAACCCTTGAGCTCATGCTTCGGGCGGGCTACGGCGGCCTTGCCTGGAGCCACGTAGACCTGCACGGTTTCGGCGGCGTCCACGTCGGACGTGTTGGTGACGGTCGCGGTGACGTGTGCGGTGTTGGCGCCGGTCTTGGCGACGTTCACGCCGTCGATCGCAAAGGTCGCGTAGCTCAGGCCGAAGCCGAACGGGTAGTCGACGGCCTTGTCGTACGTGTCGTAGTAGCGGTAGCCGACGAACACGCCCTCACCATAGTCGACGTGCCCCTCCTCACCCGGCCAGTTGATCATGCTCGGATCGTCGTTGATGTCCATCGGAATGGTCTGTGCCAGCTTGCCGGACGGGCTGACCTTGCCGAAGATCACGTCGGCGAGCGCCGGACCGCCCGCCTGGCCAAGCAGCCAGGATTCGAGGATGCCCTTGGCGTTGCCCGCCCATGGTGCCACGGAGACGACGGATCCGTTGGACAGCACCACGACGATGTTCTTGTTTTCGGCGGCGACGGCTTTGAGCAGTTCGACCTGCTTGGCTGGAATGTCGAGGGTTTCACGGTCGAAGCCTTCGGATTCGGCGGCTTCCGGAAGGCCGAGGAACATGAGGACGACGTCGGCGTTTTTGGCGGTTTCGACGGCTTCGGCTTCGAGCTTGGCGTCGGCCGGTTCGAGGTCGAGGGTGAAGCCCGGTGCGAACGCGACGTCCGCTCCGCGTTCGGCGAGGGTGTCGAGGAAGCTGGTCATCTTGGTTGGGGTGATGTGGGACGAGCCGCCGCCCTGGTAGCGCGGGGTGCGCGCGAATTCGCCGATGACGGCGATTTTCGCGTTTGCCGCGACCGGCAGGATGTCGTCGTCGTTTTTGAGCAGCACCATGGATTCGACGGCGGCCTGGTGGGCCACCTCGTCGTGGGCGTCCACGTCGAAACGGTAGTTCTCGACGCTCATGGCGGCACGGGTCTTGTTCACGAGGTCGACCATGCCTTGGGCCATGCGGTCGAGCTGTTCGGGCTGGATGCGGCCGTCACGTGCGGCGTAGACGATCTGGTCGTCCGTGTAGCTCGGCGGCATTTCAAGGTTGAGGCCGGCGTTGAGGGAGGCGACGCGGTCGTGGTCGGCGCCCCAATCGCTCATGACGATGCCTTCATACCCCCATTCGTCGCGCAGCACGTCGGTGAGCAGCCAGCGGTTTTGTGCGGAATGCACGCCGTTGATGCGGTTGTAGGAGCACATGATGGTCCATGGCTGGGCGGTTTTGACGATGTGTTCGAAGGCCGGGAAGTAGATTTCACGCAGCGCGCGCTGGGAGATGTTGGCGGATACGCGCAGACGGTCGGTCTCCTGGTTGTTGGCGGCGAAGTGCTTGAGCGAGGTGCCCACGCCCTTGGACTGCACGCCGGCGACGATGCCGACTGCCTCATGGCCGGCCAGATACGGGTCTTCGGACCAATATTCGAAGCAGCGGCCGCCGAGCGGATTGCGCTTGATGTTGACTCCGGGGCCGAGGATGACGGCCACCTTCTCCTGGATGCATTCCTCCGCCATGGCCTCGCCGACCTTGTGGATGAGTTCCGGGTTCCAGGAGCTGGACAGGCCGGCTGCCGGCGGGAAGCAGGTGGCGGGCACGGAGTCGTTCAGGTCGGTTTCGCCGGTGCTGGATGCCAGGGATTTGCGCAGTCCGTGGGGGCCGTCGGTGATCATGTAGCCGGGAATGCCTTTGGTTTCCACACCCTGCAGGTGCCAGGCGTCGCCGCCGGAGGTGAGGGACGCCTTCTCTTCGAGGGTCAGGTCGTTGACGGAAGGATAAGCGGTGTCGCTCATGAGCTGCCTCTTTCGTATGTCTTCTGTGTTTCTGGTGCCTTTCGGCTATTTTCTCGGCCGTCTCGCGATTGTTTCGCGGTGGGACTTCAACCCCGAATTCCCTACCTACCGATTGGTAGGTACTTTATCAAAAAACAATCCTCAACACGCCAATCATCTTTGGAAAAGAAACCGACCGACCGTAAAGTGAATTGCATATTCCAATAACCTCCAGCAACGACGGGAGCACATTATGGCCAACGACGAAGTCGACCGCAGAAGCGCGATTCTCAACGCGGCGGTCGAATGTTTCGGCACGCTCGGCTACTACGGCACGTCGCTGCAGCGCATCGCCACCATGGTGAACCTCACCAAACCGGGCGTGCTGCATTACGTCGGCAGCAAGGAAGGGCTGCTGCATGCGGTGCTCGACGAAATGTACGACCGTGAGACCGAGGACGTCACCGCCGGCATGGTGCGCGACGAGCGTCCGCTTATCGCCGAAATGTGGCGCAGGACGGTGGCGGTCAACGCCAAACGTCCCGAATTGGTGCACATGTTCTCCACGCTGAGCGCCGAGGCGCTCAATCCCGACCATCCGGCGCATGATTATTTCGCCGAACGCGAGGAACGTATCGTGGAAGTGGCCGCGAACATCCGCTGGCATGTGCCGGAAGGCGTTGACGCCGAGCAGGTGCTGCGTTCCGGATTCGCGATGATGGACGGCGCGCAGCTGCGTTGGCTGCGGGTTCCGGGGCGCGATTTGAACGAAATGTGGGCGAGTTGCGAGGACGTGCTCTTCCCCCTGCCGCAGTGGGAGGGCTACCGCTGACCATGAAATATCTGTTGGCACCGGATTCGTTCAAGGAAGCCGCTTCCGCGCAGGCCGTGGCTGAGTCGATGCGCCGGGGCGTGGCGGCCGGCGATCCCGGCGCCGAATGCCGCATGATGCCGTTGTCCGATGGCGGCGAGGGATTGACCGACGCGCTGGTCCAGGCAACCGGCGGCGAATTGCGATCGGAGCACGCGCATGACGCGCTGGGCCGGCCGATCATCACACGATATGGATTCCTTGGCGAGGGCGGTTTCGGAACATCTCACGATGGAGAGAATCCTCGCACCGCGGTGGTCGAGTTGGCTGCGGCGAGCGGCATCGAGCGCATCTCCCCCGCCGACCGCGATCCGTTGGCGGCGTCCACTTTCGGCACCGGCGAGCTGATTCGCGCCGCGATCGACGCCGGAGCGGAACGCATCGTACTTGGATTGGGCGGCAGCGCCACCACCGACGGCGGCACTGGCCTGGCCCGAGCGCTCGGCCATCGTTTCCTCGATGCGGACGATTGCGAGCTGCCGCTTGGCGGCGGCGCACTCCCCCGGCTTGCCCGCATCGACGACACCGAGGTTCCCGACGACGTGCGAAACATCCCGATCGTATTGGCATGCGACGTCACCAATCCTCTGACCGGGACGGACGGCGCCGCCGCCGTGTTCGCGCCGCAGAAAGGCGCGAACACGGAACAAGCCGCATTGCTCGACTGCGGTTTGGGCAGGCTCGCCGACGCCATCACGGCACTGAACGGTCGCAAAATAACAGATAAGCCGGGCGCGGGCGCGGCGGGCGGCACCGGCGGCGGCATGCTGGGCCTGTTCAACGCGACCATGCGCCCCGGCATCGAGTTGGTGCTCGATTTGCTGCATGCACGCGAGGCGTGCGCGTGGGCCGATGTCGTCATCACCGGCGAAGGGTCGATCGACGGGCAGACGCCGTACGGCAAGGTACCGAGCGGCATCGCGCGACTGGCGAAATCGCAAGGAAAACCGGTTATCGCCATCGGAGGAAAAGTGACGCGCGATCCGAACGTCACCGCCGCGCTCAACGAAGCCGGCATCGTCGCGACGTTCGGCATCGCACCCGGCCCAGCCGCTCTGCCGGAACTGCTCACCGGAACAAAACGCAACGTGGAGGCCACCTGCGCCGCCATCGCCAGTCTGCTGAGCGTCGCGCGCGAATGCTCATCGAGACCTCATCAATGAGGAACAGGAACCCCGCCTGTTGCACCGGTATTGAGGACTACTTTGGGGTCATCATCAACAGGCCACTCGCCTGAACTAGATTTTCACATCTGCTTACGGTAAGTATTCACGCAAGAGCGGAACCGCGAAATCAACTTCGCCGCAACCGGTCTGACGAATGACATATGCATCCAGCAACCGCTTGCGAATATGTTTGGCATTGTCGATATCAAAATTATCAAAGCTATCGAAAAACGACAGAAGTGAAGCCTTCCACCGCGCATGACCAGCTATGCGGCGCGCTTCGAGAAGCGGAACATGAGCAGGGCCAGGATCTCACCCGTCACGGCCATGCCGAAGAACACCCACATGCTGGTGGAAAACCCGGCGACGTAGGCGGCCGCGGACTTCATGCCCGCGACACGGTTCGCTGCGGAGAATTCGGCGATCAGCGTGGACGCGACCGCGGTGCCGATGGCGCCGGCGAGCTGCTGCACGGTGTTCATCACCGCGGAGCCGTCGGCGTTCATCGCGGCCGGCAGCTGGTTCAGCGCATGCGTCTGGTCAGGCACGAGCACGAATCCGGATGCGGCCATGAACAGCGCGTAGGCGATCGCGACGGCCCATTCATGCGCGCCGCCGAGCATCATCACAATATCCATGATGGCCACGCCGACAAAACCACAGGCGATGAATTTCGGCGGAAAATGCGCTTTCAGCGCACCTCCGATCAACGGCGCGGAAATCGCGCCGACCACGGCTCCCGGCAGCAGAATCAGGGCGGCGATCATGCTGGTGTGGCCGAGTCCGCGCTGCAATAGAATCGGCAGCAGGAAGTTCACACCGAGCACGCCACCGGACGACATCAGCAGAATCAGCATGCCCAATGTGAATCCGGGGAATGCGAACGTGCGCACCTCGACCAGCGGATGCTCCATCTTCAGCTGCACGGCGGCGAACACACCCAGCACCACGATCGCGCCGACAAGCACCGTCCAGAAGCGCCAGTCGCCGTTCCACTGCGCGAAGAAGCTCGCCGCCACGATGATGCCGGCCAGACCGGCCGCCACCAATACCAGCGACGGCACCGACAGATGCCCCTTCCCGCCGTGGCGGATGTCGGGGACGGTAGCGCATCCCAGCACGAGCGAGATGAGCAGGAACGGGATCATCGTGTAGAAGATCCAATGCCAGTTGAGGAATTCCATGACGAGCCCGCCGAACACCGGGCCGATGGCCGGGGCCGCGCAGGTCACCAGACTGACCAGGCCAAGCATCATGCCGCGCTTGTCGAACGGCGCTTTCTCCAGGATGATGTTGGTCAGCAACGGCAGCGAGACGCCCGTGCCCAACGCCATGATGAGTCGCGCGGTGAGCAACATGGGGAAGTTCACGGCGAGCGCGCCGACCACCGTACCTGCCGAGAACAGCGCCACGGCAGTGACGAGCAGCCCCTTGGTGGGGAATGTGCGCACCATGAACGGTGAGGTGGGGATGGCTATGGACAGGAGCAGCAGATAGCCGGTGGTGAGCCATTGCACCACGTCGGCGGAGATGGAGAACTCCCCCATCAGCGTGGAGTAGGCGATGTTGAGCGACGTTTCGGATAGGATGCCGAGGAAGGTGAGGATGGCAAGCGCCACCACCACGATGGTGAGTCTGCCTTCGCTCATATATCTGCTTGGCTGTGGCCCCTCCCGCATCGCCTTTGCCGGCTGTTCCCGCCGCTGTTCGCGTTCCGTCATGATCTGCGACTCCTTCCTTTTCGTCATGGGTGACCGCATCGTTTGCCGCATGGCTCGATGGCCCTCCGGCCTACCGTTTCTCCGCCGTATGAGATCGAGGATCGCCGCCCGCCATCAACGTTTCGACACGTGCCGGCCAGGCATCGGCCACCTTCGTGGTCCATTCCCCTCCCCGGTCCGTGTCCATCAGCCGATGCATAGCCTGCAGCGTGGCGACCGTGGTGGCGACGTCCTGCGGGCTGATGCCGGACAGCACGCCACGCAGATGCTCATGGAACTGGTGCACGTACAGTTCGCGGATTTCCTCGGCGGCTTCGGTCAGGCTCAACGTCACCGCACGGCCGTCGGCTTCGGATGCGTGCTTGACCACAAGGCCTTTGACCACCAGTTCGTTGACAAGCTTCGTGATGCTTGGTGCGGTTACTCCCAGAAAGGCGCTGATGCCGCTGACCCGTGCGGCGGGAGCCGGGGATCCGGCACGATGATTGAGATTCCAGATGGCGTCGATGACATGCACGTGACGAGGCTTCATGTTTTTCGGCAGTTCCGGCAACGCTTCGGTGATGCGTTTCGCCATCCAGCACACGTCGATCAGATCACGCACGTCGTCCAGGGACAGTTGTCGTTGCCCGCTTCGCGATTCCACCATGGCACCCTATTCGTTACTAATAGTCATTACTAAAGGTAAGTATATGGGTGCTCCGGACAACGGGATCGCAGCCTTGGCCCATCAGTCTTCAAGGCATGTTTTCACAACCCGACGCCAACAAGTCCGGGCGCGCACCCACTGGATGCATGCCCGGACTCCACGGAAATCCCAATGGCCTTTGCGCTACACGCGACGGGCGGCGAGCTCCCCGCCCACCCGGTCGACGCGCTTGTCGAGGTCGTAGAAGAAGAGCAGCGCGGCCATAACCACGACCATGGCGACCGGCACCCACACGAAGGTGTTGACCATGGCGGAGACGGTGGCATCGGACCGCACGGCGAGCGAGCCGTCATATCCGCTGGCACCGAGTATCCACGCGATGGCGGCCGAGGAAACGCCCATGGCCACCTTCATGGAGAAGCTGGACGAGCTGAACACGATGCCATCGGACCGCACGCCGCTGCGCCATTCGCCATATTCCACCACGTCGCCGCTCATGGCGTTGAGCGCGGCGTTCATCGGGATGATGCCGACCATGCGCACGATGATGGAGACGAAGAACACCCACAGGTTGCTCGGATCGACGAACACCAGCAGACTGCCGACGGCGACGAGCACCAGGCCGGCCATCGAGGCGTTGCGTTTGCCGAACCGGGCCACGAACGGTCCGGCGAACGGCAGGCCGATGACCATGGGGATCACTGTCGCCAGACCGATCACGGCGATCAGATTGGAGTTGCCGAGCACGTACTTGGCGATGTAGGCGGCCATGCCGTTGTAGGTCGTTGAGCCCCAGCGTGAGCCACCAGTACTTGTTGCGCGCAAGCGCCTTGAAATGGTCGCCGATGGAAATTCTGCCGGCGCACCCATCCACGCCATCGCCCGGTTTCATGGACGCGATCTCATGCGTATTCGCGAAGGTGAACCAGTAGCCGAACGGGATCATCACGGCAATCGCCCCGAAGAAGACGCTCCAGCCGAGGGACGAACCGCCGAGGAACTCACTCCCGACACCGGTAAACCGGTAAGCAAACTGAATCTTGGACGCTTCGGCGCGGGCTTCATCTTCTTCTGCATCGTCTTCATGATGTCCGGCACCATCGGATCCACCGTGCTGCTCCCAGCCCGCTTCAACACGCTCGGCATCGGTCAGGGCGAAACGATCCTCGGCACGATGAACTCCATCGGCATCATCTTCGCCCTGATCTCCAACGTCATCTTCGGCTCGCTGTCCGACGCCTCCCACAGCCGTTTCGGCAAGCGCACGCCATGGATCATCATCGGCGGACCGATCGCCGGCATCGGATTCTACCTGACCTCCATCTCCCCGACGCTGCCGACCATCATCGCCTCCTGGTCACTGCTGCAGATCAGCCTGAACTGCATGATCGCGCCATGCGTGGCGATCCTGTCCGACCGCGTTCCGCAGAAATACCGCGGCTCCATGTCCGCATTCTACGGCGCGGGCCAGATCGTCGGCCAGTCCATGGGCACCATCATCGGCTCCGCCTTCATCGATGTTCCGAAGACCGGCTTCATGATCGACACCATCTGCTGGTGCCTGTGCGGCATCGGCACCGTGCTCCTGCTCCCGCGCGAACTGTCCGCGGCCACGGCCGACGCCGAGAGATACGACATCAGGCAGATCGCCATGCAGTTCCGCCCGCCGACCAAGGGCGCGCGCGATTTCTATCTGGCGCTCGTCGGACGTCTGATGCTCATCTTCGGTTACAACATGATCGTCGGCTACCAGCTGTATGTATGCATGAAGTACATCGGACAGGACGCCAAGGCCGCGGCCTCCACCGTGTCCACCATGGCCGTGATCACCATGGTCGTCCCCCTCGTCGTACCCCTGGTCTCCGGCCCGATCTCCGACAGGATCGGCAAGCGCAAGCTACCGGTGTTCGTCTCCTCCACCATCATCGCCATCGGCATCGCCGTGCCGTGGGTGCTCAAGTCCCAGTTCTCCATGTTCGTCTACGCGGCGCTCATGGGCCTCGGATACGGCATCTACATGGTGGTCGATCAGGCGCTGAACGTCGACGTGTTACCGAACCCGAACGAGGCCGGCAAGGCTCTCGGCATCCTGAACCTCGCCAACACACTCGGACAGGTTATCGCGCCGATTGTCGTCTCCTCCATCGTGGTGGCCACCGGCGGCTACTTCTTAGTATTCCCGATCGCCATCGCGGCCGTAACGATCGGTGCCGTGGTGATTCTGTTCATCAAGAAGGTGAAGTAGCCGCCGGCGGATCGTAGGACCACGCATTCACAGGCGCGCAAGGGCCGTTCCTTTCCGAGGGTTTCAATCTCTCCACCGGTTTTTCGAAAAGGAACGGCCCTTCGCCATGGCAAACCCCGTAGCTGGCATCGTTCCGTAGGTGGCTCTGCCGTTCCGTAGGCGGTCACCTGCGGCATCGGCGATGAGAAACGGCCGTATTTGAGCCGTTCCTTCAGTGACCATCCGACCCCAATCACCTACGGAGTCTGAAAACCACCTACGGAAAAACCGGACCTTGTCGGCAGTCGCCAGGTCCTAGGCACCACCCGACCGCATATACGCGCGGAACCGATGCGGCACCCCGACGAATCATTGCAAAACCGGCCATACAAGCGATGCCCGCAATATGCGCGACATGCGCTGCGTCGATTTGTGAAATCACCTAAATCATAGTAAACTACCAAGTGGTAATTAAAGGACACCGCTTCAACGAGGAAAGTGAGCAATCCATGACCAACACCACCGACCTGCCATACAAGAATCCCAACCTGCCTGCCGAAGAGCGCATCGCCGATTTGCTCGGACGCATGACCCTCGAAGAGAAGGTCGGCCAGATGATGCAGCTTGATGCTCGCAGCGGCGATCTGGATGACCTGATCGTCAACAAGCACGTCGGCTCGATTCTGCACACCTCCCCCGCGGACCTGCCCCGCGCGGTCGAGACCGTGAACACGAAGACCCGCCTCGGCATTCCGCTGATCATCGGCGACGACTGCATCCACGGCTATTCCTTCTGGCCAGGCTCCACCATCTTCCCATCCCAGCTCGGCATGGCAACAAGCTTCGACACGGCCAAGGTTCAGGCCGCAGGACGTGCCACCGCCGAAGAGGTCTCCACCACCGGCGTGCATTGGACGTTCTCCCCCGTGCTGTGCATCGCCCGCGACACCCGTTGGGGCCGTGTGGACGAGACGTTCGGCGAGGATCCGTATCTTATCGGCGAGATGGCCTCCGCCATCGTCAAGGGCTATCAGGGCGGCGCCAAAGCTGGCGAGCCGCTCGCCAAGGATGCGATTCTGGCCTGCGCCAAGCATTTCGCCGGCTATTCCGAAACGCAGGGCGGCCGCGACGCTTCCGAAGCGGACCTGTCCCACCGCAAGCTGGAATCGTGGTTCCTGCCGCCGTTCGAACGCGTGGCGAAGGAAGGCTGCGGCACCTTCATGCTCGGCTACGAATCCATTGAAGGCGTGCCGGTCACGTTCAACAAGTGGCTGCTGTCCGACAAGCTGCGCGGCGACTGGCACTACCAGGGCACGCTGATCACCGACTGGGACAACGTCGGCCGTTCCGTGTGGGAGCAGAAGGTCAAGGCCGACTACGCGCACGCCGCCGCGGATGCGGTCAAGGCCGGTAACGACCTGATCATGACCACGCCGAAGTTCTACGAAGGTGCGATCGAAGCGGTACGCACCGGATTGCTTGACGAGTCGCTGATCGACGAAGCCGTGTCCCGCATTCTCGCACTCAAGTTCCGTCTAGGCCTGTTCGAAGATCCGCGTCTGCCGGACCAAGAGCGCATCAAGACGGTTATCGGCTCCAAAGCCCATCAAGAGCTCAACCTGCAAATCGCACGCGAATCCGTGGCGTTGCTGAAGAATGACGGCGCATTGCCGTTCTCGGCTGCGGCGGGCAAGCGCATCGCCGTGGTGGGGCCGCTTGCCGATGACGCGCAGGAGCAGTTGGGCGATTGGGCCGGCAATTCCGGCCAGGTCAATTGGATGCCGGAAGGCCAGCCGCGCGGCATGATCACCACCATCCTTGACGGGTTCAAGCAGCTTGCGCCCGAAGGATGCGAGGTTGCGTATTCGCGTGGTGCGAACATCATCGATTTGGTGGACGATCCGGAAGGCGAGTTCTATCCGGATGGCCAGCCTCGTCCGAAGCTCGCCGTCTCCGCCAAGTTCGACCAGCAACTGCTGGATGAGGCGGTGGAGAACGCACGCCGTTCCGACCTTGTTGTCGCTGTTGTGGGCGATGTGGTGCAGTTGGTCGGCGAGACCTGCTCCACCGCCACACTGGAACTGCTCGGCGGGCAGAACGCCATGCTCGAAGCGCTTGCCGACGTGGCCCGCGAGACCGGCAAGCCGCTGGTCGTGGTGCTGATGAGCTCCAAGCCGCAGGTGATGCCGGCATGCGTGATCGGCACGAATGGCGTGATCGTGGACGAATCCACGGCCGACGGTGTCAGCGCGTTCATGTGGGCGCCGAATCCGGGTATGAAGGGTGGCCAGGCCATCGCCGAAATCATTCTTGGCGAAACCGAGCCGAGCGGACGTCTGCCGATCACCTTCCCGCGTCATGCGGGCCAGCTACCGGTCTATTACAACCAGATCCGTGGCCAGCACGGCAATCGTTATGCCGATCTCACGCAGGATCCGGCGTTCGCGTTCGGCGAGGGCCTCGGCTACACGACCTTCGCATATGGCGAACCGACAATCACGAACGTTCCGGCTTCCGGCACGTTCGCCACCACCGATACCATGCATGTCGAGGTTGCGCTCACCAACACCGGCGAGCGCAAAGGCACCGAAGTAGCGCAGTTGTATATCGGCGATATCGTGACGTCCTACAGTTGGACGGACCGCGAGCTCAAAGCGTTCCAGCGCGTGGAGCTTGAGCCGGGTGAGACCAAGACCGTTGCGTTCGATATTCCGGTTTCGGAGTGCACTATCGTCGATTCGGATGCCAACCGCATCGTGGAGCCGGGTGAGTTCGAGGTGCTGATCGGCCATTCGAGCCGTCGCAAGGATCTCAAGCGGACCACGTTCACCGTGGCGTGAATGGTTCCAGCTTGGTAGCGGTCGGCGATCATCATCGATAGTCGGCCACTACCGGAGACTTTTTGGGGGCAGCCATCAAACTGCCCCCTAAATTCATATGCGGATCATCATATACGGATCATCGGCGGGAATCAGCGATAGGAGTCCCACAATGGTGCGGGAAACAGCATGTTCTCCATTTCTGCCCACTCGCCGCACAAATCGACTTCCGGCTCACGCAGCCACCACAGCTGGATGCCGTCCATGATCTCCATGGCTTTGCGCACCACTGGCCGCATGCTGTCGGCCCATGCGCCCAATTGCGGCGGAACCACCCATGGGTATTTCGAATAGTGCTCCCAAATACCGTCCATGCGTTCCATGAATTCATCATGCAGCGGATGGTCCGGGTTCAGGGATTCGGCCGACAGCACGGTGAACAGCTGCACCATCATGCGGCGGCGCGAGTTGTGTTTCACCAGGTAGTGCAGGTATGCGGGGAAATGCGGCGCGGATGGGTCGCTGCCCGGCATGCCCGATGAGAAGAAGTCCTCCGGAGTGCCGGTTTGCCCGTAGTATTCGTCATATACCAGCGCCAGCATCTTGTCTTTGTTTTCGACGTATCGCAGCACGCCTTGTTTGGAAATGCCGACCCGATCGGCCACGTCCTGGATGGAGATGCCGTTGAATCCGCGTTCGCTGATGAGCTGCACCGCCGCATCCAGCACTTCCACACGACGCTCTTGTGGCGATTTGCGGGTACGTTTCGAAGTCTCTTCCTCTGCCATGACTCCGAGTCTAATGCCCTTTGCGTCGATTGTCGTTGATTGACGGCGCCGATGCCACGTCATCGTGGGGCGTATCCGCTTGAATCCATCCATGACGCCATACGCGGGTTAGATCCCATGCTTCGAGATTGCCGCCGTTGCGCGGGTCGCGTGGCGGTTTTCCTTCGCCGCTGCCTGGTTTCGCGGAACGCGCAAGCTGGTAGCTCCAATAGACCTGCCCCGCCGACGCATCCCATGCCGCGCGTTGCAATCGCGATACTTGACGGTATGCGTCCGCTCGGTTTCGGCCGTGCAGGGCCCACCGGTTCTCCACGCACCACTCGCCCACAAGTACAGGGATATGGCGGGCCGCCGAACGGATGGCGATTTCGCGCGCACCCACCAGCATTCGGTACAGCCATGGCAGGTGCCGCGATTGCAGGTACAGTCGGCGTGCCGGTCCCGCGAACAACGGTTCCTCCATGGCGATGAGATATTGGTGGGTGTCGAGCATGACGTTGCGCATGCCGGAACGACGGAACCAATCACTCCAGCGGAGCAGTCGAAAGCCGTCGTGGAATACGATCAGGGTTTCCGGACGTAGTATGGCGCGCAGCCGGGTGTAGGCGTCACGGTAGAAGCGCTTCAGAAACCGTAGTGGGACATGCGTGCTGCCGGAGGCCTCGCGGACGTCCTTCGCCGTATTCGACGTGCCATGGAACACCGACCAGCTCACCGGTTCGTTGAGCACTTCGATGCTGTGTAGGGTCGGCTCGTCACGATATCGGCGGGCCAATCGTTCCAGCACATTCAGCGCGTATTCCACCAAGTCCGGATTCTGCGCCCATTTGCACACGCCCGTCAGACCGCCGTTGTCGAAACCATTCTGTGAGCCGGGCACGGTATGCAGGTCGATCATGATCTTCAGTCCCGTCTCCCGCGCCCAACGGAACGCGCGGTCGAGGTATGCGATGCAGCCCGGATGTCCGGGCCAATCGCCGAAGATGAAATATGGTATGGGAATGCGCACGAGATTGAGCCCATGGTCGGCGATGATGCGGAAATCCTCCAGGGTGATGTAGGCGTCGCGGTGCCGGCGCAGTTCCTCGGCGAGATTCCGTTCGGACCAGAGGGCGCCGTGCGTGCGGTGCATCCAGATTTCGTCATCTTCGGCAGTGCGAACGAATGGTTCCGGATCCATCCATTTCTCCAGCACCAGCCAGTTGCCGAGGTTCACGCCGTTGATTCGCTCGTCGATGCCCAGCACCATGCATCCCACCGCCTTTCTGTGCGGGGTTTCGCCCGGCTTGCCGTTTCCGCCTATTCAAAAACCAAACAGCCCAAACCAAACCCCTATTTCAGCCCAATGGGCCAAGGAACGCACCGTTCGCAACGCTCCTTGGCCCATTGTATGCGTCCCGCAATCAGCCACGCGGCCGGTTGGAATCGGACCACGGCCGGATTGGGGTTTCGGAATGATCGTGGCCGGATGGGCGGGATCAGTCGACCGGCTTCGTCTCGCCCGCCTCGTAGTCGAAGAAGTCGAAGTCGGCAGTCTTCTCGTGCAGAGCGGCGTCGGTAACGGCGATGCCGACCATGGTGCCAGTGAATTCGCCGTACTTGCAGTATTCGTCAGAGAAGGTGGTAGTGTCGAAATCCGGGCCAATCTTGGTCCAGTTCTCGCCATCATAACCCCACTCGAACCAAGTACGACGACCTTCGATATTCAAACGGAAATAGATCGGCTTGTCTTCCACAGCAACGCGAGTGTCAAGCATTTCCATCTTTTCACCGTTTTCGAGACGCACAATCGAAATCGCGCTGCCGCCAAGCGTCTGTGAATAATACTTGCGCAGGAAAATATTATTCATGTTGTCGTAGTAGATGGTCAAGCCAGCGCTGTGCTGGTAGACTTCCGGCTCGAACTCCATCTTGGTGGTTACCGTGGCATACACGCTCGTCAGCTTGCGAGCAAGCAGGCTCGTACGATTCAGCGAGGCAAGCGATTCCTCACCACGAACACGCAACCAGCCCGGGCGTTCCGTAGCATTTGCAAACGTGCTCGGCATCTGACGCGGCGAGTAATACCAGTTACCCAGTTCCTCACCATCGAAATCGTCAAGGCTTGGAATTTCCGGCATCGGCACATCTGGCAGATTCGGCTCCTCGACTTCGATCTTTGCCAGATTAGAACCATCAGCCATACGCAACCAACCATCAGGCGTCCACTGCATCTTCTGAATGGCGGTCTCACGGCCAAGCGTACAACGCAATTCCGGCACAAACGGACGGCTGGTCAGGTGCACAAGATATGTCTCGCCGTTCGGCAGATCCACGTAGGAGCCGTGGCCGGACTTCTGCAATACGGAATCCGGGTTGAAATAGCGCGGCTTCAAATGATCGTCATCAGCACGCTCGTTTGACTCCTTCGGCTGCGAAGTGACGAGCGGACCATTCGGATCCGGCTCATACGGGCCCCACACATTGCGGGAACGGCCCATGGTCACAGAATGGTTGTAGCCGGTGCCGCCCTCGGCGCACATAATGTAATACCAGCCGTCACGCTTGGTCAGATGCGGAGCCTCAATGCAGCCACGATCAGTAGCGCCACGCCATATACGCTTCGGATAGCCAACCACATGCTTGGTTTCCGGATCATATTCCACACAGCAGATCACACCCGGCTTCTCATAGCCTTCACGGGTCTCCCATTCCAAGCTGACGATGTACTTCTTGCCATTGTCATCATGCAAAATGGACGCGTCGAAACCGGAAGATGTCAGATATACCGGCTCACTCCACGGACCTTCAATGCTCTTCGACTTAATCAGATAATTATTCACGTCGAAATAGCGTGCATTCATGGAATTCATAACGCCGTAAATCACGTAGAACATGTCCTCTTCCTCACAATACGTGAGGCATGGAGCCCAAATGCCCTTAGCGCTTGGCAGCTTGGTGAGGTTCGGATTCGTATCATCAGTAAGCACGTGGGTGAGCAGCTCCCAATGCTTCATATCCTTCGAATGGTAAATCGGAATGCCCGGAAACCATTCGAAGGTGGAGACGGCCACGTAGTAGTCGTCGCCTTTGCGGCAGATGGCCGGATCGGGATTGAAGCCTTTGAAGATCGGATTATGCAGCATTGTCGTTCCTTAATGTTCTTGATATCACGCGTTGCTTTGTACGATTCTTGCGTCCGACGGAATCACTTTTGGACGGGGAACCAATCTTGGGCGATGCAGCGCCCGAGGTCCCATGCGTCCCAGCCGATCCAGCCAGGGGTGTTGACGGTGTCGGTGAGCAGCTTGTAGTTCCAGTAGTAGAAGCCGCTGCCCTTGCTCCATGCGGCGAGCTGGGATTCGGCCACGCCCTGGTACAGCGAGCGCTTCTGTTCGGCGGTCAGGGTCTCGGCCTGCGCGCCTTCCTCGCCGTTGAGCACGCTTTGGCCGCCGTGGGTGTCCACGCCGCAGCCGACGGAGTTGAACAGGCACCACTCCCCCACGATCACCGGGAAGTATTCGCTCATCTCGGCGATCATCGGCGCATAGGTATTCCTCACGAAGTCGTCGTAGCCCTCCGCTGTCTGCGGGCAACCCATCGTTTCGGCGGTCATGAGGTATTGGTGGGTATCAAGGACCACGTTCTTAAACTCGGGCGCGAGCTTGCCGTCGGGGCCGCGCATGAAGTCCTTCCACTGTTCGATGTCGAAACCGTCGTGGAACACCACCGCCTTGTCTGCCGGCAATGCGCCCTTGTCGGCATCGCGCAGACGGTGGTAGGCGGTGATGTAGAAGTTCTTGAGCCAGTCGAATGCGATCGGGCCGGTGCCTTCGGCGAGTTCCGGATCGACCGCCTTGTAGCGTTCGGTCACGTTCGCCATCGGCCAGCAGGTGGTGGTGTTCGGCTCGTTGATGATTTCGATGCCCATCAGCGCCCGACGATGGCCGTACCGCCTGGCGAGGCGTTCGAGCACGGACAGCACGAATTCGACCTCGTCGGGCAGCTGCGCCCACTTGCACACGCCGGAGATGCCGCCGTTGTCGAAGCCGTTCTGGCTCATCGGCGCGGTGTGCAGGTCGATGAGGATGGTCAGACCGTATTTCTCGGCCCAGTTGAAGGCCTTGTCGAGTTCGTCGATGCAGCCGATGAACGGCGCGCGGTCGCCGAAGATGAAGTACGGCACGGAGTTCAGTCCCCACGATTTGATGGTGGCAAAGTCGCGCTCGTTGATGTATTCGGCGCGGTGGGTCCTGATGCGGGCCTCGTAGACGGCCGGATCGAGTTGCGTCGGCAGATAGTATTCGTCATCGGCAGTGGTTCCATCGAATAATGCCGGGTTCATCCACTTTTCCAGAACCAGCCAGTTACCCAGGTTCACGCCCTTGATGTAATCAAGATCCATATGCACTCCTTCGTACGTCATGCAGTTTCTATTACTTAGTAACTACTTAGTTATATCGTAATACATTTCCGGTCCACACGCAACCCAACCTCGGCGGCACCCCATCTCCGCCATCGACCTTTATATTTGAATATATAAGATCGATTGATGGAGGTGCCGGAATGCGATACGTGATGCGGATCTTCGACACTCCGCTGCTGGAGTTCGAGGCATCCTACGGCGAGGGGCTGCAGGCCGGCTGAGAAGGAACGCACGACTTCCCCATGCCGTCGATTCCCACAAGATAACACGCCGATGAGGAACTTTGAAACAGACACCCCCAAGTACGTCAAAACCAAACACCCCTACATCTGGACATACCAATGAACAATTCCCATATGACCACTAGCATGAGGGGAGACATTATTTATAAAGCATAAAAGAAGGTCCGTTCAGATGGAGAAGCCGAGCGATAGTAAGAATAGCTCCATATCAGTGAATTATTTTTTGAATAGTGCTGCATATAGCGGACTTTTCTCCCTTCTTTCGGTTATCCTTACCGGTCAAGTTTCTGCAACGTCATCACTATGTGTTGGATTAGCACTTGGAGTTTTATCCCTTTTTTCTAGGGGCAGTACTGTTTTTATAGGTGGCTTGATTGAGCGTTCATCAACGGTATCCCTCACTGAGACCGGTTTCGGATTCATAGTTTTTTCACTTTTGCTGCTGCAGCCGGCAATGGGTGGTTTTATCGGCTTCCTTTTTTTGGATTTGGCTTTGCTGGGACTTGGTCTCTCACTGGTTAATTTTGCTCTCAGAGGGCATATCATCGCTAGAGTAAAGGATAAAAAGTCTCAGGCCGCTTTGTTTGCTTTAGTGACCATGACAGCCAATCTTGGATCCGCAATTGGGCCTCTAGCTTCAAATTACATATATAAGGCTTTCGGACAAACGCTCTTTGTTATAGTCATCGTCGGACTCTATGTTTTTTCTGCTTTACTAACTCCAATAGTGCTGACTCATCATGTCTTCATACGCAATGAGAAAAGCAGCAAAGAAAATACCTCTTCCATCGTGAAGACCATTACAGACTCGTTGAAAAGTCCCGGTACGGTTCTTGCCATCCTGGCGGTGTTTGTGGGCAGCATAATGAATGGTCAGCTTTTTGCGGGAATGGCATTGGAATTCCACTCGTTATCCGATAGCCCAGTCATAAGAGGATTGTTCTATTCCATTGATGCCATATCGGTCATAGCACTGCAAATGCCCGTGAGTAAACTCATCTCGCGAGGCATGGCTAATGGGCAGAATGCCACCTCATTCATCATCAAAAGCCTAGGGATTTATGGAATTTCCTTCGCACTATTCGCCTGCGGAGTCTCGTCGTACTGGTGGATATGCATTATATCCTTGGCTGTGTTCTCCATTGCAGAATGCATCTATGCGCCATTAATCAATATTGCTCTGGTAGAGGCACAGCCAGATAAACCTTTGGTGGACATTTTGAACTATCGGCTGATAATTGCAGCCATTGGCGAATCGGCAGGCTCATTCCTTGGCGGTTGGATCGTTCCGGCACTACGTCCTGCAGGAATGACAGCTTGGTATTGGTGCGCACTGGCGTTGGTGGGAATAATACCCGCAGTCGTCACTAATCAAATTGGAAAACGCGGGCAAAGAATCATCCGTCACTAAAGGAGAAGTCACATGCATCCACAAAGATTATTCATACTTGAGAAGATATTGACAAATGCCCTTAAACATCCCAATAGCGAGGCTGTTAAGGATAGCAATGGAACTTTTACATACTCGCACAATTAGTTGAACAAGCCAAACGTATATCAACACAAATAGAAGAGCAGCATCTTTGTGGCTCAGTGATAAATGTAGATGTCGGTAGATGTAAAGAACGAGTGGTCGTTCTACTGGGAATTTTAATGTCAGGATCATTCTATCTCCCATTAGAAGAAGAATGGCCTGAAAAGCGTAAACAAGTAGTCTGCGACCAAGCACATATCAGCGCAAGTGCGAAGTTAACCGAAGACTCTACTCTTCGAATAGTCCCACAGCTCAACGATGGAAGCCGCCCTAAAAAAGACCCTGTACCTTCAGGTGGTGGATATCTTATTTTTACTTCAGGATCAACAGGAACTCCCAAAGGCGTTGTTATTACCGCATCCTCATTGGATTACGTACTTAAAAACAGTATTGAACGTTTTAATGTGTCCAATAGTACAAAATTACTAGCCGTAGCATCTCCCGCATTCGATTTCTCTATTTTCGAGCTGCTACTACCTCTTGTAGCTGGCGGCACTGTTTGTATCGCCGACAAATCAATACCCAAAAATCCAGATTATTTTGAACAGACTACTAAAAAATGGCAGATTAATTGTTTTACCGGAACACCAACTATGTTTACGATGATGACAATGGGAGGTTGGATACCCCAAACGGACGCCACTCTGATATTAGGTGGCGAAAATGTGCCAAATCTACTACTCAAAAACTTGAGCACAGCCAATCAAATATGGAATATTTACGGCCCCACCGAGACCACTATCTATTGTCTTTCAAAAAAGCTAAAACTAGGTGAAGAAATCACATTGGGCAAACCACTCCCCGGAACCAAAGTCTGGGTGCAAACAAAGAAAAAGAATGAGCGTACTGGGGAGCTATATGTCGCGGGCCCTAGCGTTGGATTTGGTTATATAAATAATATCGAATTAACAAAAAATAAATTTTTTACCGATAACTCTACTGGCTTTCAAAGTTATAGAACAGGCGATCTCGTATCACTAACACCTGCTGGGGAGATATCCTTCATCGGGCGAGCTGACAATCAGATAAAAATCCATGGCTACAGAATTGAGACAGAAGAAGTCGAAAACCATATAAACGCTTTTTTGGGTGGTCATGAATCCTGCGTGAGCGCGATTAAGTCAGATTCCGAAACCCGGCTTGTAGCTTTCTTGCCTAAAAACGCTCTCCAATCTCCGATTGATAGTATCGACGCCCTCAGAAATCGCTTAAATCTTGTACTGCCAAACTACGCAATTCCCTCAAATATTTTACTGCTGGACGAACTGCCAATTAACAGCAACGGAAAGATTGATAGAATTTTACTTAAAAACAATTATTTGAAAAAAATGAGCATACGTAATTGCAATAATAAACTTGCACAGTTACGAGAATTGAAAAAACCTACAATGACTCAGGTTTTATCTAATTTATTGGACGAAGAGATTGATGGCGATGACAATCTTTTTGCCCATGGGTTGAATAGTCTCAAAGTTGTACAGTTCGTTTCGAGGATGCGTCGCTTAGGCCAATTTCTAAATGTACGAGATGTTTACCAAAATCCTACCGTAAATCAGCTGAAAACAGTCATTATTAAAACAGATAACGCATTTAGCATACCTAAAACCTGTACGCCCGGTCGGAAGGAGTTCAGAGTCCTTCCATCTCAAAGACGATTTCTGAGCCATAACATAACTACTTCACATAGCTTTGTAGAAAGTGTTGCAGTTAGCGTTCAAATGAACAAAATAATTAATCTGCAAGTTTGTACTGAAATGCTGATAAAAAAGTTCCCAGAAATCTCATACGGGTTATCCTTCAAAGGTCGAGAGCAACATCCGAATCTCATCAAGATTGATGAGCCTATTATGGTTAAAACTATTGACCTTGGTCCAACTGATGATATCCAGTCGAAGATTGATGAGACTCTTGAAGCATCAGCTTCAATTTTAAACATTGAGGACGGCCCTATTGCCGTGCTCCATTATTTCACTAACCACGATACTCATTTATTAGTACTGGTTATCCACCACTGGGCATGCGACGCATTGACCGTTCATGAATACGAGTCTGCATTAAAAGAATTGGCAGAAACAAAAAGAACTGGAAGCAGCATATTTGAACCGGTAGAAGAGATTCCCGGATTCCTGCAGTATGCTGGGTTCTTGGAGGACTTTTATAACTCCGACAAAGGAAGAAAAAAGATAGAAAAACTTCCCGATATTAAAAGACATGACAGTCTCTCCGCTTCTTGGTATCGCGAAAGCGATGGGAATAGTCCCGCAGTTTCGCCACCACTATATATTAGAGATCGCTCTATTCGTTTGCTGCAGGAAAGAGATGGGGAACAATATGGCTTATTAGATAAAATATCCTTAGCAGCGTTGACCAATGCAGCGTCAGAATGTCTCAACCTTGACAACATTGTTATCGACGTAACTCGAAATGGGCGCGAACAAGTTGACTGTCCTGTTCTTCCTTCAATGACAGGTTGGATTAGCAGTTCGATTCCATTTTTCCACCAACACGGCAGATTTAATTCAGTCGATGAAGAGTTGGTCGTCCTTAATGCGGAGTATGAAGAAATGTTACAGCAAGAGACCGCCTGGAACTCATTCCGAGCAAACTCCCCTCATGTATATCCAGAAGCTTGTCCCACATTCTTTCTGAACGTAACGCGCTCTTCCCATAAGAACGAAGTATCTCCACTTTCAACAAACTTAACCCGAGGAAGCACGTATCCATATTCATATGGTTATCCAATTGAAGTGAGGGCACAATATTTTAACGATGAGGCCAAAGTTAGCGTCTCATGCAACACCGCGTATTTCAGTAGGGAGAAGATAGGACAATTTTTAGAATTTTTTAAGGATCATCTCCTTTTAACATCTCATATTTTAGCAAATACACCAGAAAGGGAATAATATGAAAGTACTGCTGATGCAACAACCCAAATCTTTCTCAAATTATCCAAAATGGATTGAAGAAATCCAAGAACGTTTCAATCGTTTAGAGGTCATGGTTTTCACCTCGAACGATCGGGCCGCACACCATAGTTGGCCGAATTCCGTCATCAAGGAAATCGTAGTTTCTGATTATTCCTCCGATAGCGCTACCGCGGAATTCTTCGATATTGTTAGGAAATTTAAACCAGACAGGATAATTTCCAGCTCAGAGGAAGATGTACTGAGGGTTGCAGAGGCGAGAAGTCTATTTGGCATTCCCGGTTTGCAGTATGAACTGGCGCTGCGCTGTCGAGACAAGGTCACGATGAAGCAGACGGCCCTTAATGCCGGATTAAAGGTTATCCCCTACACCTCCTGCAAAAGCTTCGGAGACATCATTTCGGCGTTCGACCGTTGGAAGACGGTTGTTCTCAAACCTCGCTGGGGCGCAGGGTCCGCGGGCATTACGATACTACATTCGAAAGACGACCTGTCTGTCTTAGCCACCAAGCCGGAATTTGTCAAAAACATACATTCAAACCAGTATTATCTAGAAGAATACTGTTCCGGTTCCGTCTACCATGTGGATGTAGTCTATATCAATTCCGATTCGATCCTGATTTCACCGTCACGATATCTTGTCCCGCCACTAGATTTCGAGAAACAAAACACCGGTTCCGTAATGTTAGACGAGAACGACGCCGACTATTCCGAACTGCTCCGGCTGACAAAGCAACTCATTGAATCCTTCAAAGATCAGACGATTCCCAATGTGATGCATATCGAATTCTATAAGAACGAAACCGGTGATTTCATATTCGGGGAAATGGCGGCACGCAGAGGAGGCGGACTCATCAAACAAGAGCTGACAGCCGCCTATGGCATGGATCAGAGTAAGGCCAATTTCCTACTGGAACTTGGCCTTGTCGATGCGGATACCAACATCACACGATTATCCCAATATGGCATACTGCTGGAAACCGCTGGATTGAACTGGCCAAAGGAAAAGGAAATCCCGGATTGGGCAGTTTTAGAATCTGTGGGAAAGAAAAAAGGTATCGCTCACAATTCTGTCGATTCCGACAGGAAATTCCTTATTTCCGGCAAGAATGAATCTGAAATTATTCAACGTTCTAATTATCTTATAAAGAGTCGATATGATGATTAAAAATTGCCTCTATACAGAGGAACGATCGTGACTAATTTTGCAACAGGTTCTATAAATGACGAACTGTTATTTAGAATCGACAATTCTATCGAATCTAGACTCTTCCATAAAATAGTGATACTAGTATCGCTAGGGATGTTGGAAGCCAGCATTGGCGTCTATACGGGAAGTGCGGTAGCAAGTAGCCTGACTGCATCAAAATGGTCGACAGCTCAAGAAAATAGCATGCTACTTTCAGCAAACTTTTTAGGACTACTCATCGGTTCTTTAATTGCTGGTCTAATAGGAGACTACAAAGGAAGAAAAGTAGCATATCAAGTTAACTTATTACTTTTCGGTGGATTTACTGTACTCAGTGCTTTTTCTCCTAATATGGACATGCTGATAGTCTGCAGGTTCCTTGCAGGAATCGGTCTTGGCTCAGAAATAGTGACTGGGTTTACTTTCATTAATGAGTTTGCACCCGTGGCAAGACGTGGAAGGTGGTGCGGACTAGTCTCGCTTGTTGCTAATTGTGGATTACCTACATCAATTCTCCTATCAGCTCTGGTAATCCCAAACACTTCTTGGCGTGTAGTTTTCTTTGTTGTGGGCATATTGGCCATTGTGCTTTGGTTCTTTCGTAAGGACATTCCTGAATCACCCAGATGGCTAATCAGCAAAGGACGGTATGAGGAAGCAGCTCTTATTGTGGAACAGTTAAACAGTGCATCTATAACAAATTATAGAAATAACGACAAATCAAAAGGGACTGCGCTACTGAAGCGCGATCAACATCATAATTTATTCGTTATGCTTACTGTAGGTGTTGTAGCAGCAGTCGCAACAAACGTATGCTCCTACGCTTTCACAACTTGGGTACCAACAATCTTAGTTTCAAAAGGAATCAGCTTATCGAGTTCACTTTTAACAAGTAGCTTAATGATGCTTGGAGCACCTTTTGGCTGCTTAATAGGCCTACTTCTACTTGATAGGATAGGCCGGAAGAAGATGATTGTATCAGCTTTTCTGATGACAGCGATTCTAGGAATAGCTTACGCAAAGCAATCAACAACAATTTCAGCGATAATATTAGGGTTCTTTTTAGTATTGTTTTTGTATGTACTCACCGCCTCTGTTACAGCTGTTTATGTTCCAGAATTATTTCCAACACGAATCCGTTTCCGCTGCGTCGGCATAGTAAACGCTGCCGCAAAATCAGGAAATGTTTTTATGCCACTGTTTGTAGCTTTTCTCCTAGCAAAGAAACAAGAAGGTCTGATATATGCAAGCATTAGTGTTTTAGCTATAGTTGCAATGGTAATTGTTGGCTTCTTTGGCCCTGAAACCTCTCATCGTAAATTACGGTAAATGTTCAAAAAATGAGCTCATTTTACATAGAAAATCTCTACAACATAATTCATACAGAAAATATTACTATCATTTATACTTATGCAAAAAATCTTCCTAAATCGCATGAGTTTGAAGCCGTCGAAGGAAAGAACGGCTACACCCAACGTTTCTATCAGCAGTCTTTAGACGCCCGGGCTTGCGCTCGATATGCATTTAGCGAGTACAACATTACAAGAAGTGAAATTCCTTCTGACATATACGGAAAACCTGTTTGGCCGGAAGGAGTAATCGGCAGTCTATCGCATTGCGAAGGATGTGTGGGAGCAGCTATAGGTTACACCAATTATTATCGATCTATAGGAATCGACATCGAAGAAAATTATTTTTTACCAATAGAAATTGTACATTTTTCTTTGTTTGATAATGAAATTACAACTATCAGTAAGCTAAAAAATAATGATCCTACTGTTGCTTGGGATAGACTACTCTTTTCTGCGAAAGAAGCAGTATACAAGGCAATCTCATACGCCGGAAATAATGCTATACCCTTTACGGACATAGAAATTTCTCTGTTACCTATTCACAAATTTTGCATGAAATCAATTAGAAGTTCTTACGGTACACCAGTAAATGACCCGATTCCTTCCGTCATTGGTGAATGGAGAATAATACAAGACAAAAAACACAGGAAACAGTTCATACTAACGACAGCATGCATGCATAACAACTCTCAAACAGTATGAACTTCGATGAAGCAAGATTGTAATGCTATGGGATTAGAAGGAATGTGAGGCATATATTGCAATATATTAGACATCATATCTACAACTATCAGCCGATGAAGAATAAGAAGCTGCAGACGTTTTCTATGCAGTTTTGAAGTGATGGGAACATAGCCTGATATATGTCTCCCACGCCGCCCATGAACAAGTACATGCAATCGGAATCCTAATAGCCTTGTGCACCCACGAATCGATGTTTTCATACTCCTCGAAGCTTGTCACTCAGGGGTCCATGACGACATCCGCTCACCACACAGCAACTAGCTGGATATGTCAATTGTTTGTTGGATGCGTCGCAAAGCACATGCCATCAGAGCCTTCTCACAACACTCTCCTCGCGACGCCGGTAATGTTCGACCGCAGGGCAAGCACTTCCTCGCACCGCTCCTCCGGTACCTTGCGAACACGTTTTCGGTATCCGCTCTTCTTTGCTCATATTTCCCTGAGACTATCGCGCGGGAGAGCAACAGGCTCCACCCACCCCGTAATGCGGATGAGCCAATCCTACACAATGAGACGCTGCTGACAGGGCAGGAAGCGCATCTCATGGCAGGGCGCCGGCGATCGGCATATCGCCGGGAAAAAGGGAAAAACCGGCATTACGCGCGAGCCGACGCCGTATCACTCCGGCTCAGTCCAGCACGAAGGTGTTGAACGATCGCGGAGCAAGCGTTACCTTGAAGCCGCGTTCGGCGGCATCGGGATCGGCGAATTCGAACGGGCGCTCCTCGTCGAGGGCGTTCTGCGCCACGACCACCACCGTGCCGTCCGGGTTGCGGAAGGCGATGGCCATCGAGTTGAAGTGGCCGGTGGTGCCGAGCACCTTCGCGCCGGGCCTGACGTAGTGCGAGAAGTGGCGCATCACGTAGTATTCCGGATTGCGGCGCACTTCGTGCTTGTCGGCGGTGATGGTGAACAGGGAGTTCTGCCACCAGCCCCATGTGGAATCCTGGTCGTCGAGGATCATGTTCCAGTAGGTGTATGCGGTGGCGCCGTTGCGGAAGTAGTGGTTGATCAGGTGGAAGATGTACTCCGCGTACTCCCAGCTGTTGTCGCCGGTGCCGCATTCGGACTCCGACTGGATCAGTTCGATCTCCGGCCATGATTCGTGCGTGCGGGCGATGCAGTTCTGGCCGGCCCACTGGTAGGCGATGCCCTTGATGTACTTGCGCGCGCCGTCGTCGAAGAGGATGTTGTCGACGAAGCGGTTGTAGTTGTTGAGCGTCATGCCATAGCCGCCGCCGGTCCAGGCCATGTCCTCCGGGCCGTTGAGGGTGCCCAGCCAGATGTCGGTGTCGAGTCCGGCCTCGTCGAACGCCGGTCCGAGGTAGTCGCGGATGAACACCTTGAGCGCTTCGGAATCCCACAGGGCGCTCGGGAACTTCTGGTCGGCGAACACCTCGTTCTGCACGTGCAGCTGGTTCACGGTGATGCCGTGCTCGGCATAGGCCTGGATGTACTTGACGAAGTACTTGGCGTAGGCCTTCAGGTTCTCCGGGGTCTGCACGAGACGGCCGTAATTGTAGGCCTTCGGGCGCTTCATCCACGTCGGCGGGCTCCACGGACTGGAGAACAGCTGCATGTTCGGCTGCCATTCCTGTGCGCGGTGGATGTACGGGATCAGGGTCTGCTCGTCGTGTTCGACGGAGAAATGCTCCATCCCGTAGTCGCCGTCGACCTCGTCGTAGCTGTACCAGTGGTCGGCGAAGTCATTGGCGCCGACGGGGGCGCGGTTGAAGGTGAAGTTCATCTCGTCGGGGCTGAACAGCTCCTTGATGATCTGGTCGCGTTCGGCTTCGCTGACGTTCTGCAGCGGCAGCCAGCCGAGTTCGTTGAAGCAGCCGCCGAAGCCGCGCAGGGCCTGGTATTCGTTGCCGTCGAGCTGCAGGTCGGCCGCGGTGGTGGCGTTGGTGGATTCGATGTCGGAGGTTCGGTCGGCAAGCTTGTTGTCTTGCGTCGTTGCAATCCAGGTGGTCATGATGTTCCTTGGTATCGTCGTTGATAATTCGGATATGCGTTGATGGTTAGTATGGATGGGAGAGGCGGGACGATTCGACCCCGCGGAGGGGAGACGGCCTATGGCACGACCGTCTCCCCCGGTTTACAGCAGCTGCCTTACTTGACCTTCTTGATGGCCATGATGAAGAAGCAGCCGATGATGGCCAATGCGATGGACGTCGGGAACGCGAAGTTGTAGCCGAGGTTGACCACGATGGCGGACATGACGACCGGGCCGCACATCTGGCCGAGGGTGGTGGCCATGTTCAGGATGCCCAGATCCTTGCCGGCCTCTTCCTTGTTCGGTAGCACGTCCACCAGCAGCGCCTGGTCGACGGCGGAGTAGACGGCGTAGCCGAGGCCTGCGATGCCGGCGAACAGGTACATGCCCATGGTGGACTTGAAGATCCACGGCATGGCGATGCCGACGGCGAAGAGCACGGAAGCGACGACGACCGGGACCTTGCGGCGGCCGATGAGATCGGAGACCGGGCCGGAGATGAAGGAGCCGACCAGGGACATGACCATCATGATCATGGACACGACGGACACGGTGACGGCGGATTCCTTGACGGACTGGCCGATGTAGTTCTGGATGATGTACAGCTGGTAGACGTTGATCATCTGGTAGGCCATGAGCATGCAGAAGCGGCCGGCGAACGCCTTGTAGAAGTCATGCGCGGTGGAGAACTTCGGCGGGCGGAAGGAGGAGAGGATGTCCTTGGCGGAGCCTTCGTCCTTCGGCAGGAAGTCTGCGGACTGCTCCTTCGGGATGATGATCACGGCGACCACGCCACCGAGGAACATGAGCACGCCGGCGACGGCGAAGCCCGGAATCAGGTTTTCGATGAACAATGCGCCGAGCATGGTGCCGATCGGAGCGCCGATGGTGGAGCCGGCGCCGTAGAAGGCGGACATGGTGCCACGGATCTTGGAAGGCACGCGGTCGGACAGGATGGCGACCATCGGCGCGATCATGCAGTTCAGACCGAACATGCAGGCGCAGTAGAAGATGGTCAGCAGCACGGCGTTATGCGTGGTGCCGGTCAGGAACAGGGTGACGCCACCGAGCACGGCTCCGAAGAGGATCCACGGGGTACGGCGGCCGAAGCGGGAACGGGAGCGATCGGAGAAGTTGCCGAACATCAGGTTGGCGACCAGGGATGCGACCGCGGTGAACGCGTTGACGATGCCGACCAACGCATCGGCGTTGACGCCCGGGATGGTCTTGTAGTGCATGGGCAGCAGCACTGCGGAAACGATGCCCAGACCGGACATCCACAGCACTCCGAATACCAGGAAGCCTGCGCCGAAACGTGCGGCGTTCATCTTGGACAGCGGCTTGCCGGTTTCCGGGGACAGTGACGGATCCTTTTCCGCCGCGGCGATGTTGGCGTTGTAAGCGGCAAGGCGCTCCGCCTTGCTGGCGATTGCTTCACTCATGAAACTCTCTCCTTCGAATCATGCTTCAGTAGTGAACTTATGTTGTGTGCGATTCCGCACCTTAGCGGTGTATGTGGTGGTGGGGCGGCCTCGCCCCATCTGTTAACTACCATGTGGTAACTAACGTGTTTTCAGTGTAAACCATCTTTCGCAAAGGCACAAGTCGACGTCATGTCATCGCCGTCTCAAAGCGTTTGCAAAACCGGTCGGACACTGTTCCATTCAGCTTCACAGTCACCGGTTTTTATTACCTAGTAACTGCTTAGTTAAATCATATAACAAATCGTTTGTCTGCGATAATCCGGCGTGTTCCAAGGGTTCCCATCGTCTTCTTCTCCCCCTTCTTGTACCTTAGTAAGCACCAGATGAAGGAGAGCATATGCGTCGCCGCACCGAAAACAAACCCAGAAAGCGAATGAGCGCCGAGGATCGCAGGAAGGCGATTCTCGAAACCACGGTCTCATTCATCTCCCAGTTCGGTTTCTGGGGCTTCACCATACGCGATGTGGCCCAGGCTCAGAACATCACCGAAGCCGGCCTCCTTTACTACTTCAAATCCAAAGAACAACTGCTTGAGGAAACCCTCAAATACGCCGATCGGACCAATCAGATCGCCATCGCCGAGCATCTTGGCGTGCAGGGCGTGACCGGCGAAGTCCTTGACGACGGCATCGCGTACCACTGCGATCTGGGGCTGAAGGCCATTTCCACGGGAACCGTGGAGACCAACGCCGACCGTCCGGAGATGGTCCGGCTCTACACCTTGCTGGAAAGCGAGGCGCTGAGCAAGGACCATCCCGTGCACGAGTATTTCGAACAGCGCGAAATCAATCTGCTGAAGGAATACACGTTCGCGGCCAAGCGCGACGGCGTCGCCGATCCGGAGCGCACCGCGCTGCAGGTCCTGTCCGCGATGGAGGGTCTGCAGCTGCGCTGGCTCAACGGATCGCATGACGTCGACTTCATCGGGGAATGGAAGGCCATCATCGACCTGCTCATCCCCTGACCCAGTGGGCCGACGCACCGCCACCGCTTTGCGGCTCAGCCGGTGATGACGACCACATTCCAGCGGCCGATCGTCAGCCTGTCGCCCACCTCGACCTTCGAGCCCTCTTTCAGGGCGATCGCCGCGGTGGCGGATTCATCGACGGTGCCGTCGGTGCCCACCACCACCGGAGCGACCACCACATCGCCCGACACCGGGCTGTCGATGGTGACCTCGTCGGCGGAGTAGTTGAGCAGATACGTCACCTGCTCGCCGCGGGCGTTCGTTCCGCGGCGCACCGTCACCTGTCCGGCGAGCGCGGTGCCGGCATCGGCGATGCCCGCGTGTTCCACGGCTTCGCGCAGGACGGCGCGGATGGTGTCGGCGCCGAGCAGGGTGGCGATCCATTCGGCGTCGCCCTTGCCGAAGCCATGTCGGGTCACCGCGGCGTAATCCTTCCACGCGTAGTGGCCGTAGCTGGCGAGCACGTCGGTGCCGTCGAATGGGGTGACCAGTTCGATGAGCGCCTGCGCGTCGCTTGCCGGGGTTTTGGCGAGCGTTCCGGCGAATTCCACGGATACGTGGCCGTTCGGGCGGGTGAATTGGTTGTAGGTCATGCCGAACACGTCGGTGAGGTTGTGCGGCGCGCGGTCGTGCCATACGGTCACCTCGTCGTCGGTTACGAAGGAGCGCATGGTGGAGACAAGGTGGCCGCCGCTGGAGACGAATTCGCGCAGACGGTCGGTTGTTTCCTGCGGAGTGCAGTACAGTGCCGGGGTCACGATCATCTCGTATTTGGCCAGGCGTTCGGCCGGCGCGTCGGACGGGATGAAATCGCATTCCACGTTGAGTTCGAACAGCGCGTCGTAGATGTTGCGCACCACGTCGTTGTACTTGAGGGTGCCGCCGAATGGGAAGCCGGCCTCGATGAGGAACCAGTCGAGCGCGGTCAGCGATTCGTTGCTGACCATGATGGCCACCTTGTTGTGCTTCTTCAGGTGGACGAGCCGCTCCCCCACTTCCGGTTTGGCGATCTCGCGGCCGAACACGCCCGCCTCGCGGTAGGTGGGATTCGGTTCGAGGTCGTGGCTCAGCAGGCCTTTCCAATATGTTTCAAAGGAATTGTGGATGGAGTGCCAGTGCCAATATTCCACCATGTCGGCGCCGGAGGCGAGGTGGGAGTAGGCCTGCAGGCGCAGCTGGCCCGGGAACGGCACCCAGCCGTGCTGGCCCTGGGCCTCCGTTTCGAGCACCAGGTAGTTCCTGCCGTTTTTGGTGGAGCGGGTCATGTCGCCGCCGAAGGCGATCTCCTTGCCGGTCAAATCGTCCTCAGTCGGGTGGTAGATGTCCACGCCGGTGATGTCCACGGCGGTCGAGGCCTTGAAGTGGTCGACGGCCGGCTGCACGCCGTAGGAGTATCCGCGCCATTCGAAGTCGAAGTTGTGGGTGATGAACTGGTCGTCATGCGCGTATTCGCGCACGATGTCGGCCTGCCACTGCAGGAAGGCGCGCACCTGGTCGCGGCGGAACTTGTCGAATTCGCCGCCCAGGGACTCGTTGATGGTGGCGGTCACGTCCGGGAAGTCCTCCCAGGAGTCGATGCGGTTGGACCAGTAGTCGAGGCCGAAGTGGTGGTTGAGCTCGTCCAGATCGCCGTGGAACTTCTCGCGCAGGTACTTGACGAACAGGCGCTGCATGTCATCGGAGACGGAATCGTAGTATTTCGTCTCGTTGTCCACCTGGTAGCCGATGACGGCCGGATGGTCGGCGACGTGGGAGATGAGCTTGCGGATCACGCGTTCGCCGTAGAAGCGGTAGGTGGCGTTGACGATGTCCATGATCTGGCGCGCGCCATACTTGCCTTGGCCGCTCGGGGTGACCGCGAGCACGCTCGGGTCGAGTTTGACGAGCCAGCTGGGCACCGCGTAGGTCGGCGTGCCGACGATGACGTCGATGCCGGCGCGGTTGGCTGCGTCGAGCGCGCGGTCCACGTAGGTGAAGTCGAATACGCCCGGTTGCGGTTCGCAGGTGCTCCATGTGGATTCGGCGATGCGGATGACGTTCAGTCCCGCAGCCTTCATCATCGCCATGTCCTCATCGATGCGGTCAATGCCCTTCATCATGAGATATTCGTCGTAATATGCGGCGCCGAACAGAATGTGGTCTGCCTCGTAACGGCCCATGAATCCTCCATCGTCCTCGTTGACTTTTATATCTAACAGTCATTAGATATAGGAACTATATATCTTCCGAAACAAATCGTCAAGTACCGCAGATTTTCAGGCGTTTCTTAACTAACAACCATTAGATATATGTCTTCTGAAGGATTACCGATATCCGTCCCACACCGGCGAGGGGAAGATCATCCGCTCGAAGACGAGCCACTCGTCGTACAGGTCGATCGGCGGCTTGCGAGTCCACCGCAACTGGATGCCATCCATCGCCTCGATGCATTGCCGCACGATCGGCCGCATATTGTCCCATCCGCCGATCTGCGGCGGCAGCTTCCATGCGAACCGCGAATAATGATCCCACGTCAAGTCCGGTCGGTTTTCGAAATACTCGTGCAGTGGATGGTCCGCGTTGAACGATTCGGTTTCCAAAACCATGTACAGCTGCAGCAGGCTGCGGCGTTGCGCATTGTACCGGACCAGGAACCGCAGATAGGCAGGGAACAGCATGCCGTCCGAATCGCTGCCGGGCAATCCCGACTCGGCGAAGTCTGCAGGCGTGCCCTGCTGGTCGTAGTTATCGGTGACCAGCAGCGACAACAACCGCTCCTTGTTGCCGATGTAGTGCAGCAGTCCGGGCTGGCTCATGCCGATGGCGTCGGCGATGTCCTTGAGCGACGTGCCGTAATACCCCTTCTCGCCGATCAGCCTGCCCGCCGCCGCGATGATTTCGCGTTTGCGCTCTTCGGGCGATTTACGAACCCGCTTTTTCCCCTCGGTAACCATATGGAACAGCGTACCATCGGACGGGCCCTCGGCCGGTCACGCCTGGAAGACGTCCGGATGCTTCGGGTCGCCCGGTTCGTCGGCGAGCACACCCTCAAGGCCGAGGAACTCCTGCCAGAATTCCAGCGAGTTGCCGTATGGGATGGCCTGGCTTCCGCGCGCCTGCAGGTTCGCCTTGGCCTCGAACACGTCCTCCTCGCGGATGCCGTCGAAGTAGCTTTCCAGTCGGTCGAGATTCGTCGGATCGTAGAACAGCGAGCCGATGATTTCAGTAAGCCGCTCGGCGCGGGCCACCGGCAGCGAATCCCAGTGGCGGAATTCGATGAAGTTCTTCAAACGCACGTCGTTGAAGTGCGTGGAGATCACATGGTTGATCTCGTACGCGTTGAGCTCGCGGTCCGGGTACACGTCGTTCGCGTTCTCGTAGAACGCCGGATGGTGCAGATCGGTTCCGGACACCGCCAGCGCTTCGGGCGTGTGCGTCAGGTCGGCGAACATCATCGGCGTGGACAGCACGTCCACCGCGTAATCCTCCCAACCGAAACGCGGGTCGAACAGGCCGGGGATGACGTTCGTGCGTTGGAAATCGAGATAATCCCACATGCGTTGGCGCAGCAGCGGATACGGGTTCTCCCTGCCTTCGAAATACGGGGTGTTGCGGAAGAACCATGCCAGAATCGGGCCGATCACCGTGCCCAACCGCAGTTTGGCGATCGCGTCCTGTTCCGAAACGTAGTCGATGCTGACCTGTGTCGAAGCGGAGCAACGCATCATGCACGGACCGAACTGTCCGACACGTCCCAGGTAGGCGGTCATCGCCTTGTACCGGTCCTTCGGATTGACGGGAATGTCGGCGTAACTGGATTTCGGTTGGTAACCATAGTTGACGAGTCGGAAACCAAGTTCTTCGAGGATGGGGTCGACTTCGCGGCGGAACGCGCCGTACAATGTGGCGAGCTCCTCCGGCTTGTGCAGGATGCCGATGGACGTTTCCAACTGTCCGCCCGGTTCCAAAGATACGGAGATGCCGTCACGGGCGAGTCCGACCAGTCGCCCGTTTTCCCAGTATTCCTTGTTTTCGTCGTAATACGGGCGGATGCGGTTGAGCAACGCTTCAATGCCGTTGCTTTCGTAGTAGGTCACCGCGGTATCGTCGCTGTTATGTACCGGCAGGTGTTCGATTTCCACGCCAAAACCGCCGGTGCCGCGCTGTTGGCAGCCGGATTCGAAGAATTTGATAAGGCTTTCCACATGCTTCGGATTCGGCTCGGTCAGCAGGTGCGCGTACGTGATCTTTGGCGTTGTCATAGTGGCCATCCTAACGAAAAGCGCCATTCGCAACGCAGGCTACGCTATACGGAAAATCGATAACCGACCATCATTCCCCATCGATTTGGCTGGCGATTTGAATGCCGATTCGACGACCATCGATTTTACGATCGCCGAATCAGCCGTCGATTTGGCGGCTCAGATACCGTCGAACCGACGTCGGAAAGTTTCCCAACGTCGGTTCGACGGAAATAAGAATGGCGATTCAAGCGGCCTTCTCGCTGTTGCGCGCCTCTTCGGCTGCGCGGTGCGCCTTCTTGGCAGCGGAGATCATCAGCTTGATGCGGTTGAGCTGGTTGGCTTCCGAAGCGCCCGGATCGTAATCGATGGACACGATGTTGGCTTCCGGATGCAGTCGGCGGATCTTGCCGAACATGCCTCGGCCTGTCACGTGGTTCGGCAGGCAGGCGAACGGCTGCGCGCACACCACGTTCGGGCATCCCGATTCGATGAGTTCCAGGATTTCCGCGGTCAGCAGCCAGCCTTCGCCGGCCTGCACGCCCACGGACGTGACCTCGTCGGCCTTCTTGACCAGTTCAGGCATCGGCAGATCCTGCGAGAACTTGCCGTGAGCCAGATCGATCGCCTCGCGTACCGGAGCGTTGTACAGGTCGAGGCCCTTGCGCATCAGCGCATAGCCGATCTTGCTGCCGCCCATGCCGAGGTAATGCTCGTTCCAGTCGGAAATGTACGGTCGGGTGGTCATGAATTCCATGATGCCCGGCACCACGGCCTCGCAATCCTGCGATTCGATGACGTCGACCACATGGTTGTTGGCGTCCGGCTGGTACTTGACGAGGATCTCGCCGACCACGCCGACGCGCACCTTGCGCGGCTCGTCCTTCAACGGCAACGAGTCGAACGACTTGACGATCTCCTTGACGAGCGTCGGATACGGCAGGTATTCCTTGCCTATGAACTTGCGTGCCGTCTTGGAACGACCGTGGTTCTCGAGCGTCTCGCGCACGATGGTGTCCCACGTCTTGTACAGCTGGTTCGCGCTGCCGGGTGTCACTTCGTACGGACGCACGCGGTACAGGCACTTCATCAGCAGATCGCCAACGATAAGCGCCTTGATGGCACGATGCAGCAAAGCCGGCGTGGCGGTGAAGCCCGGGTTGTCCTCGATGCCCTGCGTGGAGATGGCGATCACCGGAATCTGCGGATAACCGGCGTCCACCAGCGCCTTGCGAATCAGGCCGAAGTAGTTGGTGGCACGGCACATGCCGCCGGTCTGCGTGATGGCGAGCGCGGTGTGGTCCGGATCGTATTTGCCTTCCAGAATCGCGTCCACGAGCTGGCCGATGACCATGATGGCCGGATAGCAGGCGTCGTTGTTGACGTATTTCAGGCCGGTTTCGACGTCCTCACGGCTGGCGTGCTCCAGAATGTCGAACTTGTAGCCGCCGGAGCGGATGACGGATTCCACCAGAGAGAAGTGGATCGGGCTCATCTGCGGAGCCACGATGGTGTAGTCCTTCATGTTCTTGCCGAACGGGATGCGGTTCGCGTACTTGGACAGGGTCGCCGAGTTGTGTGCGGACGCGCCCTTGCCATTTGTCTGCGTTTTGGCGGTTTCTTGCGATTCGCCCTTGCCGTTTTCCGCCGCGCGCTTGGATGCGGCCGTGACGGCTTCGGTGAGTTTCGGATTGGCTTTCATGACGGTGTCGAGCATGACCTGGCGACCGGGGGTCGGCGCTTCGGTGCCGGTCTTGCGGAATCCGTCGTTCTTCTTGTTGCGTTCACGCTCTTCGACGGCCGCCTTAAGCGAGCGCAGACGGATTTTCGCCGCACCCAGGTTGGAGACCTCGTCGATTTTGAGCATGGTGTACACGTCGGCCTTGTCCGCCAGGATCTCGGACACCTGGTCGGTGGTGATGGCGTCGAGGCCGCAGCCGAAGGAGTTGAGCTGCACGAGCTCGAGTCCCGGATAGGAGGCCACGAAATGGGCCGCCGCGTACAGACGCGCATGGTAGGCCCACTGGTTGGTGACGCGCAGCGGCATCTTGGTGACCTTGCGGTCGTCGACGTGGCGGAAGCCGTTCGCGTTCTTCTTGCGGGGATCCTCTTCGCCTTCGGCGAGGAATTCGCTCAGGTTGAGCTTCTCCCCCGGCTGCAGTTCGCAGATGGAGTCTTCGGACAGCACCACCATGCCGAGCGCGCAGATGGTTTCCGGAATGCCGTGGTTGATTTCCGGGTCGACGTGGTATGGGCGGCCGGCGAGCACGATGCCCTTGCAGTCGTGTTCCTTCATGTAGGCGAGGGCCTTGAGGCCTTCCATCTGCACGTCGTGCTTGAACACCTCGTTTTCGGCGTAGGCGGCCTTGACCGCGGTCTCGGCTTCCTCGCGGGTCACGTTGGCCCAGGCGAATTCCTCGACGATGCGGTCCACCATGAGCTCATGGTTGGCCATGTTGAAGTACGGGCGCATGTAGCGCACGCCTTCCTCGCGCAGTTCGGGCATGTTCGCGCCGATGACCACCGGATAGTTGGCCACGACCGGGCAGTTGTAGTGGTTGTCGGTGTTGGGAACGAAGTTCTCCTCATAGCTCACGCACGGGTAGAAGATCGTCTTGATGCCCTTGTTGAGCAGCCACTTGATGTGGCCGTGCACGAGTTTGGCCGGATAGCAGATGTTCTCGGAGGCGATCGATTCGATGCCGGTTTCGAACAGTTCGTGCGAGCTGCGGCCGGAGATCATCACCTTGAAGCCGAGCGAGGTGAGCAGCGTGAACCAGAACGGGTAGTTCTCGTACATGTTGAGCACGCGTGGAATGCCGATTTCGCCGCGGGTGGCCTTCTTGTCGGTCAGACGACGGTAGGCGAAGCAACGCTTGTATTTGTAGTCGTACAGGTTGGGCCTGTCGGAACGCTGCTTCTTGGAATCGCCGCCGCGTTCGCAACGGTTGCCGGTCACGTAGCGGGAGCCATCCTGGAACGTGGTGATGGTGAGCTTGCAGTGGTTCTGGCATAGCTTGCACACGTCGCGTTCGGTGGTCATGGACAGGTTGTCGAGCTCGCTGCCGGACACGATGCTGGACGCGGTATGCGTGACGCCGTCGATGTCGACGGTCTTGCCTCCGTCGGCGTCCGCGTCACCATCGTCGAGTCCGTCGGCGATGTCGATGTAATGCATGCGCGCGGTCAGCGCGGCACCGTATGCGCCCATCAGGCCGGCGATGTTCGGTCGGGTCACCTCACGTTCGGTGAGCAGCTCGAAGGCGCGCAGCACGGCGTCGTTGAGGAACGTACCGCCCTGCACCACCACGGTGTCGCCCAGCTCGCCGGAATCGCGCAGCTTGATCACCTTATACAGCGCGTTGCGCACCACGGAATAGCACAGGCCCGCCGCGATGTCCTCCATCGAGGCGCCTTCCTTCTGCGCCTGCTTGACGGAGGAGTTCATGAACACGGTGCAGCGCGAGCCCAGGTCGACCGGATGCGTGGAGTTGAGCGCGGCCTGCGTGAATTCCTCAATCGTCAGTCCCATGGACTGCGCGAACGTCTGCAGGAACGAGCCGCAGCCGGACGAGCATGCCTCGTTGACGGCGATCGAATCGATCACGCCGTCGGAAATCGCCAAGTATTTCATGTCCTGGCCGCCGATGTCGATGACGGCGGTAACGCCCGGCGAGACCATTTCCGCGCCACGATAGTGCGCCATGGTCTCCACCACGCCCTCGTCCAGGTGCAGGCCGGTGGTGATGAGGCCTTCGCCGTATCCGGTGGCGCAGGAGCGTGCTATCCACGCGCCTTCCGGCAGCTGGCTTTGAATCTGCTTGACGATGTTGACAGCGGCCGTCAGCGGGCTGCCTTCGTTGGTGGCGTACGACGACCATACGATTTCGCGGTCGTCGTTGACGAGCGTCGCTTTGATGGTGGTCGATCCGGCGTCGATGCCGAGGAAGTGCGGACCTTGCGCGCCTTCCAGCGTGCCGATGTGCACATGCTCGCGGTGGTGGCGCTTGTTGAACGCCTCACGGTCCGCTTCGGTCGGGAACAGCGGAGGCATGGTGGGGGTGTTGGCCGGCAGATTCTTCAGGTCTTCAAGGCTTTTCAGAATATCGGCGCAGGTGCGTGCTTCGAAATGCTGGCCCTCCTCAAGCTGGTCCGGTTCGCCGGCGAGCAGCGCGGAGCCGAACGCCACGTACAGGTGCGCGTCGGTCGGCACGATGAATTCGTCGACTTTGTCTTCGAGCGCGCGGTGGAACGCCTCGCGCAGTTCGGACATGAAGAACAGCGGACCGCCCAGGAAGATGACGGTGCCGTGGATTGGTCGGCCGGACGCCAGACCTGCGATGGTCTGCGTGGCGACCGCCGTGAAGATGGATGCGGCCAGATCGGGCTTGGCCGCGCCGTCGTTGATGAGCGGCTGAAGATCGGTTTTGGCGAACACGCCGCAACGGGAGGCGATCGGATAGAGCGTCTCGTAATGCTTGGCCATGTCGTTGAGGCCAGCCGCGTCGGTGTCGAGCAGGGTGGCCATCTGGTCGATGAACGCGCCGGTGCCGCCTGCGCAGGAACCGTTCATGCGCTGTTCCGGAGTCGGCTTCAGATATGTGATCTTGGCGTCCTCACCGCCAAGTTCGATAATGACGTCGGCTTGCGGATATTCCTCGTCGATGGCGCGGGTCTCGGCGATGACCTCCTGCACGAACGGCACATGGAGATTATCGGCCAAGGCAAGGCCGCCGGAACCGGTGATGGCCAGACGAATCGGCTCGTCGCCGCGGCCACGGGCCTCAAGTTCTTTGTGGATGTCCTCCAGCAGGCCCGCCACGGTGGCACGCACGTTGGCGTGGTGGCGACGGTAATCGGAGAAGAGCACCGCGTCGAGCGAATCGGTCTGATCGAGCACCACGGCCTTCACCGTGGTGGAACCGATGTCAAGACCTACGCGCAACGGCTTCGTATCGCAGGTGTTGTCTGCGGTAACTGCTGCTTCGACCATGTACTGTACCTCTATCGTTCTCATCCGCCGGGTTGCGTCCGTGCCAACACGAACGCCCTGCCCCGGTTATCCAAGTATGTAATGGTAGTCTGTGCCCCTGCCTAATTCGGCACGGTATCGCATAAAGTGCACGACACGACGCATAATTAGACAACGAATATAGTCAGCTTGCCTAATTCCAACCGTTCGTATACGAACCGTTCAAAACCATTCAGGAAGCCGCCCCCTCCCCCGCAGCGCGGTCCTTGCCGTAGATTTCGGGAATGAACCGCGTCTGATCGTGTAGTTTCGACCACAGCACCACCTGCCCGCTTTCCAACGACTTGGGCACATCGATGATGCGCTGGTTGGAGCTGCCGCGAAACTGCAGCAGCGAATCGTGCAGATCCTTGATATACCGGCCATCCACGAGGATATCGATCTGTTCGAGCAGTTCACGCTTGTCGGGGCTTTCGCCTTCGCGCATGAGCTCCTCCCACGTGTAGCCCGTCCAGCACCAAATGTCCTTGGTGCGGCCGAACCGCTCCCGGATCTTGCGTGAAAGCGGCAGCAACACGCCGGTGTTGAGCAGCGGCTCGCCCCCGAGGAAGGTGATGCCCTGCACGTACGGCAGGCTCAGATCGGCCATGATCTGAGCTTCGAGCCGGTCGTTGTATTCGTGGCCGGCGCGGAAATCCCAGATCGACGAGTTGTAGCAGCCTTCGCAGTGGAATGGGCAGCCGGAGACGTACAGCGAGCAGCGGATTCCCTCGCCGTCGGTCATGAGGAACCGCTTGTAGTCGGCGATCATGTTGTGGCTCATCGCGTTCGTCCATTGTCCGGCACGCGGGTTGCTGGCGCGGTTTGTCGGAATGAACGGCCCGCGGCCGGTTTCGCCGGCCGCGAAATCACGGCGAGACACAGCGGGATCGGCGCTGCTTACCATACGTTGCTCCTGAATTGCCTGTTGTTTTGCGATTATTGCGATTGATTACTTGGCTTCCTCGAACCATTCGCGTTCGGAACCGTCGTCAAGGGTGACATGGCCGGTTTCGCCGCTCATGTGCTTGACGCGGTGCGCGATTTCCTCGTGTCGGCCGTGCACCATCGGGCGCTGCACCGGATTGCCGAGGTAGCCGCAGGTGCGCTTGGTCACGTTGCAGCGGTCCGGGTCGGAGTTGCCGCATTCGGGGCACTTGAAGCCTTCTTCGGTCGGTTCGAAGTCACCTTCGAAACCGCATTCGTAGCAACGGTCGATTGGCGTGTTCGTGCCGAGATAGCCGATGCCGATGGTGTAGGCGTAGTCCCACACCGCTTCGAGCGCCTTCGGATTGGCCTGCAGGCACGGGAATTCGCAGTAGTTGATGAAGCCGCCGGACGCGTAGTACGGGAAGTCCTTCTCGTAGTCGAGCTTCTCCATCGGCGTGGGCTGCAGCCACACCGGGTAGTGGAAGGAGTTGGTGTAGAAGTCGTGGTCGGTGACGCCGTCCACTTCGCCGAACTTCTCGCGGTCCATGCGGTTGAAGCGGTCGGTGAGCGATTCGGCCGGCGTGGAGTACACGGAGTAGTGGTAGCCTTCCGCGGTGCTCCAATCCTTGCACAGCTCGTTCATGCGCTTGACGATGGACAGGGCGAATTCCTTGCCTTCCGGATCCCAGTCGTGGTCGCGCATCCAGTCCTTGCCATAGAACACGCTGGTCGCCTCATACAGGCCGATGTAGCCGAGGGACACGGTGGCGCGTTCGTTGCGGAACAGCTGATCAACGCTGTCGTTGGCGCCGAGACGGCCGAATGCGCCGAAGCGGAACAGGGTCGGGGCGTTGACCGGAGTGGCCTGCTTGCAACGCATGATGCGGAACTGCAACGCCTGATGGGCGACGGTCATGCGCTCGTCGAAGATCTTCCAGAAGCGGTCCTTGTCTCCGTGGGATTCCAATGCGATGCGCGGAATGTTCACGGTGACCACGCCGAGGTTCATGCGGCCGTCCTCGACATCCTTGCCGGTCTTCGGGTCGATCCAGCCCTGCAGGAAGGAACGGCAGCCCATCGGCGCTTTGAAGGAGCCGGTGATCTTCACGATGTTCTCGTAGAAGATGACGTCCGGGTACATGCGCTTGGTGGCGCATTCGAGGGCCAACTGCTTCAGGTCGTAGTTCGGGTCGCCCGGATCGGCGTTCACACCGTGCTTGATGGTGAAGACGAGCTTCGGGAAGATGGCGGTGTGATGCTCGGAACCGAGGCCGCGGATGCGGTTGAGGAAGATGGCGCGCTGGATTTCGCGCGCGAACCAGTCGGTGCCGAGACCGAAGCCGACGGTCACGAACGGGGTCTGGCCGTTGGACACACGGTTGGAGTTGATCTGGTATTCCATGGTCTGCATGGCGTCGTAGATGGCCTTGCGGGTCTGGATCTTCGCCCAGATCTCACGCAGCTGCTGCAGACGGTCGGACGTCTTGTCGAACGGCTCGTCCATCGGCAGTGCCGGACGATCCTTTTCGAAGTGCAGGCGCTTCGGCTCGACGGCCTTGGCCATGCGCACCTGACGTTCGGCGATCTCGATCGGCAGATCGTCGGGCATGATCTCGTGGGCCTGCTCAAGGAACTTGTCGTAGTCCTTCTTGGCGTATTCGGCGAAATGCTCGTCGGCGCGGTTGGCGGTCTGTCCGCCGTACTGGCTGGAGGCCACGTCCTTCATGATCTGGGTGATCTGCGTGGCGGCGATGGAGATGCTGTTCGGCGAACCCATCGGCGCGTTGCCGAGGGTGAAGCCATTGGCCAGCATGTCCCAATAGTTCGGCAGCGAGCAGTTGGACTGCGCGGTGAACGGCGAGTAATCGGCGTCGTGGAAGTGGATGTCGCCCTTCATATGCGCGTTGGACACCGCATCCGGCAGCATGGAGAAGGCGGACGCCTTGGACACCGCGCCGGCCAGCAGGTCACGCTGGGTGGAGTAGACGTTGGAGTCCTTGTTGGCGTTCTCACGCACCAGAGCCTCGTCGCGGTCCACCAAGCGGCGCACGGCCTCGTTGATGTCTGTGGCCTTGGCGCGCTCGATGTCCTTGTTCAGACGGTAGTTGGTGTAGGTGCGGGCCACGTCGTACAGATGATCCTCGATCAGCCCATGCTCCACGAGGTTTTGGATGTCCTCGATCTTCGCCGGACCATTGTAACGGTCCTTGATTTCGGCCTCGACCTGATTGGCGATGTCGCGAATCAGCCGTTCCTCCTGAGGACCGATTTTCTTGTCGAGGTCGGCGAAAGCCGATTTCACCGCGCTGATGATGTTGATCGGATCGAAATCGACCACACGCCCGTCGCGCTTCTCGACAAGCACCTTGACCATTTCCGGCGCGTTCTCGGTTTCGGTCGCAACGCCTTCCAGAGTCTGGGTTTCCATGTATATTTCCTTTCCGGGCCGGACCCATCCGGCTAGGTTTCATGCTTCGTCCGCATGCCCGTTCGTATCTACAGATGCACACTCTACGCCAAGGTCGGCACTAAATGTAGTGTCACCACGCCGCTAGAGAAACTATATATTCTACTTTTGGCGAGATTTCGCCATTTTGTACCTTGTGTGACAAAAGTAACGATTTCATCTCGGAGTGTCGTTTTGACACAGCCCCACACACCGTACTATCTTCACGCACGGAGCATTCGCAACACTCGAACATATGTTCCATTTGTCCGCAAGATGATGGAATCTTGACTTATGACTTGGAACCCGGATTACAACCCACCGACGGCGCAGCGGACGTCGAAGCCGCTGCCCCGTCTGGCGTCGGAAACCACCGCCGACAACCCTTGGCCGGTGAGCCTGCTCAGCGAGAAGTTCTACACGGCGGTCGAACGTTGGCCCTCCGTATGGGTGGCCGGGCAAATCACGCAGATCAACACGCGTCGTCAGGGAAGCGCCTACATCACGCTGCGCGACGACCAGCAGGACATCGCTATGGAAGTCAACGGCTTCGGACGGTTCGCCGCGGCGGCGGCGCCGTTTGTGCAGGGCGACCGTGTCATCATCCACGGCAAGCCGAACGTGTGGATGAAGCGCACGTCGCTGTCGTTGCGCGGCGACGCGATCATCACGGCCGGCGCGGGCGGCAGTCTGAAGGCCATGATCGACGAGCTACGCAAGAAGCTTAAGGGAGAAGGTCTGTTCGACGCCGATCGCAAGAAGCCGTTGCCGGAATTTCCGCATTGCATCGGCTTGATCTGCGCGCCGCAGGCACGTGCGGAAGGCGACGTCATCACCAACGTGCGTCTGCGTTGGCCCGTCGTCGGCTTCAAGGTGACGCATGTGCACGTGCAGGGCGAGCAGTGCCCGTCGGACGTGGTAGCGGCCATCCGGCAGCTGGATGCCGATCCAGATGTGGATGTGATCATCGTGGCGCGTGGCGGCGGCGCTTTCGAAGATCTGATTGGCTTTTCCGATGAGAACGTGGTGCGCGCCGCGGCGGCGGCCCACACTCCTCTGATTTCCGCCATCGGGCATGAGGACGATTGGACCCTGCTGGATTTGGTGGCCGACCTCAGGGCCTCCACGCCGACCGACGCAGCGAAGAAGGTCGTGCCGGACGTGCATGAGCAGATGCAGCTGATTCAGGTGAACCTGGACCGCATGCGCATGCGCATCGACGCCACCGTCTCCAACGAGACCAGGCTTATCGAAGGCTACGCGAACCGTCCAAGCCTCACCCAGCCGCTCACCATGTTGGAACCGCATCAGCGTTTCCTTGATGACGCACGCACAAGAATGCGGATCGGTCTGACCCGTATTCTTGACGACGCGAGCCTGACCATCGAGAAAGCGCACGCGTCGCTGACCGCGCTGAGTCCGCAATCCACGCTTGACCGCGGGTACGCGGTGGTGCAATGCGCCGACGGGCATGTGCTTGACGACGCGGACAAGGTGAAGACGGGCGACCAGCTGACCATGACCTTGAAGCACGGCATCGTCGTGTCTGAAGTGAAAACCGTAACGAAGGAGTAGCACATGAGCAACGAAGCAGCACCGGCATCCAGCCTGACCGACAAGGAACGCGAAGCAATCGCGCAGATGCCATACGAGGAGGCGCGCGACAAGCTCATCCAGGCCGTGCAGGCGTTGGAGGCGGGCGGCCTGAACCTCGACCAGTCCATGCGGCAGTGGGAGATCGGCGAGGCGTTGGCCAAGCGCGCGCAGAGCCTGCTTGGCGAGGTCCGAGCCAAGCTCGACGCCGTGCAGGCAGAGCAGGCCACCGCGGCCAACACCGCAGGCACGCAAGACAATCTGGCCTGAGCATCCGTCGCGGCACAGCCGCTCCCCTCACCTACGGACGTTCCACCGGAACGTCCGTCAAACGGCTTGAGCCCGAACAATCAGGTCCGATTACCCGTCATGTCGAGTCCATATTGTGTGTACAATGGTGACTCGTTGCCTCAGTAGCTCAGTGGATAGAGCACTTCTCTCCTAAAGAAGGTGTCGTAGGTTCGATTCCTATCTGGGGCACTTTTTCATATCCCCGTACATTGTCGGCGCGCATCGCCATCGGCAGCATCCAAGATCAATCGCACGTCCGCAATCCGGACAACACCATCTCACCGCCACCCTCCAGCACAGGCACAATGACCCTCCCTCTGTTATAGTGGCAAACGGATACTTAAGCGGTTGAGTGAATGTATCCAAAAGGTTCCCCCTTCTGCTATGGAAGCATCGGAAAGCAACCGCACAACCCATACATCACCTTTGGAAGACCAAGGGATCAGCATGCAAGACATACCATATTTCTCTATTGTGGAACGGCTGGCGCACACGAATCCGGTAGGACAGTTGCCCGGACCGCTCTCCTACAAGCTGCTCGACCAGTTCACCATGCCGATGCTGCCCACAGAACCGCAATGCACGAACGTCATCGCCTGCATCTGATATTCGAATAACATGCCGGTCGTCACCGTCTAGCCACGGGCTTAGCCGACCCGCACAATCGCCAGCAGCGCTTTGTGGTCGCTGCCGTCCACTTTGACTGTGCGCACCTGTCCGGCCTGCATGCCGGAATCCAGTACGATATGGTCGATTCCGGCGAACGACGGCACGTAATCGACATTCGCAGGCCATGAGAATTTCAATCCCTCGCCGGCCTGACGGGAGGCGTCGGAGAAACGGTTTCCCAGAATGTTGCGGAACGGCGTATGGTCGTACGTCGCGTTGAAATCACCCATGAAAACGTACCGTCGGCTAGTGTCGAAACGTAGTTTCGCCAGTTCGTCGAGCGACCGCTTCCACTGCTGCCAGTAATCGTTCGTCGGCGACGTGGTATGCACGGATACGAAACGCACCTGCGTGGCTCCCCCATTGAACGAAACGGTGCCGCCCGGCATGAACGACGCGCTCGAATCGACATCGTCATCGGAAGGGTCGTCAAGCGGACTCGCCGACCAAAGGCCGTTGCCGTACACGCCGTCCGAACTCGACACCTGCGCATAGGGCAGATACGAGGCGATGCCGGCACGGTTCAGATCGTCCACGAAAGCGTCGGTCGTCTCCTGCAACGCAAGCACCTCGACGTGTTCGCTGCGCACCAGATCCACGATCTCACGCGCATCGGCGCGCCCTTTGTACACATTGCACGTCATCAGCCGCGCGTAGCCGTCATCCGTGTTGACGGTTTCGCCGGACGCCGCCGCGACTGCGGCACGTGGCAGTTTCGAAGGCTGGTAGAAGAACGGATACTGCCAGAACGCCTGCAACGCAATCGCCAGAACGGCCATCACGATGGACACCGTACGTTTGGAGACGATGGCGCAGACGAGCGCGATTACGGCGAGCAGCGTGAACCATGGCACTAGGGAGACGACGATCGGCATATACGGCAACGCCTGCAGTTCTTCCGGCAGAATGTGCGTGACAGTGCCCAGCAGCGCGGCGAGCGCGAATATGAAGGCAATCACCGCGCAGATGAAGTTGCGTACGCGATGCGTTTTCGTCTTATTCAGCGTGCGTAGCGGCTTGACCGGTCTCGTTGCGGCCGGTTTTGCTTTAGCCCGATTCGCTTTGGCCGACGCTTGCGATTTGCCCGTTGCCGGCCCTTGCGGCTGGCGTGTTTTTGCCTGAGCCATACCATTCCCTTGTTTTTTCGGAACGCACGTCCGCGACCATCCATGTCCGCCCGTGTCCGTTTATGTCCGTTCCGTTGATGTTCCGACGGTTTCCTTCACGCCTTCGGCTTAGTCGTCGAGGCCGAGCTCGTGGCGGATGCCGTCGATGATGATGCGGCTGGCGGTGGTGCCGCGTTCACGCGCGTTTTCCTGCAGCATCATTTTCAGATCGGATGGAATTTTGAAACTCATGAGCACACGTTCGCCGTTGCCGTTGCCATTGCCACGGCTGCGGGTGTCCTGCACGCTGGTCAGCGGAGCGGTGGACGCTGCCTTCGCACCACCGTTCGGTTTTCTAATGGCCATCAGGCGATCGCCTCCTCAAGTTCGAGATACACGTCTTCATACCCATTGAGATTGCTAGGAAATGCGTGGCCGACGACTTTCTGCATGCCCACGCGCTTGGGTACGGACGCGTCGAAGACGCTGGCGCCGCGTTCGCGGATGAGATTGACCGCGTTGCCGGCCAGCTTGTTGTTTTCCACTTTGAGCAGCAGCAGCGCGTACGGTTTGCCGGCCACGTCGAGGCTTTCCGCGGTTTCGAGCGCATGGCTCAGTTCGAATGGCCCCTGGGTGGCCGGAACGATGACGAAATCGGCCACATCGCAGGCCACATCCACCACGTTGCCGGCCGGCGGGCAGTCGATGATGACGAGTTCGTCATCCGCCATGGTTTTGCGCAGTCGTTTCAGTTTGCCGATATTGGCGGAGTCCACGGTGAACGGCAGGGTTTCGCCGGCGTCTTCGGCGTCGCCCGCCCATGTGGTGGCGTCGCCTTGCGGATCGGTGTCCAGCACGGACACGTTGCGGTTGTGCCGTGCGGCCGCGGTGGCCAACGCCATGGCGGTGGTGGTTTTGCCGCTGCCGCCCTTGAGGTTGATGACCGAGATGATCATGAAGGTTCCTCCGCTTCGACAATCAATTTATATAAGACGTATATACTTTTTATATATTGGATAGACGACAGTCACGCTGACGGCGTAACGGCATTGGCAATGTAAAAGATAGTGGCGACGCACTCTTGTCAGTTGCTTTGACAGATAACGAAAAATCCCGAGGAGCTCAGCTCAACTCGGGATTCGAAAAGAGTAAACGCGGCGACTTGCTACTCTCCCACACCCTCTCGAGTGCAGTACCATCGCCGTGCTAGGCCTTAGCTTCCGGGTTCGGAATGGGACCGGGCGTCTCACCTAGGCTATGATCACCGCAAGAAGAAATAATACGCGAACATGCGGCAATCGGCAAACTTCGGCGTGTCGCGCACTGCAATCGCGTTCCCCAATCGCCAATGATCGCCAGTAATCGCGCGAATGCCGGCAATCGCAATGCATATGCGCTACAGTCGAAGCAATGCCGCAACAATTGCGGCGTGCTTACGAAAGAAGGCCAGCAATGACGATCGCCTCCTGCGGTTCCGTTTCCGCAACCACTTTGGGTCTGCCGAATTCCACTGCGATTCCCGCCGAGAAGGCGAGGCTGCCGAAAGGCCTGTTCGTGGCGAAGATTCCGGTTTCCGCCAAAACAAAGCAGCGTTTGGCGAACGACATCGAATCAATCACCATGCTGTCGCTGCTGCAGGCGCGCAATATCGGACTCGCCGCCGGTACGCGCGTGCCGGAAATACTGGTGATCGGCCTGCGTTTGCACGAACCAAACGCCGCCGTTCCGACGGATATCGTCGAATTGATTGCGATGCAACGCAAGTCGGGCATGCTGTTCGTTTGCGTACGCGACGCCGATTTCGAGGGTACGACGCGTCAGGAGTGCGCGTTCGCCGTCCGTCGAGCGCTGCCGGCACGTGCCGGGCACACGACCACATCCAAGGTGTTCGCTTCCGATTGGCAGCCGGCCGGCGAGGCCACGCTGAACGCCACGGATCCGGCGGTCGATTCCATGGACGCCTTGTGGGAGTCGCTATGCTCGCAGGTGATTCTGGACGACCCCTCCCCCATCGACGTGAACACGCGTCTTGCCCGACGCATGCAGATTGCACAGCTCACCGCGCAGGTCGACAAGCTCACCCGCGACCATCAGCGTGCCAAGAATCCCGAACAACGCAATGAAATCTACGCGAAACTGCACAAGACGAAGCGCCAGTTGGAGGAACTGCAAGGGCAGTAATACCGCCGTAATACAAAGCTCGGCTGCAATCGTTACGATTACCGAGATTCCAGTAATTGCAACAATTACAGCCGAGCCGTAAGCGAGGTTTGGCAACGTGGCCAAAGCGCGCTCTCAACAACGCGCCACAGCCGCGAAGCCGCTAGAAACCAAGCCTTGTGCGGCCGAACTGGTCGAGCCAGCGCAGAATCGCACCTTCTCGCAGCGCCCACGGGCAGATTTCGATTTCTTTGACGTCCAGTGCCTTCATAATCTCATCGATCACCAGGCCACCGCCGACGATCTGATACGTACGTTCCGGCGTGACGCCCGGCAATGCGGTGCGCTGGTCCGGGGCGATGGCCGCAAGACGCGGTAGCCAATCCTCGAGCTGGTCGATCGTCATAATCGACGTGTCCACACGGCCCGGTTGGCGCATCACCGCACCGGCGAGACGGGCCAGGGAGCGAATCGTCTTCGACGTGCCCACGGCATGCATCGGATGCTTCGATTTGGGGAACGACTTGACCATTGGCTCGAGGATCTTGCGGATGTTCTTGCGGGCAGCTTCCAGATCGTCATCATCCGCGACGCCGCTTTCCGGCAGGAACTCGCGCGTCACGCGGCCAGCTCCGGCAGGAACGGACAGCGCGACGGTCGGGTCCTCGTCGGAGCCCATGGCCACTTCGAGCGAGCCGCCGCCGATGTCGATGACGAGCAGACGACCGGCATCCCAGCCATACCAACGGCGGGCGGCCAGGAAGGTGAGTCGGGCCTCATCCACGCCGGACAGCACGGTGACCGGCTGGCCGATGGCCTCTTCAATCTTGCGTAGGATCTTGCCTCCGTTCGGCGCTTCGCGTAGTGCGGAAGTGGCCAGGACCAGCAGCTGGGTGATTTCGTATTCTTCGGCGAGTTTCATCGCCTTTTCAACCGCGCTAAGCAAGGCTTCGGTGCCCGCTTTTTTGATGCTGCCGTCATCTTTGAGATACTGCATCAGGCGAATGGTGCTTTTGGTGCTGGCCTCGGGCTCGGGGCGCGCGCCCGGAGCCGCGTCGACGATGAGCATGTGGACGGTGTTCGAACCAATATCAAGCACGCCAAGTCGGGTGGCGTGCGAATGCAATGTAACCATGGTTCACAGCATAATAGTTTAAACGTTTCACCTATTGCGCGACATGCCTTGACAACATTTGCAAATATGACGGTGCCCACCCTCGGAAAGGAGGGTGGGCATCCAATGATCACAATACGGGAAACGATTGCATCGGCGTGAAAAATCGCGCTTCAGGCATATGTTTCAGCCGAGTACCTCAGCCACGCACTTTGGCTACGAAATCGCCAAGCCGATTCAAACCTTCACGCAACGCCTCACGAGAGGCAGCATACGACAAACGCACGTGCGTGTCCGCGGTGGCCTCGCCGAAATCGCGGCCAGGCGTCAACGCGATATGCGCTTCCTTCAGCGCACGCTCGCAGAACGTCCACGCGTCCAAACCGGTGCTGGAAATGTTGAAATACGCGTAGAACGCGCCGTTCGGTTCGACTTCCAGCGGTAGACCGATCTCGGCCAGACCGTCCACCACAATGCGGCGGCGCTCCAGCAGTTCCTGACGGCGTTCCTCGCACACGGCCAGCGTTTCCGGCGTGAAGCAGGCGAGCGCCGCATGCTGGGTCGGCGTGTGCGCGCACAGGAAGAAGTTGGTGGCGAGGTCGTCCATGGCTTCGAGCGCGTATTCGGGCACGACCATCCAGCCGAGCCTCCAGCCGGTCATGCCGAAGAACTTGGAGAAGCTGGAGCAGACGATGGCGTCCGGATCGCAGGCCAGCACGGATTTCACGTCGGATCCGTCCGGTTCGCGGTCGGCCAGGTCGAGGTAGGTTTCGTCGACGATGCGCCATGCGCCACGCTCACGGGCTAGGTCGCACACGGCTTTCAGGGTGTCGAAGGCGATGGTGGTGCCGGTCGGGTTGGACGGCGAAGTGATCATGACGGCCTTGGTGCGGTCCGTCCAGTATTCTTTGCACAGTTCCGGCGTCAGGTGGAATCGGGTGGCGGCGGACGTCGGCACGTCCACGACTTTGCCGCCGAACGCGCGTACCAGCTCGCGGTTGCACGGGTAGGACGGGTCTGCGATGAGCACTTCGTCGTCATCGTTGACCGTCAGCGCGGCGGACAGCAGCAGTGCCGTCGAACCGCCCGCGGTAATCGCGATGCGTTTCGGGTCGACGTCGACGTGGTGACGTTCCTTATAGAAATCGGAAATCGCCTGGCGCAGTTCCGGCAGGCCCATCGCCGCGGTGTACGGCAGCGGACGGCCGTCATACTGTTCGCGCATGGCGTCACGGACGGCCGGAGGAGCGCCGAAGTCCGGCTCACCGAGGCTCAGCTTGACCACATCGGTGCCGTTGGCGATCATCTCATCGGCCATGGCTCCGAACACCATGGCACGGAACGGATTGGCAATCTGCGCGCGCTTCGACAACTGCGGCTGCGCGCCATTCTCAACATTTCCCATATTCCTGTTTTTACCACGTTTCGTACAACGCCGCCTGCCGACTGTCATTTCCCGGAATCGTCCGCCTTTCCGGAATCGTCCACGATTTCGCGGTAAAGACGTTCCAACCGTTCGTCGCGCACTTTCTTGCCGAGCTCGCATTCCCAGACCACGATGACTTTCCAGCCGTCCGCTTCGAGTTCGGCGCGCTGCCTCGCGTCTCGTTCGTGATTGCGCAGCAGTTTGGCGGTCCAGAATTCCACGTTCGATTTCGGGATACGCGCGGATTTTGGGCATCCTTCGTGCATGTGCCAGAAGCAGCCGTTGACGAATATGATCGTACGGTATTTCGGTAGTACCACGTCCGGGTGGCCTGGGTATCGCTTGTCGTTTTTGCGGAATCGCAAGCCTTTGGCAAACAGAAAGCTACGTACCATCCGTTCGATGGATGTGTCTTTGCCGCGGATGTGGGACATGGTGTAGCTGCGCGTGCCCCGCTCGTATTTTTCGGGTTTGCCGGTTTTTCTAGGTTTGCCGGTTTTCTTGGGTTTGCCGGTTTTTCCGGGTTTGGCTGTCTGCCTGCGATGCTCTGCCGTCACGGCTTCCCATTATGGCAAAAGGGCCGATCAATCGTTTTCGCATAACGCGTGCCGCCGTCGCATGTGGCGTACGCTGGTCATTGCAACGTAGCAAACAGGCAGTTCAAAACAAGGAGATTTCATGGCACAGATCAATGTCGCGATTCTCGGTGCGGGTCGTATCGCGCAGAGCATGGCCGAAACGTTGGTGAAAATGGCGGCGGATGACCGGTACCGTGATCTGGTCGCACCGTACGCGGTGGCGGCCCGCGACGGCGAGCGCGCAGCGGCGTTCGCGGCGAAATACGGTTTTCCGGTGTCGTACGGATCGTATGAGGAGCTTGTCGCCGATCCGAACGTGAATCTTGTGTATATCGCCACTCCGCATAACTTCCATGCCGAGCAGGCGATTTTGTGCATGCGCGCCGGCAAGGGCGTGCTGGTGGAGAAGGCGTTCGGCGCGAACACGCAGCAGGCGCGTGAGATATTGGACGTTTCGGATGAGACCGGCATGCTGTGCACGGAGGCGATTTGGACGCGGTATATGCCGTCGCGTGGCATGATCGACGATATCATCGCGTCCGGCGTGATCGGCGAGGTGCAGGCGATCGACGCGAATCTGTGCTATCCGACCACCGCGAAGGCGCGTATCACCGATCCTGCGCTGGCTGGCGGCGCGCTGCTGGATGTCGGCGTGTATCCAATCAATTTCATCGACATGATCATGCATAATGCGCCGATCGCACGTGTTGAATCGTCGATGCAACCGTATGAAACCGGCGTGGACGCGCACAATTCGATGACGTTCTATTACCAGAATGGTGTGATGGCCACCGCGCAAAGCTCGATTCTGTGCCATTCGGACCGTATGGGCGCGGTGTGGGGCACGGAGGGGTATCTCACGTGCCAGAACATCAACAATGTCGAGGCGATTGACGTGTTCGACGGCTCGCATGCCGTCACCGCGCATTATGACGTTCCCGAACAGTTGACCGGCTACGAGTATGAGGTGGCATCGGCCGCACAGGCCATGCTGGACGGGCGTACCGAATGCGATGAGATGCCGCATTCCGACACGTTGCGCATCATGGAGCTCATGGATTCGTTGCGCGCGGATTGGGGTCTTAAGTACCCGTTCGAAGCGTAGCGATGCGATCGATGACGTGGGCGTGACGCGCTCCGCCCACGTTATAATTGCCCCTTGCGGCGGTTTGGAAACGCATGGAAGGAGCGTCATGGGATTGCTGAGGATGCTGAAGTACGTGCTGGGCACGGAAGATGAGACGCAGCAGCCCCGGCAAACGCAATCCTCTGCCAAGAATGCCAACAACGCCAAGCCTGCGCGGACCGGACAGACCAAGCAGACGGGACAGGTTGCGCGACGAGTCACGCAACCGCAACTGCAACCGCATGCCACGCCGCAACGTCAATCGCAACGCCGTCAATCGCAGCAACATCAATCGCAACGGCCTGCAAAGCTCACCCCGCAACCGCTGTTGCCAGCCGACCGCATCGACAAAGCGCGTGACATCATCGGCAATATCGAAAAGCACGAATTGAGCGACGAGCAGATCAGCGCGATCGCCGGCGCCGGCCATAACACCCTCGTGCTCGCGGGCGCGGGAACCGGCAAAACCACCACCATCGTCGGCTACATCGCATGGCTGCTCGCCACCAAGCGCGCCACCCCCGAAGAGATTCTCGTGCTGTCGTTCACCAAGGCGTCCGCGGACGAAATGTCGCAACGCATCATGGCAAGCACCGGCAAGACGATCCGCGCCTGCACATTCCACAGTCTCGGCCTGGAAATCTGCCGCGCATCCACCATCGCCGGCCGGCCCATCATCGACGGCCATGCGTCGAACGCCGTGGTACGAGACACGTTTGACCGGCTGCTCGCACAGAACATCCCCTACCGTCTGCTCGCATTCAAGCTCATGTCGAAGGAGCTGTTCGGCAAGTATGGCGCCGCCGCGAAACGTGAGGATTTCCAACTGCCGACGGATGATTACAATTTCAACCAATATCGGCAGAACCTCATTGAAAACGCGCAGACCATCATCCAGCACATGCGGCAGAACAATATCGGCATCGACGGCATGCGCGCGCTCAATGAGAGGCGCGGCGGCAAACATATCGGCCGTAATCGTGAGATGCTGCAGCTCGTCGAACCGCTGTACAACGCGTATGTCGGCAATTTCCGCGCGACCCAGGGCATCGATTTTCCCGGCATGATCACCGACGCCATTCGCTGCGTAAGGCGCGGCGCATACCGCCACCCGTACAAATACGTGCTCATCGACGAGTATCAGGACATGTCGCGGCCACGTTACGAGCTGATCCGCGCACTCCGCGAGCAGCATGATTTCACGCTGTTCTGCGTGGGCGACGACTGGCAGTCGATCTACCGCTTCGCAGGCGGCGACATCCATCTGATTCTCGATTTCGCCGATATTTGGCGCGATTGGGGGCCGACACGCATGTTCCAGATCACGACGACGCGACGGTTCCGGCAGAGCCTCATCGATGCGAGCGGCGCGTTCGTCATGCAGGACAAAAGCCTGTACGCCAAGCAATTGCGCAATCCGAGCGACAAGAAGGATTATTCGCTGAAGGCGCTTGGCGGCGCGACGCAGGAGGAGCGGTTCGATGCGATCGTCGAGCAGTTGCGCAAACTGCCGAAAGCCGCGTCGGTGCTGATGCTGGGACGCTACCGAAGCGACCTGAACCTGCTGTCGCGCAACGACCGCGACGGGCTGTTCCAAATCGACGAGCATACCGGCGGCATCGTTTTTCCGGAAAAACCGGACATGGACATCAAATTCATGACCGCGCACGCTTCCAAGGGTCTGCAACGCGATTTCGTTTTTCTGCTGTGCTGTTCCGGCGGTTTGAAGGGTTTCCCAAGCGCGATTCCGGAAGAGCCGCTGCTCGGCCTGCTGCTGCCGGAAGTGGAACGCATGCCGCACGCGGAGGAACGCCGGCTGTTTTACGTGGCGATGACGCGTTGCAAAAAGAAGCTGTTTTTCGTGGTGGACCAGTCGCGTCCGTCGCGTTTCATGTACGAATTGCACGACAGGATCTGTCCGAACATCTTCCGTGGCGTGAAGCTGCCGCCGCAATGCCCGAATTGCGGTGAGGCATTGCGATTGCGGCACACCGGCTCCGACCCGTCCCGCGCGTTTTACGGGTGCACCGGTTTCCCCAACTGCCGATACACCAGGCCATGCAAGTGACACCATTGGGACTGATTTCCATCGCGTAAGTTGCTCCCCATTCGGGCCTGGCGTAATCTCCCCCGTTGTATCCTGGACCTGTTCATTAGTCAGGAGAAAGCAATGACGGCAACCGACCAGAATCCGCAACAGTCAGCGCAACCGACACCGCGCAAAACCATTAACGTCGTCGGCGCGGCTATCGTCAAAGACGGCAAGGTGCTGTGCGCGCAACGCGGAGAAGGCCGATCACTGGCTGGTTTCTGGGAGTTTCCGGGCGGCAAGATCGAACCGCATGAAACGGCGCGTCAGGCATTGCATCGCGAAATCGAAGAAGAGTTGCTGTGCGAGGTCGAAGTTGCCAACGAAGTGTGCACGTCTTCTTACGATTACGATTTCGGTACCGTCGTGCTCACGTCGTTTGTGTGCCATTTGATAAGCGGCGCACCCCATCTGACCGAGCATCATGAGATTCGTTGGGTAGCGCCCGCCGAAATGCCCACTTTGGACTGGGCGCCCGCCGACCGAGAAGCGGTGCGATTGATCTCCGCCATGGATTTTCCGGCTTTTCCGGCAGCCACGCACGAAAGTGACGACTGATGATGCGCAATATGGACGACCATGACCATTCCTCCCTTGTTGAGGCGCTGCTATCCGGTTTCATCAACAAAAAGGACAATGTCGACGCACAGTACGAGCCGACGTTGATCGCCAACCATGACGGTCGGACCATGGAATACGCCATCAAGGACGAACTGCAACGCAGTCAGGATTTCGACATGTCCGTCGCATTCGTCAGCCAGGGCGCGTTGCAGGTGCTTAAGCAGTATTTCCTTGATTTCGCCGACAACAATGACCATCAGGCCGGTCGAATCATCACGTCGACGTTCAATTATTTCAACTCTCCCAAAGCATTCAGGGAACTGCTGAAACTTCAGCGGGAAACCGGCATTCAAGTGCAAGTTTGGCAGCCGGAGCGGTCCAGCCGAAACGATGACGATGCCACAGCCGCCTACCCTTATCATCCCAAAGGCTATGTTTTCCATCATGCGCAAGGCGACGAGCCGCTGTATTCCACGTATGTCGGCAGTTCGAATCTCACCATCAACGCGCTGAATTCCAATCGCGAGTGGAATCTCAAAGTCGCCACCACCGATACCAGCGGTCTTGCCGAACAGCTTAGCGAGGAAATCGAATCGCAAATCAGCGAATCGAAGCCGCTCACCGACGCTTGGCTGAAACTGTACGAGGAAGACTTCAAAAAGTACGCGCCGCAACGGCCGAATCGCAAGCCGATCGAAAAAACAAGCCAATCGCAAACCATTCAGCCGAACGCCATGCAGGTGGAAGCGCTGATGAATCTCGCACAGCTACGCAAGCAGGGCGAAAGCCGTGCGATCATCGTTTCCGCTACCGGCACCGGCAAAACGTATCTGTCAGCGTTCGACGTGCGGCAGGTCAAACCGAATCGCATGCTGTACATCGCGCAACAGGAGCAGATCCTCAAGAAAGCTGAAGAATCGTTCCAAAAAGTGCTTGGATGCCCGAAAAGCGAACTCGGCCTGTTTTCGGGTGGCAGCAAGGAATCGGATCGCAAATACGTGTTCGCCACCGTGCAGACGATGTCGCGTCCGGAAACGCTTGCACAATTCGACGCAGACGAGTTCGATTACATTCTCGTCGACGAAGTGCATCATGCGGCCGCCGAATCGTATAAACGCGTCATCGACCATTTCCAGCCGAATTTCATGCTCGGCATGACCGCGACGCCGGAACGTACGGACGGTGCGAACATCTTCGAATTATTCGGCAACAACGTGGCCTACGAAATCCGCCTGCAGAAGGCGCTTGAAGAGGACATGCTCTGCCCGTTCCACTATTACGGGGTGCACGAATACATTCAGGACGCGCCCGACGAGAAGATCGCCGGCAAAGACGTCAAGGTCGAGTCAATGACCGACCAGGAACGTAACGAGCTAAGCCGTTGGCTTGAAGAACTCGCCGACCCGAACCGCGTGCGCTACATCATCGACAAGATACAGATCTACAGCGAGGCCGGAACACCCGTGCAAGGTCTGGTGTTCTGCAGCCGACGCGAGGAAGCGAAACGACTGTCCGACCTGTTCAACCAGCAGATGAACCAGCAGGCGGAACGGCCATACCGCACGAAAGCCATCACCGGCGAAAATTCGCAGATGGAACGCGACACTGCCGTGGCACAGTTGGAGAACGGCGAATTGGACTATATTTTCACCGTCGACCTGTTCAATGAAGGCGTGGATATTCCACACGTCAATCAGATCGTGATGTTGCGTCAAACGAAGTCGAGCATCATTTTCACGCAGCAGCTCGGCCGTGGTTTGCGCAAGGCAAGCGGCAAGGATTGCGTGGTCGTCATTGATTTCATCGGCAATTACGCGAATAATTATCTGATTCCGATCGCACTGTACGGCAATACCGGCGACCGCGACGTAGCCCGTAAGAATCTGCAACGCGAAACCATCGGCGTCTCGTCCATCAGCTTCGACAAAATCGCCCGCGAGCGCGTGCTTGCCTCGCTTGACACCGCCGATTTGTCGAATATGAAATTGCTGAGCCAGCAGTACCAGCAGATGCGGTACGAATTGGGACACATCCCGATGCTGATGGATTTCGCGCGCCGTGACGCGTCGCTCGTGTTCACGATGGCTGCGAAGAATGACGATTATCTGTCGTTCGTGCGTTCCCGTGAGAAGAGCCTGTCGCGCGGCAAGAACGCAACCGTTTCGTATCTTGAACAGCTTGAATCGACTTCGGATGCGCACAATGGTGTGCTGAAAATGTTGACCGCCACGCAATTGCGCGGCTTGCGTCCGCACGAATTGTTGGTTTTGGCGGCATTGTGCGGTATGGATTGGCAGCGGATCGATCCGGATTGTTCCGAGGATGCGCTGACTGCGCTTCGTGAGGTCGCTTCACAGCATGCGATCACGATCGTCGATTTGCAGACGTTGTTGACTGCGCTGTTCCCCGATGCGGACAGTAACGAGTTGCAATGCCGTTCCGCGTTCGCCACGTTGGATTATTCCTATTTCATCGCCGCGAACAGCAAACGTTTCGGGCAGACTCCTTTGGTGCGCCTCTGCGATGATGGGGCTTATCGGTTGACCGACGAGTTCCGCTCGATGCTTGAACAGACCACTTTCCGCACGTTCTTCACGGATACCGTCGAAGCCGGTCTGTTCAACGCGTTGGCGTTGGCGGAATCGTCCCGCAAGCATCATATCCGCCAGAATCATGGGTTCCTGTATGGAGAAAAGTACAGTGTGTTCGATGTGATGCGACTGTGTGGTTGGCCTGCGGAACAGGTGCCGCAGAATGTCGGCGGATACAAATTGGACACCGAAACCGGCTCACTCCCGATTTTCATTAAATATGAGGCGAGCCAGTATGGCGACCGGTTCCTTAATCCCGGCGAGATCGAATGGTTCAGCAAGAACAATCGTTCGCTTAGATCAAACGAATTCCGGTGGCTGTTGAACGGAACAGAACATACTCCGGAATGGCAGAATCGCCATTTTGTGCCGGTTTTCATCCGTCGTAAAGCCGAGGAGCAGGAGAAATCCTATTACTTCGTCGGTAACGCGGTCGCATTGGACGACGTACGCGCGTCGGTGAACCCCGGCGAGGATGGCAGCGAGTCAAAGGTGGTCATTTCCACACTCAAGCTCGACAAACCGGTCGATCCGGAACTCTACCGCCACCTCACCGGCAAGTCCGCGCTGTAATCCGCGACCTTCTGACACCTATCTCGCTTATAGATGGCGGATTTGGATCACTGACACATGCCATCTCGCTTATGGATGGCGGTTCCAACAGCAAAAACGAAGTTTGGGGGTATGAATCATACCCCCAAACAAGCGATTTACTTCAGTACACCGCCATCCATAAGCGAGATACCAGCAGACGCATATGAAAATCCGCCATCCATAAGCGAGATAGCCCCGCAATCACTCCAGCCACACATCGAAACATATAAAAGCGGCTTGTGTATATACGTTGTATGTACAGCATATATATGCAAGCCGTCCGAGCTGAAAGTAGCCGAAACTACGGAAGGTCACTCACCGACCGTCGGCGTAGCCACCCATGTCGGGCCCATCGAAACCGCCGTCGAAGCCAGGGCCGTCAGGACCCGGGCCGAATCCCGGACCAGCAGGACCACCCGGACCACCCAGGAATTCGCGCGCCGACATGCCGTTCTCTCTACGGGAGGCATCCACTGCTTCCTGCAGCACCTTGCGAACTTCGAATCCGTTCAGCACGTTCTTCAATGCCACCACACCATTGCCGGACGACTGATCGCGCGTATCCAGCACAATCGTGCCCATGCCGAAGATGCGCTGCAGGAATGTACGTTCCACGCTGATATCCACGATGCGGAACAGTTTGATCAAGTTGAAACTCTCGTTCAGAATGCCGGTTTTGACGCTCAGCTCACGGTCGGTAAGTGTGTACACGGTGAACGTGAACGGCGTACGGCACCAATTGCGCTTGCGCTGCCGCCACAGGACATTGCCGCTTGCAACCTTCATATGGTTCCCCCTTTTCATCAGAGGCCTAACTGGAATGGCCGCCCTATGCGGCACAGCACACCATTCTACCGTCACGCTCGCACGAACACCGTTTTATCTATCGCACAGCGCAGACGTTTCACACACTGTTTCACACGTCGTTCCGTGTAGGGAAAAGAGACACTTCACAGCACGCGCAGCAGCTTACGCAGCAACTCGCGCCGCATCCGTCACGTCGCGCACGATAACGCAAACACAGGCAAGCGCCGCTTCCGCGGCATTGGCACCAATCAGCACCACACCGTCAAATCAGTTGTAGCCCTTCACTTCGCGGAAGATGCCGCTCAAATTGCCGTTGCGTCCGTCGAACACCTTGCCGTTGGACAGCTTGGCCAAATCGTTGAGCTGCTGCGAATCCGCGTCGCCGAACATGATGGAGAAAACCGGAACGCCTTTGCCATCGGACGCATACTGCTGCTTGAACTCGTCAAGCTTCGCCGTGTCCGACTGCCCGTCGGTCAGCAGCGCGATCGCCACCGTGTAATCGTCGCGGTCGGACGGCAGATTCTTCAACGCGACTTCCAGCGCATTGTAGATGTCCGCATTGCCATTTGCCACCTGATTTTCGCTGGCGGCCAGCAAGGTCGCGGTTTGCTTGCCTTGCGCGACCTGCGCCACTTTCGCGCTGCTGTTGAAGGGGATGAACACGTTGACGTCGTCATCGCCCGGCTCGATATGCGAGGCGCGTGCCTGATCGGTGTCGAGGGCCGCCTGCAAACCGGCCACGGCACCGCTTTTGCCCTTGCCTGACATCGATCCGGAATAATCCACCACCCACAAGGTGTAAGCGGGCTTGCGCAGGACGGTCTGATACTGGTCGAGCGCCTGTTCGATGATGTCGGAGGATGGCATGGTGATGGTTTTCAGCACCGATGAATCCGATTTGACGCCCCATTCCTTACGGAACGAATCCTTCACCTTCGCATCTTTGGCATACGCCAGCGTGCCGTCCGAACCGGTTCTACGACCCGCCTGTTCGAACAGTTTCTTGGAATCCTTCGACGTGATCGACTTGCTGAATCGCTTGAACGCATCCTCTTTGTCCTGCCTGCGATCCACGTAAGCAAGCGGCGAATCGGAAATCGCGATGCCGTCGGACGGATAGACGGCCAGCAGCGGCTCCTTGTTCTTCGCCGTCAACGCCTTGTCCGCCTGGATGACGAGCGATTCGTAGTTCACCATGGAATCGTTCGTATCCGGGTCGTTGACGACCATGTCCTTCAGCCAGTCGGACGAGCCGGATGAACGATTGACGCCCGACAGTACGGTTTTCACGGACTTACGTAATGAAGCATCGTTCAAATCGTCTTTGGTGAGTGCCGACTTACCGCCGTTCAGCGCCGTCAGAAACGCCATGTACGCCGACGCTCCGGAATTCGATTGCGTGGCGGACGTCATAGCGAACGACAGCTTCTTGGCCTTCACCGCATCCATAATGTCCTTCGTGGACACCGGCTTCGTTGTACCGTCCGTATTCGCCCAGCCGAGTTCCTCAGCCTTGCTTTGCTTCACGCCGAACACCACCGGCGTGGTGGACGTGGAGACCTGGTCCTTGACGACGTGCTTGATATCCCCCATGGTGATCCACATGCTGCTGGCCGGCCAGACCGCATCGTAATCCCTGCCCGCGTGATGGCCTTTGTTGCGCAGCGCGTCCATAACGTCCAACGACCCCATGTAGTCGACGGTCACTGACACTTTCGATTGTTTGGCCGCCTGTTCGATGGCCCCGCTCACTTCCTTGTTTTCGGAGCCGGAGGCGATGCGGATGGAATCTTTGGCACCGTCCACGGAATATGTCGCGGTTGTGCCGCTGTTCGAATCGCCGTCCGACGTCGCATTGGAAGCGCTGTTCGTCGAACCGCATCCCGTGAACAGACCTACGATCAAAGCGATGACCCCAGCCGCCGCACCAAGTTTGCGTGCGTTCATCTTGTGTTGGCCCTCCGTTCATATTGCGCCAAAAACCGTTCAGCGCACCCGGAAAACATTTCCGAATGCGCTGAAAACATGTTCTGTTATGTGCGATTGATTATAGTCCGATTTTACCGAACGGCCATTTTGCCGTCTCATTTTCGTCATTATTTTCGTTTCCCCCTCATTCCGCCCTTTCCGCTCTCTTCCACAGACGTAGCCGACGCCGCCTATACTTGGTGCGGCTACTTGTTGCGGCACAATCGCAACTATGCAATCACAGGCATCGCAACGGAAAGGTGGGCGCATGGGCAGCTTCAATCGCAGGCAGGAAGCCGACGATCTCACCGACTACGTCAATAACGGATGGCTCAGTTCCGCCGAATTCGACGGGCCGACTTTCCTGTGGAATCATCTCATCCGCGAAGCAAGCCAGGAGGATGCCGCGCAACGCAACGATGTGCCGGTCGCCAATCTTTCCGACGCGGACGTGGTCATCAACATGCCCATGCAATGGTATTTCGACGCCCTCGCCTCCATGGTGCCCACCGCGGAACGTACCGATACGGGCGTGGAGATTCCACGCATCGATATGCCGACGTTTTCGATCGATTCGCAGGCGCTGTCCGGCGTGGACGCGGTGGTCGGCAACGCGGTGATCAGCACGCGATGGCTTGACGCGGTCGGCAATCTCGCCAAAGCTGTGGAGATGACCGCAAGGTTCGTCGGCAATGTGGCCGACCGTGACAACGAGGGTTTCGACTACCTGAAAGATCTGATTCAGACCGTACGCGTGTACATGGATGCCGTGGCCTGCAACGCCGATCCGATGACGGGCGAGCAGGCGTTGCGCATGATCACGCAGGTGGCGTGCAATGAGGATTTCCGGCTCAACGCCATGCAGATGGTGGAGCTGCTGTCTTGCGGACTGTCGTTCGCGCAATGGGATGATACGCGCATGTTCGCCTATGACGCGTTGAACAAGGGCATTGCCGCGATGCGTGATTTCGCAGCGAAGTCCGGTAATGGCGATGCGAGCAGCACTACTGGCGACACTATGAACAGCGTCGGCAGTATCGACAGTGATGTTACGGGCGATACGGGTGCACGCGACGCCACCGCAACGCAATCTCACAACCTCCGTGATACGTCCTCTGACGCGGACAATGCGCATAGCACGAATAGTACAGACGCTGCGGACGGCGCGGATACCGCGAACTCGATCACGCATTCCACGGGCGCTGCCGGCGATTCCACTACCGGCGGTTCACCTACCCTCTCCCCCGAGGAACTGAACGATCTCGCCATGCTTGACCCATCATTCCTGTCCAAACAGCAGCTTGCGCAGACCGCGCAAAACCAGTTCGACCATGCCGTGCAGTTCCTGCGGCACGATCTGATGCGGATCAGTGGCGATGCCGAGGAGGCCGATCGTTTCCTGCGCGACAACCATACGTCCGAGCCGCTTGCCGACGCGTACGCGGCGCGGCTGATCGCTGCCGAACGGTGGCAGGATCTGCTGAATTTCGTCGATCTGGTGGAGCGTGACGCACCGAACCAGTGCACGGTCATGTTCCCCGAGGAAGTGGTGCCGTACGAATGGGAGTCGATTCGTGAGGCCGCTTTGGAGGCGTTGGGCCGCGGCGGAGAACTGGTCGCGATGTATCAGGAGCGGTTGGATGACACGTACGATCCCAACACCGAGCTCAATCGTATGAAGCTTCAGGCGTGGACTCAAGCCAAGGAATAGGCGGCGCACGGCTCAGCGCATCCGCCGCCAGTTCCTCATCTATCGCAGGCTTCCACTCTCATTCCCATCAGTATTTCCACCATCGCTTCCACAACTGACGCGCAACGTGGCCAATTGGAACGGATGCAGGCTCAGCATCGCTCCTTGCGCCGTTCTTGCCACGGACGGATCACCGTCGGCAAAAGCCGCGGGCAATTCGGCATCCAGCCGCGCATCCTCCATAATGGAACACTCGCGTACCGTGGCCTTCCCCAAAGCGGCGTTGACGGCAAGTCTCGCATGGGCTTCGCCGCCGACCGCCTCATAAACGCGCAGTATCAGATCTCCGGAACCGTCATCGGCAAGCTTGACCCAGTCAAGCACCATGACGCCATCCACCGGGTTGAGCTGCGCCAGCGGATCGAACGCCGGCACGGCAGGCAGCACGGCCGCGTTGAGACGGTTCGCCTCGTCAAGCACAGCCGGCATACTGGCATCCGCCACAACGTTCCACGCGAACTCATGCACGCCCTTGTCAGTGTTCGGATCGGGGTATAGCGGGGACGACAGCAACGAAAGTCGAATCATCGTGCCACGCACCGGCCCGGAAGCCGTGTTCCGGTGAATCGGCGAAACGTCGGAACCGTAGGTGCTGGCGTTGACGACCGCAGCCGCATAGCCGGCATCGGCGACGCGTACGAACCGGTGCGTGCAGCTTTCGTATTTCGCCTCGTCGGAACGTGTGTTCTTCTGAATGGGCCGTTCCACCATGCCGTACTGGCATTCGTACTGCGCCCGGTCGGCCTGGATAGCCATGGGAATGTCGACTTTGAGGAATCGTTCGGATGCCCGCCAATCCACTTTGGTCCGGAATTCAAGGCTTTTCGACTTTGCCCGCAATGTAATGCAGGCATCGATGGACACCCCGTCGGTGGTGCTGGACACGTGCACGGTGGCTCCGCCGCGTTTTGTCTCCGTCACTCGTTCCACATGCGAGTCATCGATGCCTTCGGCGCTGAGGAAGGCATCGCGCTGGATGTCCCATGCGTCCCACTCGTATGGCTCGTCGCGGAGAAGCTCGTAATGCCCGATTCCACTGCCGTCGGGCACCAGTTCGTGTCCATTATCAAGGTCGATCAGTGAACGGACCGTACCGTCTGGTGCGATGATGGCACGTAGCAAACCGTTGTCAAGTATGATTCGACCGTCGTCGCATGTCGTTGCGATGGTGGATTCATCGGCGACCGCGTCGGTGCCGTTCGCGTCATCATCCTGCGTTCCCACTGCCGCGGTGCGAGCAATCCACGAATCGCCATTCTTTGCCGTATATGGGACGATGGCCGCGTTCGATCGCATGTCGGCATCATCCCGCACCGATGCGATGGAAGCACCCGCTTCAGCGGCGATATCACGCAGTCTTGCGATGTCGCGCACGTAGTCCGCACGCGCCTGCCGATGCACCCATGCGATCGCCGATCCGGGAAGAATGTCGTGGAATTGGTTCAGCCCCATTCGAAGGAATGGTGGGGGAATTTCGTGGTGTCGTTCCATGAGATCTTCTGTGTGAGGAACCATTCGAAACCGGCACGACGTGCGATTTGCGGCCATGCCCCGCAATAACCGAAACTGTCGGGAAGCCACAGTCCTTTTGGTTCCACGCCAAGATGCTCACGGAAGTAACGCATGCCGAACGTGATCTGGCGGATCAGCGACTCACCTGTGGACAGCATGTTATCGGATTCGACCCACATTCCGCCGACGGGAATGAATCGTCCTTCCTTGATGCGCTGCAGCATGCGCGCGAACAGGTCTGGATGTTCCTGTTCCAGCCACGCATACTGTTGGGCGGAACTCATCGCGTACGTGAAATCCGGATCCTCGTCCATCAGGGCAAGCACGTTGGACACCGTGCGGGCCACTTTACGGTGGGTTTCGCGCACGGGTCACAGCCATGCGGAATCGATATGCGCATGGCCGACCGCGACATGATGGATGACGCTGGAATATGCGGGTTCGGATAATACCCCGGCAAGCTTTTCCTTGGCTGGCTCCAGAGTTCCGGCGATATCACGCTCGTCATATGTGTTGAGTGATCGTTGCAGCGCTTTGGCCAGCTGCCAATATCGAGGATCATCATCCTTGAGTTCCCTCATCAGCGAGGTGACGGTTTCCAAGTCCATCAGATAGTCGAACACGTTTTGGTTGAAAGCGCACACGTCCATTGTGGTGAGCACATAGTCGGATGGACGACCGTCGGCACGCTCCCCCAGATTCATCGGCGCGAATGGCAGGTCAGCTTCGACCGGTGGATTCGATGCGGCCTCGACATATACCGTGAAACGACCGGCATCGTCAAGCTCCACATTCGCCACGCCATTGGCATCGATAAGCGGAATCCAGCAATTGTCTGGATTCACCGCTTTGATGACGCTGCCGTCAGGGCGATAGCATAATCCTTCCGCTTGGAAGCCCGGGCCACGATGTCGTTTCCATCCCAGATCTACAACCAGTTCGACGGCTCTGCCTTTGACCGACTCACGGTCGATACGTCCACGAACCTCGAACCATGTGGTACCCCATATCGTGCCCCAGGCACCAGGAACCATGAAGTCGAGAAAATCCACTTTGTTTTCCCTGACACGGGCAAGAAAGTCGGCGCTCTGTTCGGGTTCGCCTTCATTGGCGAAAAGCGCGTAACTGACAATGCGATAATGTTTCGTGCACATATGGCACAAGTCGTTGCCGCATCACTCGATCGGCACGTCTGAGTTGCTGATCTGGAAGAAGAAACATAGCTATCCCCTTGGCACATGATTCCTATGGTGTATCCATGGTGCCACAGCACAATCTCAAATCAAAAAACATCAAAGAGAAAAGTGGTTCTCAAAGCGGACATCCGGTGGAGACTCCGGATAAGGACCTTCGATGAGCCCGAAAGGCGTTGCCGGGAGGTCCGGGAGGTGATGAAAAAACGGGGGTTCCTGGAGCGACGCCCGCCGGGAAGCCCGGAAAAAGAGCATGAAAAATGGGCCTCCCGGGAGCCAAAGGCTCGACCGGGAGGCCCGATACGTGTGAAGCGGCGGCGTGCTACTCTCCCACACCCTCTCGAGTGCAGTACCATCGCCGCGCCTGGCCTTAGCTACCGGGTTCGGAATGGGACCGGGCGTCTCACCAGGGCTATGACCACCGCAAATCTAACGGCCACGGCAAGGAAACCAAAGGAATCCAAACCGGCATGTCACCGGTGGCGGTTTGGGAACCGGCTAGCGGACGCGAGGCAAACGCCTATCGTTTAAATCGTATTCGTGACCACCAAGCGCTCATTGTCGCCTGGGACCGAAGCACAGGAAAGACGCGGAACCAACCCTCCACAAGAGGATCGGAATTGTTGTGTCGCCGTCGCCCGTTAGTACCGGTCGGCTCCACCCCTCACGGGGCTTC
>NZ_JAHOJD010000028.1:0-1388 GCF_019129655.1 Bifidobacterium sp. MSK.17.10 | reverse complement strand
GCGGGCATGGGAAAGACTCATCATCGGAGCCGCGTAGCTTTCCGTAACCCTGTACAACGCAAAAGGCTTCACGATCATCCGCACTGGAATGATGATGCTCATCAAATACGCCGGTTCCTTCGCGGGTGACAGTTGGAGCAGCGTGCAATGCGATTACACGCTGCCGGTCGAATTACGTCCGCCGATCGAGGTCAACGCGATGGTATGCGTGTCGAACGGGCAGGTGTCGAGAATGCTCATCGTCAATCCCAACGGAACCATTCGATGCGCGAACATGGGAGCCACGGGCAGCAATCAGAGTTGCGTCGGCTCGCTCTGCTATCCGATCCCATGAGGATAGCTTTCCGTAACCCTTGAACGGCAGATTTGGCATGGGCCTTACGGAATGACGGTACATCTCGCCAAGGTCGGCATGATGGCGTTCGCTTTTGGCAACACGTCCTTCACGTCCGACATCAATTCCAACGGCCTGATCGTGAATGAGACGATGGCTGCCGGTTTCCTGCCGGATGGTGAAGGCACGATACTGCTGGAAGGTGTGAACGGGCAGCATGGAGCCTTGTCCTTCGACTCTGACGGCAAGGTCACGGTCAGCGGCAGCATGAACAGCGGATATTATTTCCGCGTCTGCGGCTGCTGGCCGGTGAAATAGCATTCCGTAGCCCTCACTGCTACCTTTAAGTTTCAGGACACAGGATCGTTTGTTGGCGCCCTATATGGTGGATCCAACACGATTACCGTCAAGGGCAACATGCTGTATGTCGATTTGAGCTCTTTCAAATCAACCGTCGAAATCTCGAACTATAGGGTCTGGTTATATCAGTCAGGGATACGTCCATCGGCCACAATTGGACTGGGATGTGTTGGATCAAGTCTTGCGGATCCACACTACAACAAGCAAGCGAATTGGAATCCGGATGGCAGTATTACGTTACTTGGCGGAATTGGCAGGGAGAACATTCTGATGCAGCGTTTTTCCATGCCGATTCCTAGTGGAGTGACGTTCTCCTAGACAAGTGGCACCGTGATACAGCCTTCGACCCATCCCCCGTTTGCGCTTACTGTCATCTTTCCCGAGGAACGCAAGCCGATGGTGTACTGCGCCACCTGCACTTCGACGCCATGCAATCCGATGCTCGAATTGGATATTGCGGCGCAATGTACCTCGAACGCCGCCTCCAAACCGGCTGGGAGTTTGAGAATCTGTGACACCTCCCAATCTTTCGCCGCGTTCCAATCGGTGTTGAGGCGATTGGCGTGGAATGCGACTAGAAGCATCCTGCCGACCAAGGCGGTGCGGTAATCCACTTTCCAGTTCGTGTTCGGCGCGGAAAGGGTTACGGAAAGCTATTCAGGCGAGAATGTAGGTCATCGTCCCGGAGAACATG
>NZ_JAHOJD010000027.1:0-1424 GCF_019129655.1 Bifidobacterium sp. MSK.17.10 | reverse complement strand
GTACAGGGTTACGGAAAGCTACGCGGCTCCGATGATGAGTCTTTCCCATGCCCGCTGCAGACTTCTCAGCACGGACAAATCGGGGCGGAGATAGTAGCGGGCGGTTGTCTTGATGTCGCTGTGACCGAGTTGTCGTGCGACCACTGAGATATCGGCTCCCGCAGCGATTGCCAGAGTGCCGAAGGTGTGCCTGAGGTTCCTTGGCGGCACGCAGGGGAGTTTCATGCGTTGGCACCATGACGTGTAATGAGCTGCCACCTGGTTGGCGTTCAGATCGCCGACCAGCCTGCCGGTTCTGCCGTGGCGCAATTGCGCGAGCCGTTTGACTGCGAACCGTGGTAGTGCGACCGTCCGTCGGCTCTGGTCGGTCTTCGGGTCGGTGACCGTTTCATGTCCAGCGACCCATTGCACTGACCTTTTGACGGTCACGGTTCCCCGGCGTAAATCCAAGTCGGCCCATTCAATGCCGACGGACTCGCATCGGCGCAGTCCCGCGCAGACGGAGACCAATAACCAGGCTTCCAACGCGTGACCGTAGAAGCCTTTGAGCAGCCGTCTTACCTGTCTGGCGTCGAGCACGCGCGGCTCATACCGCCGCAGGTGCGGCAGTCTGATTTCACGACGTGTCACGTCATTGTCGGTGACTCCCTTGCGATAGGCGAGTCGGAGTATCGCCCGCAGCACGGCCCACGCCTTGCGCGCGGCGCCGGCCTGATTGAACGAGCCGAGCCACTCCTCGATGTCGTTCGCGGTGATCGACTCCATGTCGACGTCAGCCCATTTCGGCTGGATGTGGCAGCGGTAGGCCGACTCGTAGCCCACCCTCGTGCACTCGCGGAGCTTCCCGCAGGAGGGCCACCAGACCTCATTCACAAACGTTCCCAACAACATTTCAACCTCCAAAATCCCACACGTGGTTATCGCGGCTTCCAACGGTAGCCACGTGTGGGATTTTCCTTTCGGAAGGATTCCCAATGAGCCAGGAAACCATCGTCGCAATCGTTATCGCCATCATCGGCAGCGGAGGCAGCGGCGTGTTCGTCACCTGGATTCTGAGCAAGGTCGACCAACGTCACGATCCACTGCATGAGGGCGTCAGGGAACTGTTGTTCTGCAAACTCGAGGCTCTGCACCGCCAGATGGTCGATGCAGGTGGTGTTGCGAGCATTCCGTTGAAGCAAAGCGCGGAACGAATATATGCCGCTTACCACGGTCTGGGCGGCAATGGAACCGGAACCTCGATGATCCAAGACATACGTGACGCGCATATCGCGAACACAGATTGAAAGATTCAAAAGATTTCCACACCGTCCGTACAAGGCGGACGGTACGGACAAAGGAAAGGAGAGGAATTGAACATCCTCAACAAAGGCAAGCCGAAACACAAGCGCATGAATCCACGCCGACAATGGCGCAAGCTACTG
>NZ_JAHOJD010000026.1:0-1774 GCF_019129655.1 Bifidobacterium sp. MSK.17.10 | reverse complement strand
ATTCTCCGTAGAAAGGAGGTGATCCAGCCGCACCTTCCGGTACGGCTACCTTGTTACGACTTAGTCCCAATCACGAGTCTCACCTTAGACGGCTCCCCCCAAAAGGTTGGGCCACCGGCTTCGGGTGCTACCCACTTTCATGACTTGACGGGCGGTGTGTACAAGGCCCGGGAACGCATTCACCGCGGCGTTGCTGATCCGCGATTACTAGCGACTCCGCCTTCATGGAGTCGGGTTGCAGACTCCAATCCGAACTGAGACCGGTTTTAAGGGATCCGCTCCCCCTCACGAGGTCGCATCCCGTTGTACCGGCCATTGTAGCATGCGTGAAGCCCTGGACGTAAGGGGCATGATGATCTGACGTCATCCCCACCTTCCTCCGAGTTGACCCCGGCGGTCCCCCGTGAGTTCCCACCACGACGTGCTGGCAACACAGGGCGAGGGTTGCGCTCGTTGCGGGACTTAACCCAACATCTCACGACACGAGCTGACGACGACCATGCACCACCTGTGAACCCGCCCCGAAGGGAGACCGTATCTCTACGGCTGTCGGGAACATGTCAAGCCCAGGTAAGGTTCTTCGCGTTGCATCGAATTAATCCGCATGCTCCGCCGCTTGTGCGGGCCCCCGTCAATTTCTTTGAGTTTTAGCCTTGCGGCCGTACTCCCCAGGCGGGATGCTTAACGCGTTGGCTCCGACACGGAGACCGTGGAATGGTCCCCACATCCAGCATCCACCGTTTACGGCGTGGACTACCAGGGTATCTAATCCTGTTCGCTCCCCACGCTTTCGCTCCTCAGCGTCAGTGACGGCCCAGAGACCTGCCTTCGCCATTGGTGTTCTTCCCGATATCTACACATTCCACCGTTACACCGGGAATTCCAGTCTCCCCTACCGCACTCAAGCCCGCCCGTACCCGGCGCGGATCCACCGTTAAGCGATGGACTTTCACACCGGACGCGACGAACCGCCTACGAGCCCTTTACGCCCAATAATTCCGGATAACGCTTGCACCCTACGTATTACCGCGGCTGCTGGCACGTAGTTAGCCGGTGCTTATTCGAAAGGTACACTCACCCCGAAGGGCTTGCTCCCAGTCAAAAGCGGTTTACAACCCGAAGGCCGTCATCCCGCACGCGGCGTCGCTGCATCAGGCTTGCGCCCATTGTGCAATATTCCCCACTGCTGCCTCCCGTAGGAGTCTGGGCCGTATCTCAGTCCCAATGTGGCCGGTCGCCCTCTCAGGCCGGCTACCCGTCGAAGCCATGGTGGGCCGTTACCCCGCCATCAAGCTGATAGGACGCGACCCCATCCCATACCGATGAATCTTTCCCAGAGGACCATGCGGTCAACTGGAGCATCCGGCATTACCACCCGTTTCCAGGAGCTATTCCGGTGTATGGGGCAGGTCGGTCACGCATTACTCACCCGTTCGCCACTCTCACCCAGGAGCAAGCTCCTGGGATCCCGTTCGACTTGCATGTGTTAAGCACGCCGCCAGCGTTCATCCTGAGCCAGAATCGAACCCTCCACAAAAAAACTTATGCGGAAAGCCAACATGTGACTCTCATCTAAGAAAATTGACGATCGCCTTATAAGGAAAGGCGCATCGCACAAAAACCTCGCCGCCGTTTGACCGATCCCTCGGCACCATGCGTCAACATGGCCGGCAACGAACTGGCAATCATTGACTATAAAGAAGTAGTACAAATACGCTCTTGAGTTCTCAAACCACCACCACTCACCCACCTCGCAATCCGGAGTGAACCGGAC
>NZ_JAHOJD010000025.1:0-2355 GCF_019129655.1 Bifidobacterium sp. MSK.17.10 | reverse complement strand
CGGCGCTTTAATCTTTACCGTAATTCTTATTCACTCTATTCGTTCCATGATCCGTAACAAAGACTATTCAAGTTTGATTCTGATTACAATTGTTCTCTTCTATGGTTTATCAGAGTGGGGAGCATTCTCAGCGTTGACCGCATTCCCTCTCCTACTTACCACCACCCCCTCTCCCATTAAGGCTTCTATGAGGTGCATCAAAGCCGAAAAGAATACCAACTCATGGAAAATCATTCCCGCGACAATTCAGCAGAAAACATCCTTCTTAACGGATTAGCGACTCTCTCACTTCAAGTCCTTTAGTTTTCGCACAAATATAAACGCTATTTGGTAGTGCCCGCTTCTTTGCGCAGATTGGCTGTTGGCCAGCTGTTGGCGTGACTTTCATGCCGCTGCGCCTAGGTTGTCATCGAGCCGGGACATGTCCATGTATCGCCGGTCCAACCACGAGCGTGAGGTGACGTAGCGGATTCTGGCGCATACGAGCATGAGCGCGCTGTTGGAGTCGGGGAAGCCGCCCACGACCCGGGTGCGCCGGCGGATCTCCTTGTTCAATCGCTCGATCATGTTGTTCGTGCGCAGCTTGATCCCATGGTTGGTAGTGCCCGAAGGTTTGCGCACTTAGGGTCGTGCCCGTCCATGGGACGATGATCAGTTCGCTTCCTGCAGGTTGTCATCGAGCCGGGACATGTCGAGGTAGCGGCGCGTGCTCCATTCGTTCGCGGTGACGTACCTGGTTCTGGCGCAGATGAGCATCAACGCGCTGTTGCCGTCCGGGAAACTGCCGACGACGCGCGTGCGACGCCGGATCTCCCGGTTCAGCCGTTCGATCATGTTGTTCGTGCGGATCCTCCTGCGGTGCTCCGTCGGGAATTCCGGCAAAAGGTAGGCGGTCGTCTCCCCGATGCCCTCGCGCAGGCAGCCGGCCGCCGCCTTGAGCTTCCTGGACTCCATCTCCGCGGCGACCGTCCCGGCCTTGGCGAGGGCGGATTCGCGGGACTCCATGGCGAATATCGCCTTCAGGGCCGCGGACGCCCAATCCCGGTGGTTGGGCGGCACCTTCGAGAGCACGTTGCGCATGAAGTGCACCATGCACCGCTGGTACTTCGCCCGGGGAAGCATCGAGTTCACCGTGGAGACGAGTCCCGCGCACCGGTCGCCGACCACGAGGCGCACGCCCTTCAAACCGCGTTCGATCATGCTTCGTATGAACTGCTCCCAGCTGGCAGCGTCCTCCCTCATGCCCTCCGTCACGCCGATGACCTCGCGGTGGCCCTCCGCGTTGACGCCGATGGCGACGAGGACGCTGACGTTCTCCACGCTTCCGCCCCAGGAGCGCTTGTGCCACACGCCGTCCATGAACACGTACGGGTATTCGGATTCCAATGGCCGGGTGCGCCATCGGTCGATGTCGTCATACACGCGCTTGAGCTTGTCGGAAAGGGTCTGGGATGGCATCCTGTCACCCCACAGCAGTTTGCTGATGTCGTCGACCTGACGGGTGCTCACTCCCGCCAGGCACATCTCCATCAACGCCTCCTCGACGCTGGACTCCCGCCTGCGGTAGCGTTCGATGACCGCGGATTCGAAGACCGCGCCCTTGAGTTTCGGCACCCTGAGCTCGAGCCTGCCCGCCTTTGCCGTGAGCGTGCGTTCGTAGTGGCCGGCCCTGTACGCCTTGCGCCCCTCCTTGCGTTCGTATCTGGCGGCCCCGGTGATCTCGTCGGCCTCGGCGTCGAGCATGGCGTTGAGGATCTGGGTCATCTTCTCGGTGACCAGCCGGTCGAGTTTGGTCTCGAACAGGTTCTGGTCGATCTGTATGATGTTGCTGTCGGGCATGGCTGCGCGTCCTGCTTTCCAATTGCGATTCTTTGTTTGGCGACTGAAAATCGTACACAGGACGCGGGCCATGCCCGCTTCAACATCTCAACGAAGAACAAAACCGAAAGTGCGCAGGAATTCGGACGTTATCTTCTGTTTTCCTCTTGTTGTTTACTTTATTTATACATTTGTGGAAGAACTGAGCAAATAGCATTTATATTTGTGTGAAAACCAAAGGAATTGAAATGAAATCGTCGCTAATTCGTTAAGAAGGATGTTTTCCGCTGAATTGTCGTGGGGATAATTTTCCATGAGTCAGCATTCTTTTCGGTTTTGATGCACCTCATAGAAGCCTTGATGGGAGAGGGGATGGTGGTGAGCAGAAGAGGGAATGCAGTCAACGCTGAGAATGCTCCCCATTCTGATAAACCATAGAAAAGAACAATTGTAATCAGAATCAAGCTTGAATAATCCCTGTTGCGGATCATGGAACGAATGGAGTGAATAAGAATTACGGTAAAGATTAAAGCGCCA
>NZ_JAHOJD010000024.1:0-2355 GCF_019129655.1 Bifidobacterium sp. MSK.17.10 | reverse complement strand
GACGAGCCGTACCGCGAGATCGTGTTCGACGGCGGCGAGCAGCCGTATCCGAGCAAGTTCTACGACAACACGCTTTCGTGCTACTCGTACTCCAAGTCGCTGTCGCTGCCGGGCGAGCGCATCGGCTATGTGGCGGTGAATCCGCGTGCCACCGACGCCAAGCTCATCGTGCCGATGTGCGGCCAGATCAGCCGTGGCACCGGCCACAATTGCCCGTCTTCCACCGCGCAGCTGGCTGTGGCCAAGGTGGTGGACGAGACGGGCGACCTGTCCGTGTACGAGACCAATATGAACCTGCTGTACGACGCGCTGACCCGTCTGGGCTTCGACGTGGTGCGCCCCGGCGGCACGTTCTACATCTTCCCGAAGGCGCTTGAGGAGGATGCGAACGCGTTCTGCATGAAGGCCAAGGATTACGACCTGATTCTCGTGCCGTCCGACAGCTTCGGCGTGCCCGGCTACTTCCGCATGGCCTACTGCATCGACACGGAGAAGGTGGAGCGTTCCATCGCGGCGCTTGAGAAATTCGTGCACGAGGTGTACGGCCGCTGAGCCGCTCGCGTATTTCGCCTATATTCCGCTTATAGATGGCGGATTCGCTCTCGTGCCTGATGCCATCTCGCTTATGGATGGCGGATGATGCGGGGAAAAGCCGGTTGGAGGGTATGGATATTGCCCCCTAACCTTTTTGCTGTAGGACCCCGCCATCTATAAGCGAGATACCGTGGGGCGATTTGGAAAATCCGCCATCTATAAGCGAGATAGTGCAGGATTGTGGGGCGGCAAGCCGACTGTCTGACGGGACCGTGTGCGTTGATACAGGTTCGCCCGGAGCTGGTGGGGTCCAGCTACGGGCGAAGTCTGTTATGGGGAAGGAAGGAATCTGAATCGGTTAATGCGTGAATCCGTCAGTGGGTGGCGATCTCGTCGATCTTGGTGACGTGGCCGCCGAACTGGGCGCGCATGGTGGACACGACGCGCAGGATGTTGTCGGCGCCGCCGCGCGAGGTCTGACGTGCGTACAGTGCGGCCGCGGTGGCCGGGGTCGGCACGCCGAGTTCGAGAGCCGCCTCGATCATCCACTTCGCCTCGCCGGACTCGTTGGCGACCGGCGGCATGGACTTGAGCGTCGGGTCGGACTTGAAGGCGATGGCCAGCAGGTCGAGCAGCCAGGACTGCACCACGGAACCGTCCCTCCAGGAGCTCATCACGGCCGCCGGATCCTCAACGAGATCGGACTTCACCATGGTGGCGAAGCCTTCGCCGAAGGCCTGCATCATGCCGTATTCGATGCCGTTGTGCACCATCTTGGCGAAGTGGCCGCCGCCCACCGGGCCGGCCAGCACCAAGCCGGAATCGCCTTCCGGCTTAAGTGCCTCGAAAATCGGGCGCGCGCTCTCGAAGTCCCCCTGGCTGCCGCCAACCATAAGCGCGTAGCCGCGGTCGATGCCCCACACGCCGCCGGAGACGCCGCAATCCATGAAATGGATGCCCTTCGGCTCCAGTTCGGCCGCGTGGCGTGCGTCGTCGGTGTAACGGGAGTTGCCGCCGTCGATGATCATATCGCCCGGCTGAAGAAGCTCGGCAAGCTCGTTGATGGTGCTGTCGGTCGCTTCACCGGCCGGCACCATGACCCACACCAGACGCGGGGCCTTCAGCGCGGCCACCAGTTCCTTCAGGCTTGCCACGGTGCGGTCCGACTCGGGGGAGTGGTCGTAGCCGACCACCTCATGCCCTGCCGCCGCGATGCGCTTCGCCATGTTGCCGCCCATACGTCCCAGGCCGATCATTCCCAACTGCATGATGTGCTTCTTTCTCTAAAAATGGTTGAAAAGTTTTTGCGATTTTGAATAAGGATTGATGCCGCCCGTTGGCTTCCCGCGCCTTCCGCAACGCAGAAAAGAAGGTTGCGGCAAGCTTTGCGGGCGGCAAGTTTTGGTTATGTTTTGGGTTATGTGAGTGTGGTTGCGATTGCTGCGTTCAGTGCGTCAAAGTACCAGCGAGAGCAGCATCACGCAGCCCAGACCGACCACCGACAGAATGGTTTCCATCAGCGACCAGGTCTTCAGCGTCTGGCCCACGCTCATGCCGAAGTATTCCTTGACCAGCCAGAAGCCGGCGTCGTTGAGGTGGGAGAAGAACACGGAGCCTGCGCCGATGGCCAGCACCAGCAGTGCCAGATGGGTCGGGCTCATGCCGGCGGCGAGCGGCACCATGATGCCGGAGGCGGTGACGGTCGCCACGGTTGCCGAACCGGTGGCGAGACGGATGAGCACGGCCACCAGCCAGCCTGCGATCAGCGGGTTCATGGCGGATTCGGTGATGGAGTTGGCGATCACGTCGCCGATGCCGGAG
>NZ_JAHOJD010000023.1:0-2911 GCF_019129655.1 Bifidobacterium sp. MSK.17.10 | reverse complement strand
CGATGATGACGCCGAATCACCGATCATCCTTTGGGAACAACGCGTCGAAGGCATGTTCCATCACGGACTTACGGCGGATCACACCGACGAGCCTGCCATCACCATCCACCACCGGCAGTTTCTTGAACTGCTTCTTGGCGAGGATTCGGGCCACCTCTCCAACATGCTGGTCGGGCGTGGCGGCAACGACCTTACGCGTGGCGATGTCCATCACCTTCTTGCCGGAGAGCGCCTGCACCTTGGAGGCCACGGTTTCGTCGTCGAACACCACCATCGTCGAACCGGTGCCGGTGGGAACCGTACGGGATTCATAGGTGGCAATCGATTTCAGGATATCGCCGTCGCTGACGAAGCCGACGAGCCTGCAATCGCCGTTCACCACGGGAAGGCTGGAGACGTTGAGGCGGATGAACTCGCGCACCACATGCGTGATGTCATCGCTGTCCAGGCAGCTGTAGGGCTGATCGTCCATAATCCCGCCGATGGACTGTTCCTGGGCCTGCTTGAACAGGGAGGCAGCGGGGGCCACGTATGCGCCGGCGTAGTGATGCTCGGCGGGCTGACCTTCAGTGGTTTCGACCGCGACTTCGGCGGAGGCTTGCGCCTCGTAGGCCTTGGCGTTGCGTGCTGCCTTCTCCTTGGCACGGCTGGTGACGGTGAAGATGCAGATGATCAGGGCGACCAGCGAGATGGCGGCGCACAGCAGGTAGGAGAACGCGATGCCGCTGGCCGTGGCGGACTTCACACCCTGGGACATGTGCGAGGCGGTCACGGATGTTTCTGCGGTGACCAGAAGCGAGGTCGCAATGGCTGCCGCGATCTGGCGGCCGGTGTTGGCGATGGCGTTGCCATGGGCGATCATGTCGTTCGGCAAAGCGTTGACGCCCCAAGTGTTGATCGGCATGTTGGCGATAGCCTGACCGGATGCCTGCAATGCGCAGAACACGGCGACAAACAGCACTGATGTCCTGGTGTTGATGGTGCCGAGAAGACCAAGAGAGATGGTCATGAGCGCAAGGCCGCCGATGCCCACGCCGCGCGGGCCGAATTTGTCGAATGCGGCACCGGCGACCGGACTCAGGATGATGCCGACCGCCGCGGCGGGCAGCATGACCATGCCGGTGACGGTGGCGGATTGGCCGAGCACATTCTGGATGAAGATAGGCAACGTCACGTTGGTTGCGGCGACTGCGGCGTTAATCAGAGTGACCAGAATCGCGGAGTTGCGGAAGTTGCGGGTGGCAAGGGTGTCAACGCGCAACAATGGCTCATCGAGCTTGACTTGCTTGTATACGAATGCGACGAAGGCCACAAGACCAACGACGATTGAGGTAATGACGACCGGACTGGCCCATCCCATCGTGGAAGCGGACGAGAAGCCATAGAGCAGGCCACCGAACGCGATGGTCGAAAGGATCACGGACAGGACGTTGAGCTTTGGGTTCTTCAACTCGCCGACGTTCTTGAGCATCATCGTGCCTCCGACAAGGATGACCAGTGCCACAATTGCGATGCCAATGAACATCGGGCGCCATCCGAAACTGTCAATCACCAGACCACCGACAACCGGGCCGATAGCCGGGCCGGCGGCCATGACGATACCGGCCATGCCCATGGCGGTGCCGCGCTTATCCGGCGGATAGACGAGCATCGGCACTACGGCGACCAATGGCAACAGCACGCCGGAGCCGGCGGATTGCAGTATGCGTCCGACGAGCAACAGCACGAAATTCGGCGCGACGGCACACAGCAGTGTGCCGACCATGAAAGTGGCAAGGGCTCCGGCGAAGAGCTTTCGGGTGGAGAATTTATCAATCAGATAGCCTGAAATCGGCACCATGATGCCCGATACCAGCATGTAGACGCTGGTCACCCACTGCACGGTGCCGGTGGTGATATTGAAATCACGCATCAGTGCCGGCAAGGCCGGTGACATGACGGTCTGGTTGAGCAGCGCAATGAACGAGCCGACGACGATCACACCCACGACGATGAATCGGGCGTGCGAATCAATAGGCTTTACGGAACTGGCGGCGGACCCGAATTCCGCGGTTTTCTGTGAGGTCACAGCATTTCCTTCTGTTGGTAACGGCATGTGTGGGCGATCCGGCCCCATACTTGTGTCAAGACGCGGGGACACCGATGAGTCCGGGGTAAAGGAAAAGCCGCCATCCGTTCCGCATTCATATACGGCAAACGATTCGCGGCTTTGCGTAAGTTGATGGCTATGGTGAGCGATTCATGCGACGTCGACCGCGGATGGGCCATCGGTGCATCCCGGCATAAGGCGTGTCCCCGCTACACCAGCATCGAAAAAAGGGACATTTGTGGATTGGCAAACAGAACATTGCCGACGAACGACCCACGGCAGGTGCGTGCGATGAACATCGCGTAGCGATACAGGTTCATGGCATCTCCTTGACGGGTCTTCGTACGGCAGACATCGAGAAGCCTATCATCATTCAGATTGACGGTGAAACCCACGCATGCCCGACAATACACAAAATCTTTACAAAAGGATTGGGCTTACCGCATACGATCCGCCTGGGTAGCGGTCCGAGGATGAATCAGGGGCGAGCCAAGGGTTGCGTCTCGTGTTTCCGTCATGATGTCTGGCAAAATAGTGAAGCCGGACATGCGAGGCATCGACCGGAATCGGAAAGGGGCAAATCATGCGAGTTCTCGGCAATATCCTGTGGATCATTCTTGGTGGGTTGGCCATCGCAATCGGATGGGCATTGGTGGGACTGATTCTGTGCATCTCCATCATCGGCATCCCGTTCGGCCTTCAAGCGTTCAAGATGGCGGGACTCACCCTGACGCCGTTTGGCAAAACCGTGCAATACGGCGGCGGAGTCGGCTCTGCCTTGGCCAACATCCTGTGGGTGGTGCTGGTCGGCTGGTGGATGGC
>NZ_JAHOJD010000022.1:0-3065 GCF_019129655.1 Bifidobacterium sp. MSK.17.10 | reverse complement strand
CGGCGGTCAGATGATCACCGACGTCACACCAAACTGCGCGGCAACCAACAAATAATAACCGAAGACAGCTGAGGCCTGGTTCCGTATTCCAAGGGAATCGGGCCTCAGCCTTACCTGAACAAATCCAATCCAATCAAGGAAGATGATGAAACAATCAGCAACGCTTGCTCGTCTGAGCAAGAAGACCGTGGCGTTCCTTGCCGCGGCCACCACGCTGCTCGCGGGTCTTTCACTCGCTACGGCCGCACCGCAGCAGGCCAACGCCGCCACCCGTGACAGCTACGTCGATACCATCGGCAATCCGACGTTCGAGACCGCCCGTCAGAAGTACGGCCTGCCAAAGGATATGAAGGACGGCGCGACCCTGCACGCCTTCGAATGGTCCTTCAAAACCATCATGGAGAACATTCCGGATATCGCCAAGGCCGGTTATACCTCCATCCAAACCGAACCAATCGTCAAAATCAAGGACAACCGCAAGCTCGGCACCGGCAACTGGTATCTCAACTGGTACTACGTCTACCAGCCAACCGACATGTCCATCGGCAACTATGTGGTCGGTTCGGAAGACGAGTTCAAGGAAATGTGCAAGATGGCCCATCAGTATGGCCTGCGCATCATCGTCGATTCCGTGTCCAACCACTTCACGTCCGACTTCGACGTGATCGCCAAGAAGTGGCAGAACAAGGCCTACTTCCATGAGGACAAGCAGATCTCCGATTACAACAACCGCGAGGACTGCACCCAGCACAAGCTCTCCGGCCTGTGGGATCTGAACACCCAGGATGACACCGTCACCCAAGGCATGGCCGACCTGCTCAAGCAGACCGTGGCCGACGGCGCGGACGGCTTCCGTTATGACGCGGCCAAGCACATCGAGCTGCCGGATGAGGTGTTCGGCGGTAAGAAGTCGAACTACTGGAACACCATCCTGAAGAACGGTTCCCAGTACCAGTACGGCGAGGTGCTTGAGGACGCCAACGTCCGTGAAGCCGACTACGCCAACCTGTTCAACAGCAACTCCCCGCGTGGCGGCGGCATCACCGACTCCAGCTACGGCCATGAGGTGCGCAATGCCGTGCAGTTCAAGAACCTTGGAGCAAGCCACTTCACCTCCCATAGCAAGGTGACCGAAGACAAGTCCGTGAACTGGGTGGAATCGCACGATAACTTCTCCAACGGCGAGGCCAATATTCCGCAGGAACTGTCTGATGAGTGGATCAAGTACGGCTGGGCTGGCGTGACCGCGCAGAAGAACGGCATGAGCCTGTTCTTCGACCGCCCGTACAAGGACGGCGGCACCTACGGCACCGGTGGTAAAGGCACGTATGGCAATGGCAGTGGACCGTTCACTGAGAACTCCAAGCTCGGCGATGCCGGCTCCGACCTGTGGAAGGATCCGGAGGTCGTGGCGGTGAACCACTTCCGCAACGCCATGGTGGGCGAGGACTCCAACGTTTCCAACTGCGGTGACGACAACTGCCTGATGGTGGAACGCTACGCCGGCTCCGCCGCACAGGACGGCATGGTCGTGGCGAATGCGAACGGCGCGGAGAAGAATCTCTCTGGCCAGTCCACCAAGCTCGCCAACGGCACCTACGCCGATGAGGTCACCGGTTCCACCATCACCGTGTCCGGCGGCAAGGTCACTTCCGGCTCTGTGAAGGCGAAGTCTATCGCAGCATTCTCCAACAAGACGCGTTCCGGCAAGGTCTCCACTGCTGAGGCATATCCGAACAAGGGTACCATTCCTGGAGAATCCAAGCTAATCACGCTGCGTTCCTATCAGGCCTCTGACACCACTTACACCACGTCCGATGGACAGTCCGGCTCCTATAAGGACGGCGACACCATCAAGATCGGTGCCAAGGCCAAGTCCGACGAAGTGGTGACGGTTACGGTGAAGGGTACCGGTGCGGACGGCGAAGCCATCAAGCACACGTATTCCTACACCAAGTACGGCGACCCGACCTATGATCCGAACGATGGCACCGAAAGCCCGTGCGACAAGGATTGCCAGGCATGGTTCAAGAAGAACAATCTGGATCCGGACTGCTACATCAACTCCAGGGAGCCCTGCCACTGGAGGAACGTCAACGTCACCGGAATCAAGGTCTCCGGCCCGACTTCCATGGATCTCGGCTCCACCCAGAGCGTGCAGCTGAAGGCTGACGTGACCACGAATCCGGCAGGAAAACGCGCCAACGTGACTTGGACCTCCTCCGACACTTCGGTAGCTACGGTGGATTCCACTGGCAAGGTTTCCGGTCTCAAGGCAGGAACGGTGAAGATCACCGCCACCGCCGGCACAAACCAGCAGTCCGATAGCATCACCATCAAGATCACTGGCGTGAAGCCTGAGCTCTCCAACGTGATTTATGCCACCAAGCCTGCCGGCTGGGACAAGGTGTATGCATACGTATACAACGACACTACGTCCAAGAACAACGGCAAGTGGCCTGGCGTTGCGATGACCCAGCTGACCGCTGACGACTCCTGCGCGAAGGCCGGCACCTATAAGTACGAGGTTCCGGACTTGGGCGAGGGCACGTATCGCGTGATCTTCACCAACGGCTCCGGCTCGCAGACTCCTGGCGCCAGCCAGCCCGGCATCGAATTCTCCGGCAAAGTGAGCTGGGATGGAACCTCCGCCGCGGTGAGCGCGGTGAACTGCAACACCCCGCAGCCGGTTCCGGTGTCTTCGGTCTCAATTTCGGGTTCCGGTGTGAGCAACGGCAAGCTGAGCCTGAAGTCGGGCGCGAGCGTGCAGCTGACCGCTACCGTGAACCCGTCCAACGCTACCGACAAGACGGTTTCTTGGACCAGCTCAAACGATTCTGTGGCTAAGGTGTCTGACGGCAAGGTCACTGCTATGAAGGCTGGTACTGCAACGATTACAGCGACTGCTGGCGGCAAGACGGCTTCGGTCGTTGTTACTGTGGCTGACGCCCCGGTTCCGGTGTCGTCGGTCTCCATTTCGGGTGACGGCGTGAAGGACGGCAGGCTGAGCCTGAAGTCCGGGGCGAGCGTGCAGCTGACCGCGACCGTGAATCCGTCGAACGCGA
>NZ_JAHOJD010000021.1:0-3289 GCF_019129655.1 Bifidobacterium sp. MSK.17.10 | reverse complement strand
TGTTGTGTCGCCGTCGCCCGTTAGTACCGGTCGGCTCCACCCCTCACGGGGCTTCCACCTCCGGCCTATCAAACACGTGTTCAACATGCGGGCTACAACGGTTCAAGACCGTACGGAATCCTAATCTTGGAGCAGGCTTCCCGCTTAGATGCTTTCAGCGGTTATCCCTCCCGAACGTAGCCAACCGGCCGTGCCGCTGGCGCGACAACCGGCATACCAGAGGTTCGTCCACCCAGGTCCTCTCGTACTATGGGCAGGCCTCCTCAGGATTCCAACGAGCGCAGAGGATAGAGACCAAACTGTCTCACGACGTTCTGAACCCAGCTCGCGTGCCGCTTTAATCGGCGAACAGCCGAACCCTTGGGACCTGCTCCAGCCCCAGGATGCGACGAGCCGACATCGAGGTGCCAAACCATCCCGTCGATATGGACTCTTGGGAATGATCAGCCTGTTATCCCCGGGGTACCTTTTATCCGTTGAGCGATGCCGCGCCCGTGCGCCGGCACCGGATCACTATCTCCGACTTTCGTCCCTGCTCGGACCGTCGTCCTCGCAGTCAAGCCCGCTTGTGCGATTACACTCGACACCCGATTGCCAACCGGGCTGAGCGGACCTTTGAGCGCCTCCGTTACTCTTTGGGAGGCAACCGCCCCAGTTGAACTACCCGCCAGGCACTGTCCCTGACAAGGATGACTTGTCGAGGTTAGACGTCAAACGAGAACAGAGCGGTATTTCACCTTGCGGCTCCACGAATGCTGGCGCACCCGCTTCGAAGCCTCCCGCCTATGCTACACAATCCGCGCCTAACGCCAATACCAAGGTATAGTAAAGGTCCCGGGGTCTTTTCGTCCTTCTGCGCTTAACGAGCATCTTTACTCGTACTGCAATTTCGCCGAGCTCCTGGTCGAGACAGTGGGGAAGTCGTTACGCCATTCGTGCAGGTCGGAACTTACCCGACAAGGAATTTCGCTACCTTAGGATGGTTATAGTTACCACCGCCGTTTACCGGGGCTTGAATTCACCGCTTCGTCCCCGAAGGGATTGACGGATCCTCTTAACCTTCCGGCACCGGGCAGGCGTCAGTGCATATACAGCGGCTTTCGCCTTCGCATGCACCTGTGTTTTTGGTAAACAGTCGCTACCCCCTGGTCTGTGCCACCCACCAAAGCTCCCCGGGCTAGCCGGTTCACCCCAGCGGGTCTCCCTTATACCGAAGGCACGGGAGTGATTTGCCGAGTTCCTTGACCAGGATTCGCTCGATCGCCTTGGTATTCTCTACCTGACCACCAGTGTCGGTTTGGGGTACGGGCGGCCATGGCCCTCACGCCGAGGCTTTTCTCGACGGCCTGGACAACCGGATATCGAACCATAACGGCTCCCATCATCACACCTCGCCATGCGCGCCATGCGGATTTGCCTACATGACTGGCTGCGTGCTTGACCACGGAAAACCACCTCCGCGGCCGGCTCCCATTCCGTGTCACCCCTGCGCTGACCTACTACGGCTACGCTCCCAACACCACGCGGCGGAACCAACCCGAAGGAAGGAACCACCACGAGGCGGAGGTTAGTACTCACCGTCTCGGTTTTGCCGGTCCATGGTCGGTACGGGAATATCCACCCGTTCATCCATTCGACTACGCCTGTCGGCCTCGCCTTAGGACCCGACTCACCCGGGGACGACGAACGTGGCCCCGGAACCCTTGGTCATCCAGCGGACGGGATCCTCACCCGTCTCTCGCTACTCATGTCTGCATTCTCACTCCCACACGGTCCACGGCACGGTTACCCGGCCGCTTCGCCCCATGCAGGACGCTCTCCTACCCAGCAACCATGAAGATTGCTGCCGCGTCTTCGGTGGTGTGCTTGAGCCCCGCTACATTGTCGGCGCGGAACCACTAGACCAGTGAGCTGTTACGCACTCTTTCAAGGATGGCTGCTTCTGAGCCAACCTCCTGGCTGTCTATGCGACTCCACATCCTTTCCCACTTAGCACACGCTTCGGGACCTTAGACGACGGTCTGGGCTGTCTCCCTCTCGACGACGGAGCTTATCCCCCGCCGACTCACTGCCGGAATACACGTCAACGGTATTCGGAGTTCGGCTGCTGTTGGTACCCAACAAGGGCCCGCAAGCATCCGGTAGCTCTACCCCCGCGACGCAATCGACCGACGCTGCACCTAAATGCATTTCGGAGAGAACCAGCTATCACGGAATTTGATTGGCCTTTCACCCCTAGCCCCAGGTCATCCCCCCGGTTTTCAACCCAGGTGGGTTCGGTCCTCCACGCGGTCTTACCCGCGCTTCAACCTGCCCAGGGCTAGATCATCCCGCTTCGGGTCCAGGACAAGCGACTACAAACGCCTTTTAAGACTCGCTTTCGCTACGCATACGCCACACGGCTTATGCTCGCCACCCGCCACTGACTCGCAGACTCATTTTTCGATAGGCACGCCGTCACCCCACACAGAGGCTCCGACGGTTTGTGGGCGCACGGTTTCAGGAACTGTTTCACTCCCCTCCCGGGGTGCTTTTCACCTTTCCCTCACGGTACTGGTACGCTATCGGTCAGACAGGTATGCTTAGACTTACCCAACGGTCTGGGCTGATTCACGCGGGATTCCACGAGGCCCGCGCTACTTGGGACAACACGATCGGAAGACGGCTCACGTCCAGGTACGGGGCTGGCACCCTCTACGGCCAGGCCTTCAAGCCTGTTCCCCTGGCAAGCCGTTTTATGACTCCCGCCCGGCCCGTCGGAACCGGGACACGTGATCCCACAACACCGGCAACGCAACCCCCGACGGGTATCACGCGCAACCGGTTTGGTCTGATCCGCTTTCGCTCGCCACTACTCACGGAGTATCCCTTCCTGCAGGTACTGAGATGTTTCACTTCCCTGCGTACCCCCCGCCCATAGGCGGTGCCGGCCCATGACGGCCGGCGGGTTCCCCCATTCGGAGACCCTAGGATCAAAGCCATGTTGGAGGCTCCCCTAGGATTATCGCATCCTCAAACGTCCTTCATCGGTACTGTCTGCCAAGGCATCCACCATACGCCCTCGCAAGCGGCACAACAGCAAAACAAATTGTCATTGCCCCACCCGCGGGTTTCCTGATAGCAAGATCGCCAGACGACAAATCTTAACACTAAAATGATCACAAAACGATCGATCTCGAAACCAAACTCAATTGAAGAGTTTGGCGAAATCGCGATAAGCAAAAAGAAACGTTCTTTCAGTTTCTCTTGCTCGCGTCCACTATCCAGTTCTCAAACCACCACGCGCCAC
>NZ_JAHOJD010000020.1:0-3641 GCF_019129655.1 Bifidobacterium sp. MSK.17.10 | reverse complement strand
ATGGCCATGTCAGGCTCCCTTCACGTATCCGTCGGGCTCGGGGCCGAGCTGGCTTGGATCCTTGGCCTTCCACGCGCATTTCGCGCGCAGGCATCCGGCCTCGCGGTCGATGACGATCTCGCCGAAGCGCGCCGGCGCGACCATGGTGAGGTTCCAGCCACGGTCGTGGTTGAGCGCGCTGATGGTCTCGTACAGTTCGCCGATCAGTTCGGCGGCCGTCATGCCGGCGCTGGCGGGTGTGAGTGGCCATTCGAACCACTTCTCGCCTTCTGGTCTGATTGGTGTTTTGCTTGGCAACGTTTGCCTCCTTTGGATTGGTTCGTGCCGGGGCGCGGAATCGAACCGCGCATCCATCCGCCGACGTGACCTCAGCACGCCGATCCATGGCGCCCGCATCCTGTCGCGGGCCCCGGCGAGGGCCGGGCGGGAGGAGAAGAGAGAAGATGACCCGTCCGGCTGGTTTTAACGTCTTTTCCTTGACGGGTGGGCGGTTCCGGCATGGACGCGCATGACGAACCACGTCCATGCCGCAATGTGTGAGGAGCCGCCCAGGTCTTTCATCGCTCGAGTTCGTCCACCCATCGGATGAAGCGTGGGTCCGAGCACAGGCGGTGCATGATGACGGCCGCGGGGATGAGCACCGCGAACGGCGCCGCGACGAGATGTTCGATGGGGTGCGTGCAGGCCGGCGTGCAATACAGCACCCATATGGCGGCAAGCCACACCGCGAACAGCAGCTGATGCAGGATGACGCGGGCAAGAACCTTCATCGTTCGCCTCCGTTCGTAGAATCGGTGGAATGGACATCAATGTGGTCACCGGCGTCGTTGGCGCCATCACGGGATTGGTTGGCGGTGTCGCCGGATGTGTCGCCTTGTTCCAGGCGCGCCATGGCAACAAGCTCTCGGAGCAGGCGAACGGCTCGGCTGAGGAAGCCAACCGGATCGCTGTCGAATCGAAGCGTGCCGCCGAGCAGTCCAACCGCCTTGCAGGAAAGGCGAACGAGATAGCTGCAGACGCGAACTCGATCAGCCAGCGGGCGTTGTCCGTCACCGCCGACCAGACGGTCCACAAGTGGCGGGTCGAATACGATGGAGAAACCTCGACCGTCTTCCTTGTCAACGATTGCCCCGACATGGCACGAGACGTGTCCGTGTTCGTCCGTTGCAAAGACCAGACCGTTGCGCAACGGCACGTCGACGAGGTTGCGCCGTTCGGAGAGGTCGCGCTCGAAAGCGAGTTCTTCTCCAAGCAGATATTCGAAGACCAGGCCGGTATCGACCGTCTGAACTCCCAACCCGGCTTCGCGTTCATCGGATGTGGATCCTGTCGTGTGACGGTCCACGTCGCTTACACTACGGAGCTCGGCGCCAGACGCAACGACGAAGTCGAGCAGTGCCTGACCAACAGCCAGAGGCATTGATTCCATCACAGCTCCTTGTTGATGGTGTCGATGACGATGTCCACGATGTCGGCCACGTCGAGGTCGACGTATCCGACGATGTGACCGAGCGAACGCCTTGCTTCGATTTCGTCCCACCCGTCGGCATAGGCCGGACGGATGGCGTCGCCCTCGTCCTCAAATTCCCTGAATATCGCTTCGACACAGGCTTTGCGGATGTCGCTCATGCAATGCTCCTCGTGCAATTCGTCTCGCCTTCCCTGAGCCATTCGGCCACGAAAAGCCTCGCCACCTGTGTGGTGGTCATCATCTGCTGCAAGACCATCACGCGCCTCCTTTGCGTGTGTGATGCCGGGCGGCGTTAGGAGAACCGCCCGGCCCCCTCCTAAAATCGGTGTCATCCCGCATATGCGACGTGCGGGCCGAACAGTTAGGAGAAGCATCAATGTCGAATGCAGCCGAATACCTACTGCAGTTTTTTGAGGTCGAGCAGCAGCCCGACGGATTCCGGAAGGACGTGCTGCCCGCATACACGGCCATGTGCAGCACCGAAAGAACACTTGATACGCTGATCGCCCGTGGCGTGAAACGTCTCGACATGGCGAAATCACAGATGCCCGGTATTTGGAAAGCCTTGTGGGAATCATTCTCCGACGATGCCATGGACGGACATCGTCGGAACTTCAGCACGTTGGCCGGTTCGACCAATAGGTTGGATCCCGCGGCGGTTCTGGCTTTGCAGACCATCGCCGACAGGTGGGTAGAGCTGGATGTGCGGATGGAGGACAAGGACAGGGAGAACATCTCCGACTTCCTTTCTGAAATCGAGCAGTGCCTGAAAGAGGATGTGAGCATGCCGGCGGCGTTGAAGTCGTATGTGCTTAATCTCACGACCGAGGTTCGCCGATGCGTCAACGATTGGGAGAGCTGCGGCTCGTTCGAGCTCAATGACGCCATGCAGCGTCTGCTTGGAGCCTTGTACATCGCCGAATCGCACACCAAGGACCAATCCCGCTGGCAGAAGATCAAGGAGAAATACATGGGTGGGATGTTCGCTGATTTCATCGTTCAGATTCCCGCTCTTGCTCTCGCGGCGGTTCCGTACATAGCACAGATCGGCGCATGAGCAGGTAGTTCCTGTTCAGTTCCCGCAGCATCACCCATCTAGCGCCAATCTGCAACCCGTTGAGCAGAAGGGAGCAGCCAAGAAGAATCTGGAATTGATTCAGAGATTTGAGTCCACAGGCAAACGTCCAGATTCCGGATATCGCGCAGATGATGGACGCCACCACGCTAAGAGCGCTTGGCTTGGTTGTAACAATCATCACTCATCCCCCAACATCGTCATGAATTCCCTCGAGTCCACTTCCGCGACCGCGGGGAAGATTACGAACGCCTTCCCGTCGCCTAAGAACTCGGCTCTGATCGGGTCGTCCGTTATCCATTTGCCGGAATGCGCGAAGAGATAGTCACTGATACGCTTCGCTTTTTTCTGCGGAATGTTGTTGATTTCAAGGCACGCGCTCATCACGCACCCACCTCTTCCTCGTATTCGGCCGTGCACTGGTACAGGTGTTGTGCGAAATAGGCGATCATCTGCTCCTTCGGATACATGACGATCCGTCCTACCTTCACGAACTTCGGGCCGATGCCCGCGCTACGCCAGTACGCCAGGGTGCCTTCCTTGATGCCGCAGTTGTCCGCGATGTCCTTCGTTGTGTTCATCGGCTTCAACGCCGCCGCCAATGCGGCGAACACCCTGACTTTGTTTCCTTCGAATTCGAAAGGCTGGATTTCATTGTTCATTGGATTCTCCTTGGATTTTTGATTGCTCCTTCGCATATGCTTGTAATGTTCAATCCGAGCATGAAAGGAGGTGAAATGGATAAGAGCTTTCTTAAAGTCGATGGTGTTGTGCTTCCGGGCGCTCCAGATTTCCTTGCCGAACAGTTCAACGAAATCGAGGAGATTCTGAAAGGAATGAAGCCCGGAGAACGCAAACGCAAATCCTTCATTGCGAGAACCAACGATGGCAAAGAGAACATAATCACCGTTTCTCTGCATTGCGGTACCACAATGAGCCTCGACATCATCGATGATGGTTCCGACGCTTATCAAGCGTGTGCTGAACGCTTGAAGAACTAAGGACCGTTCTCTTAAAATCTCTCGAACCATCTTCTGAATCGCCGTCCGCGTGAGAGAGTTCCAATTCCTCGCGGACGGCTTTCCTTATCGCGCC